>JAEDJB010000184.1 GCA_016296565.1 Oscillospiraceae bacterium
ACGTTTTCCAGGTTGCCGGCGGATTCCTCGTCGGTGAGGGTTTTCTTCACCTTGGCGGGGATGCCCACCACCAGGCTCTTGGGGGGGACGATGGTGCCGGAGGCCACCACAGCGCCCGCGCCCACGATGGAGCCCGCGCCGATGACGGCGTGGTCCAGCACCACGGAGCCCATGCCGATAAGGGCGTTGTCCTCCACGGTGCAGCCGTGGAGAATGGCCCCGTGGCCCACGGTGACGTTTTCCCCGACGATGATGTCGTTGTCAGGGTCCCCGTGGAGCACGGCGTTGTCCTGGATGTTGGAGTTCTTGCCGATGATGATTTTCTCCTGGTCAGCCCGGAGGACGGCGTTGTACCAGACGCTGACCTTCTCGCCCAGGGTCACATCTCCCCGGAGGAACGCGCCGGGGGCGACCCAGGCGGTGGGATGGATCTTGGCCATAGTCAGGTCTCCTTACTTGCTCAGCACGCGGACGCGGATGACGCCGGGCACGGCGGAGACAGCGGCTGCGTCCACATCGGCGTCGGTGTCGATGATGGCGTAGGCATAGTCGCCCCGGGTGTTGGAGGCGGAAGCCACCACGCCGGGGACAGCGGCCAGAACGGCGGCTGCGTCAGCACCCTTGGAGATGACGCAGACACGGTTCTTGGCGGCCCAGGCCATGGTGAGCACAGGCAGGTTCACGGAGTTGACGATGTTGCCGTTGTCCAGGTAATCCTTCACCTGGCGGGCAGCCATCATGGCGCAGTTGTCCTCGGACTCGGGGGTGGAGGCGCCCAGATGGGGGATGGCCACCACGCCTTCCATGGCGGCAACCTTGCTGTTGGGGAAGTCGGTGACGTAAGCGGCAACCTTGCCGGAGGCCAGAGCGCCTTCCAGAGCGTCGTCGTCCACCAGCTCGCCGCGAGCCAGGTTGATGATGCGCACCCCGTCCTTCATGGAGGCCAGGGAGGTCTCGTTCACGGTGTGCTTGGTGGAGGGCAGCATGGGCAGGTGCAGGGAGATATAGTCTGCCTGGGCAAACAGCTCCTCCTGGGTGGCAACCACCTGAACGGCGGGGTCCAGGCTGAGAGCGTTCTTCACGGAGAGGAAGGGGTCATAGCCCACAACGTCCATGCCCAGAGCGCGGGCAGCGTTGGCCACCAGCACGCCGATGGCGCCCAGGCCCACAACGCCCAGGGTCTTGCCCATGATTTCGGGGCCCACATAGGCGGACTTGCCCTTTTCCACCACGGCGGCGATGTCAGCGCCGGCGGCGGACTGCTCCTTCACCCAGGTGATGCCCTGGGAGAGCTTCCGGGAGGCCATGAGCAGAGCGGCGATGGCCAGCTCCTTCACGCCGTTGGCGTTGGCGCCGGGGGTGTTGAAGACCACCACGCCGGCCTCAGCGGCACGGTCCAGGGGGATGTTGTTGACGCCTGCGCCGGCACGGGCGATGCACTGGAGCTCGGCGGGGAAGTCGTAGTCGTGGAGTTTGGCGGAGCGGACCAGGATGGCGTCCTCGTGCTCCATGGTGTCGGAGATCTCGAACCGGTCGTCCAGCTGAGCCAGGCCGATCTTGGAGATCTTATTCATGGTTTTCACATGATACATGGGAAAATCTGTCCTTTCTTACTTAATGAGAGACAAAGAAAGCCTCGCAGAGTTCCGGAACCGCAGTTCCGGAAAGAACCAGGATCATTTTTTTGCCGGCTCTGCCGGTGAAAAAATTCTTCTCGGCCCTGGCCGCGGGTCGGGCCGCAATCCCTTCTTTTGGAATGGGGTGCCGGCCTTTAGGCAGCCCGGCACCCCCGTACACAATGGGAACGAACGAAGCAGATGCCGTAAGAACCCATTCCAAAAGCCTTACTTAGGCGTTTTTCTCAAATTCCTTGATGAAGTCGCACAGAGCCTCCACGCCTTCCACGGGCATGGCGTTGTAGATGGAGGCGCGCATGCCGCCCACGGAGCGGTGGCCCTTCAGGTTGGTGAAGCCCTTCTTCACGGACTCGGCCACGAACTTGGCGTCCAGGTCGTCGTTGCCGGTGCGGAAGGTGACGTTCATGAAGGAGCGGGAGCCCTTCTCGGCGGCCACCTGGAACAGCTTGGACTCGTCCAGCACGTCGTAGAGCATGTTGGCCTTCTTCACGTTGATCTTCTCCAGCTCAGTCAGGCCGCCGACGCTCTCCACCCAGTCGCACATGAGACCCAGCATGTAGATGGGCCAGCAGGGCGGGGTGTTGTACATGGAGTCCTTGTCGATCATGTTCTTGTAGCTCATGATGGCGGGGGTGATGGGCAGCTCGTGGCCGGCCAGGTCTTCCTTGACGATGGCGATGGTCAGGCCAGCGGGAGCCAGGTTCTTCTGGGCGCCGGCATAGATGATGCCGTACTTGCTCACGTCGATGGGGCGGGACATAATGTCGGAGGACATGTCGCAGACCAGGGGAACCCCGGCGGGAGCCTGGGGAACATACTGCCACTGGGTGCCCTCGATGGTATTGTTGGAGCAGTAGTGCAGGTAGGAAGCGTCAGGGTCCAGGGTCAGCTGGTCCTGGCTGGGGATATAGGTCCACTTGCGGTCCTCGGAGGAGCCGGCCACGTTGGCCTCGCCGTACTTCTTGGCTTCCTTGTGGGCGTTGTTTGCGAAGTTGCCGGTGCGGACATAGTCGGCCTTGCCGGTGCGGCTGATCAGGTTCATGGGGACCATTGCGAACTGCATGGTTGCGCCGCCCTGGAGGAAGAGCACCTTGTAGCCCTCGGGCACGCCCATGAGCTTGCGGAACTTCTCCTGGGTCTCGTCGAAGATGCCCTGGTAAACCTTGGAGCGGTGGCTCATCTCCATGACGGACATGCCGGAGCCCTTGTAGTTGGTGATCTCAGCGCCTGCGCGGTTCAGAACTTCCAGAGGAAGCATGGAAGGGCCGGCAGAAAAGTTGAAAATACGATCGTTTGCCATCGGAAAAAACCCCTTTCTATCAGATGAAAAAATAAAAGGATAGGCGAAAACTCGGTACGATACCTATTTTACCCCATTATAGCCATCTCAACCCCAATCGTCAAGAAGCATTGAAAAAAGGGCCTGTAGAGACA
>JAEDJB010000185.1 GCA_016296565.1 Oscillospiraceae bacterium
CTTCCTCCGCCTGGATGGCGGTGGAGAGGGCCTCCCACTGCTCCATGAGCTGGTCGTACTCGGCGGCGTAGTCCGCCTCCTGGTCCATGAGCTCCTGAAGCTTCTGGTAATCCGCCCCGGCCTCCTCCTTCTGGAGGGCCAGGTCCGAGAGCAGCTGGTCCAGCTTTTCCATCCGCTTTTCCGCGGCGGCCAGGTCCTTTTTCAGCTGCTTGGTGCCTCCGGGGCGCTTGGGCTTTTCCTTTTTGGGCTTCTTTTCCTCTTTGGGGGGCGGGGTCAGGGTTTTCTGCCGCTCCCGCATGGCCTGGTAGGCGGCGTAGTCCCCCTTGAAGTCGGAGATCTTTCCCCCCTCCAGGGTCCAGATCCGGGTGGCGAACCGGTCGATGAAGTACCGGTCGTGGGAGACGAACAGGAGAGTGCCCTGGTAGTCCTCCACCGCCTCCTCGATCCACTCCCGGGACTCCAGGTCCAGGTGGTTGGTTGGCTCGTCCAGGATGAGGAAGTTTACCTTCTCGTCCATGAGGATGCACAGCCGCAGGCGGCTCTGCTCCCCGCCGGAGAGGACGGACACGGTCTTGAACACGTCCTCCCCCTGGAAGAGAAAGCCTCCTAACCGGTCCCGGGCCTGCTGGGGGGTGCAGTTGGCCTCCTGGAGCATGGTGTCAAACAACGTCAGCTCCGGGTGGGCAAAGCGCACCTGCTGGGGCAGGTAGCCGGTTTTCACCGTGAGGCCCTTGCGCACGGAGCCTCCGTCGGCAGGCTCCTCCCCCAGGATGATTTTCAGCAGGGTGGACTTGCCGGTGCCGTTGTCCCCCAGAAGGGCGATCCGGTCCCCGTCCTCCACCCGGAGGGTAACCCCGTCAAAGAGGGTCTGGCTGCCGAAGGACTTGTCCAGGTCCTTGATCTCCAACAGATCGTCGGCGTGAAACTCCGCCTGGCCGAACTTGGCCCGGAGTTTTTTATTTTGCGTGGGCCGGGCCGTGCCCTGCATCCGGGCCATCCGCTTTTCAATGGAGAAGGCCCGCTTGTGAAGAAGCTCGGTGTTGTGCTCGTGCATGGCCCGCACCGTGTCTGACAGGCGCTGAAGCTCGGCCTGCTCCTTTTTATATTGGCGCAGCTGCTCCAGGTACCGCCGCTCCTTTTCCACGGCGTAGAAGGAGTAGTTTCCCGCGTAGAACGCTGCCTTGCCGTCCTTCAGCTCCACCACCCGGGAGATAGTCTTGTCCAGGAAGTACCGGTCGTGGGAGATCACCAGGACGGTGCCTTTGTAGGTTCTGACGTACTCCTCCAGCCACACGGTGGCGTTTAAGTCCAGGTGGTTGGTGGGTTCGTCCAGCAGCAGGATTTCCGTGTCCACCAGGATGAGCCGGGCCAGGTTCACCCGGGTTTTCTCCCCGCCGGACAGGTCGGCAAACTGCTTGTCCCGGAAGGCCCGGTCCAGCCCCAGGCCGGCGCAGATTTTTTCCAGCCGGGTCTCCATCTCGTAGCCGCCCCCGGTCTCGAAGGCCACCTGGAGCCGGTCGTACCGGGCCAGCAGGTCCTTGTCTCCCCCGGACAGCCGGTGGGACAGGTCCTCCATCTCCTCCTCCATGGCCCGCAGGTCGTCGAAGGCGGTGCGGAGCACGTCCTCCACCGTAAAGCCCGCCGGATACACGGGGATCTGGGAGATGAGGCCCAGGCGCTTGCCGGGGGCGATGATCACGTCCCCGCTGTCCGCCCGCTCCTGGCCGGTGAGGATGCGGAAGAGGGTGGTCTTTCCCGCGCCGTTGCGGCCCAGGATGCCCACCCGCTCCCCGGTGTCCACCTGGAAGGACAGGCCGTTGAGCACCGGCTGGCCCAGCTCGTATTCTTTTACTAAATCTCGTACCGCTATTTCTATCATGGATGGTTTCCTTCTGGGCCGGACCAAATATTTTTCCCCTCCCGCCGGGTTTGGGAGTGGCGCGGACCGGCAAAGTATGATATGATATGTCAAAAATCTATGTTGACTCCCGCCCCTTGGGCGGAAAACTATGTACAAACAGGAGGCATTCCCGCTATGATCGCACTGCAATGGCAGGACCAGGTCCTGTCCCTTCTGGACCAGTCCAAGTATCCCCAGGAAGAGTCCTGGATCACCTGCACCACCGTGCAGGCCGTGGCAGAGGTCCTCTCCTCCGGCGCTGTCCAGGAGGAAAAAATCGCCGCTGTGGCCGGGGCCTACGGCTACTGCCTGGCCGCCCTGGCCCACCAGGACCAGCAGCAGACCCCCGCCTTTGACCAGGCCCTGGAGGAGGCCAAAAATCTGCTTCTGGCCAGCCGTCCCGGCAGCCGGGATCTGGCTGCCGCCATCACCTTTATGGAAAATCCCCCGGAGGCCTACACCAAAAACGTGGACCGTCTGACCACCCTTCTGGCCACCGCCGTCACCTTCGACCGGCAGCAGGTGGTAGCCGACCGGAACACCTGCCGCAACGGCACCGACCTCATGGGTGAGGGCACCCGGGTGCTGCTGCGCACCGACCGGGGCGCCTTCCACTCCGCCTCTCCCAGCGGGGCCCTGGGCATTGCCCGCCGGGGCTTCAAGCGGGAGGTGCTGGAGCAGGTCACCCTCTGCGAGGGCCGTCCCTCCCTCACCGCCGCCAATCTGCTGGCCCGGGAGCTGGAGAAGGACAACGTCCCCTGCACCCTCATCCCCGACCACGCCGCCGCCACCTTCCTGGCCCGCCAGGGGGCCCATCTGGTGCTCACCGACGGCATTCTGGCCGCGAAGAACGGGGATCTGAAGGCTCCCGTGGGGACCTACGAGCTGGCCATCGCCTGCTACTTCCACTCCATCCCCTTCTACGCCGTGCTGAACGCCGACGACGTGGACCTGGAGCTGGAGTCCGGCATGGCCTTCGGCCAGGAGGAGGGAGATCCCGCCGCCCTCACCGCTGGTCTGGGCGAGAGCGTCCAGGGCTGGACCCCCGCTTATGACGTGGTGCCCGCCTTCCTGATTACCGGCATGATCACCGACCGGGGCATCGTCTGCGCCCCCTATGAGGAGACTCTGGACGAGATGGTGAAGCACACGCCCAAGAAAACGAT
>JAEDJB010000033.1 GCA_016296565.1 Oscillospiraceae bacterium
CATCCGGGCGGCCAAGGCGGTGAAGGGCCGTCCCTGGGCCCTCATGGCCCTGTTCGTGGTGATCACTGCCCTGCTGTCCGCCTTTCTGGACAACGTGACCACCGTGCTGCTCATCGGCCCCATGACCCTGGCCATCACCAACATGCTGAAGCTGAACCCCGTCCCCTTCTTCATGACCCAGATCCTGGCGGCCAACATCGGCGGCACCGCCACCCTCATCGGCGACCCACCCAACATCATGATCGGCAGCGCCGCCGGGCTCAGCTTCAACGACTTCATCCTGGGCACCGGTCCGGCGGTCCTGCTGGTGATGCTGGCCACCATCGCCTGCTTCTACTTCATCTACGGCCGGAAGCTCCAGGTGACCCAGGAAGCCCGGGAGGTGATCCTGAGCCTGGACGAGACCAAGGCCATCAAGGACCGGCCCCTGCTCATAAAGAGCGTGGTGATGATCGTCCTGGTGGTGCTGGGCTTTGTCTTTCACGACCAGCTGCATCTGGCCTCCTGCACCATCGCCCTGACCGCCGCGGCGGTCATGCTGCTCATCGGCCGGCAGGACCTGGAGGAGACCGTGGCCGGGGTGGAGTGGACCACCATTCTCTTCTTCACCGGCCTGTTCGTGGTGGTGGGCGGCCTGCAGGAGACCGGGGTGATTCAGCTTCTGGCGGACTGGCTCATATCCGCCACCCACGGCAGCCTGGCCCTGACCCTGGTGATTATCCTGTGGTTTTCTGCCCTCATCTCCGCCTTTCTGGACAACATCCCCTTTGTGGCCACCCTCATCCCCTTGATCCTGGCCATGGGAAACAGCGGGATGGACATTGCGCCCTTGTGGTGGGCGGTGTCCCTGGGGGCCTGCCTGGGGGGCAACGGCACCCTCATCGGGGCCTCGGCCAACGTGGTCCTCTCGGGCATCAGCACCCGCCACGGGTACCCCATCACCTTTGCCAGCTACTTCAAGGTGGGCTTTCCCCTGATGCTGGTCTCCATCCTCATCAGCACCGCCTACCTGCTGCTGCGGTATACCTGACAGAACGGAGGGATTGCCATGAGTTTATCCACCTTCAGCAGCGATTTTATCGACACCGCCCTGCTCCAGCTGGGCGCCAGCAAGATTAAAGTCGTCAGCGGGAAACAGCATGTGGTGGACTTCGACCTGGAGGGGGCGGGGAAGCTCACCTATGTCTTTACCATCACCAACGAGCACCGGTGCTACCTCCAGCGGGTCCGGCCCTATCCCATGGTCCAGGGCCGGTTCGCCGGGGTGGAGGAAATCGTCGCCTTCATTGCCAGGGACGCCTGGGCCTTTCAGGCCGCCCGGCAGAGCAAAAACTACCAGAGCTTTGTGGACAGCACCCAGGACGCTCTGGCCCTGGCCGGGGACCTGGAGCAGCTCTTTCTGGCCCACAACGTAAGCCCCAAGGACCTGTCCGCCCTCCGGGAGGAGTTTTCCCGCCTGCGGGCCCTCATCCACTCCATGGGGGACGCCTCCCCGGCGGTGAAGGCCCCCGCAGCCTTTGAGTCAGACCGGTAACCCAGCCAGATGTCCCAGAATCCATTTGTAATTTGTAATCTTTCGTAGTATAATGTTTCCGCTTAACTAACAGCTTATCTCTCCGCTCTCTCCGCTGGGACAGTGGTACTATAGGGAGGACGTTTACTTTGGTCTGTCAAAACGTACTGGAAGCACTTGGAAACACCCCGCTCATCCGGCTCTCCCGCATGGTGCCTGCGGGCTGTGCCGATGTGCTGGTGAAATACGAAGGGGTCAACATCGGCGGCTCCATCAAAACCCGCACCGCCTACAACATGATTCTGGACGCGGAGGCCCGGGGGATTCTGACCCCGGACACCATCATCGTGGAGCCCACCAGCGGCAACCAGGGCATCGGCCTGGCCCTGGTGGGAGCGGTCAAGGGGTACCGGGTCCGCATCATCATGCCCGACTCCGTCAGCGAGGAGCGGCGGAAACTCATCCAGGCCTACGGGGCGGAGCTGGTTCTGATCCACGACGACGGGGACATCGGCGCCTGCATCCAGGCCTGCCTGGACACCGCCAACCGAATGGCCCGGGAGGACAAAAACGTGTGGGTCCCCCAGCAGTTTGAAAACCCCTCCAACCCCGCCGTCCACAAGGTTCAGACCGCCATGGAAATTCTGGACCAGGTGGAGGGGGACATCCACGGCTTTTGCTCCGGCGTGGGCACCGGCGGCACCCTCTCCGGCGTGGGGGCTGTGCTGAAGGACCGGTTCCCTGACCTGAAAATCTGGGTGGCGGAGCCCCAGAACGCCGCCATCCTCTCCCAGGGGCCCATCGGCTCCCACCTACAGATGGGCATCGGCGACGGCCTGATCCCCGACAACCTGGACATGACCATCTTTGACCAGGTTTCCATCGTCACCGACGAGGAGGCCATCCAGACCGCCCAGCGGCTCATGCGGGAGGAGGGTATCCTCTGCGGCATCTCCAGCGGCTCCAACGTGACCGTCGCCCTCCGCATGGCAAAAGAGCTGGGAGAGGGCAAAACCGTGGTCACCATCCTCCCCGACACCGGCGAGCGGTATTTTAGCACCCAGCTTTTTGACGTCTGACCAATTTTTCGCAAAAAATCAGCAGGCAGCAGAGCGCAACTTCGCTCTGCTGCCTGCTTGTTTTTCTCATCAGTGCAGGGTCAGAATCATGACCATGCTCAGAATAAGTACCAAAAGAGCCGCAGGGGCAGCGTATTTACAGTACCTTCCCCAGGAGATCCGGTGTCCCTCCCGGGCGGCGGCAGCGATGCCCGCCACGTTGGCCGAGGCCCCGATGGGGGTGGCGATGCCGCCGATGTCCGTGCCCTTGGACATGGTCCAGGCCAGGGTGTGCAGGTCCATCCCCATGGTCTCGGACAGGGACAGGATCACCGGCACCATCACCGTTGCCATGGGGATATTATCCACAAAGGCCGAGGCGGCGGCGGTGAACCAGATGAGGATCACCACCATCCAAAAGTGGCTTCCGCCGCTGAGACCCGCCAGGAAATTGGCCAGGCCGCCCAGCACGTGGGTCTGCTCCAGGCCGCTGACCGTTACCGACAGGCCAATGATGAAGCCCACGGTTTTCCAGTCCACCTGCCGGAGCAACTGCCGGGGAGACCGGGTGCAGGTGAGGGTCATGGCGGCGGCCATCACGCCTATGGTGGGCATGGTCAGGCCCGTGGCCGCGTGGGTCATGATCAGCAGAATCACCCCGGCGAAGATGCCCACACTCACCAGGAACTTTCCCTTGCTGGGGATGGCGTCGGCGGGGTTTAAGTCCAGCAGGGCCGGGTCGCTCTCCCCGATGCCCGCCCGCAGCTTGGTGCGAAAGCACAGGGCAAAGTACACCAGCACCACCTCCAGGCCCACCAGGCAGATAACGCCGTTGTTCCGGATAAAGTCCCAGAAGCCCAGGCCCAGGGAGGTGCCCAGGATGATGTTGGGCGGGTCCCCGCTCATGGTGGCAGCGCCCCCCAGGTTGGCGGTGAAAATTTCCGCGATGATAAGGGGCACCGGGTCAAAGTGGAGAAAGTGGGCCAGCCGGACGGTGGCCACCGACAGAAACAGAATCACAGTGATGCTGTCCACAAACATGGACAGCAGGGCCGAGAGCACCATGAAGCACAGCATCAGGGGCATGGGCCGGAAGTGGAGGCGCTTGGCCAGCCACAGGCACAGCCAGTCGAAAAAGCCGGCCTCGCTCATCTCCTCCACCATCACCATCATCCCCACCAGGAAGAGGATGGTGCTCCAGTTGATTCCCGTGTTGAACTCCGTAATCCCGAAGTGGGAGAACCAGAATTCAAAGTGATGGAAGCTGTCCAGGCTCAAAGCCTCCCCCACGGCGGACAGATCTCCCATGACCAGCAGAAACACCAGCACGATCATAAGGCCCCCGGCGGACAGGGTGACCAGATGCCGGGGAAAATTTCCCCAGAGCACCAGGAAAAACATGAGGGCAAAGATGATAAGGGACAGGATCTGGCTGAGCATAGAGTTCCTCCGGAATGGGATGGGTATTCGGGGGGCTTAGTAGCGGAGCAGGATCATGGCCATGCTCAGGGCGATGACGATGACCGCGGCAGGGGCAGAGTACTTGCAGTATTTGCCCCAGCTGATGGGGTGGCCGTCCCGGGCGGCGATGGCGGTGCCCGCCACGTTGGCCGAGGCACCGATGGGGGTGGCGGAGCCGCCGATATCCGTGCCCATGGACAGGGTCCAGGCCAGGGTGTGCAGGTCCACTCCCATGGTGGCAGACAGGGAGGTAATCACCGGCACCATGGTGGCGGCGAAGGGAATGTTATCCACAAAGGCCGAGGCAATGGCCGACAGCCAGATGATGATAATCACCATGATGGTGAGGCTGCCGCCGGTGATGGCCGCGATGCCGCTGGCCATGGCCTCCAGCACCCCGGTCTCCTCCAGGCCGCTGACCGCCACAAACAGGCCGATGAAAAACAGCACCGTCTGCCAGTCCACCCGCTTGAGCAAGTGGAAAGGGGACCGGTTGGTTCCCAGGGTGAGTATCGCCGCGATGACGCCTACGGTGGCCACGGTAAGCCCCGTTTTGGCGTGGGTAATCAGCAGGATCACCACAGCCAGGAAGATCACAACGCTGATGGCAAACTTCTTCTTGCTGTGAATGGCCGCCTTGGGGTCCAGCTCCATGGCCGCCAGGGCGCCGGGCTCCACGTGGGAGGCCAGGTCCTTCCGGAAGCAGAAGTAGAAATAGGGCACCACAATCACCAGCGCCACCAGGGCGATCAGGCCGGTGTTCACCAAAAAGTCCCCGAAGGACAGGCCCAGGGCAGTGCCGATGATGATGTTGGGCGGGTCGCCGCTCATGGTGGCGGAGCCGCCCAGGTTGGCGGTGAAGATTTCCGCGATGATGAGGGGCACCGGGTCAAACTTCAGCAGGTTGGCCAGGTTGACGCTGGCCACCGCCAGAAAGAGAATAACGGTAATGCTGTCAATGAACATGGACAGCACAGCCGACAGGATCATAAAGCAGATGAGCAGGGGCACCGGCTTGTAGTTGACCATCTTGGCCAGCCGCAGGCACAGCCAGTCAAAGAAGCCGGCCTCGCTCATGCCCTCCACCATGATCATCATGCCGGTGATGAAGATGATGGTGCTCCAGTTGATTCCGGTGTTCACCTCGTTGACGGCCTCGTGGCCGGTGTACCAGAAGGTTGGTTCCGCCATGCTCTGGAAGCTCAGGGCCGTGGCTACGGCCTCCGTGCTGTGCATGACCAGCAGGAAAACCACCACCATGGTGGTTGCCCCTGCCACCAGAGCCACCAGGTACCGTGGAAACCGCTCCCGCACGATTTCCACGAACATGATGACAAAAATAACGATGGCTAATATCTGACTCAGCATTTTGCAATTCCTCCCCCGGGGGCCGGCCGGTCAGAGCGGACGCTGCCCCTGTGTTCCTCGTCCGGCCCCGGAACACTATATTCCCGGCGGGCCGGACTCTTGCCGGTTTCTTCCTTATTTCCTTGCTTGATTTCCTCTTTTTCCCAAACCTTTCCTGCTTTTCCCAAACAATCTGAGCAGGAAAAAGGAGCAGGGCTCATATTGGGTCCTGCTCCCGGTTCACAGTCTTGCTCTTGGGAGCGCTTGCTGGGTTTGCTGCTCAGTTCTCCTGGCAGAGCAGGGCGTCGAACTTACACAGCTGCTGGCAAACGCCGCAGCCCACGCACTGGGTGGGGTCCACCACGGCCTTTTTCTCTTTCCAGGAAATGGCCGGGCAGCCGATGCGCATACACAGTTTGCAGCCCTTGCACGCCTCCGGGTCCACCACATACGGGGGATGCTTGGCCACGGATTTCAGCAGGGTGCAGGGACGGCGGGTGATGATCACCGAGGGCTCCGGCGCGGCCAGCTCCTCCAGCACGGCCTCCTCGGTGGCTTTCAGGTCGTAGGGGTCCACCACCCGGACCCGGCGGATGCCCATGGCCCGGCAGAGGGTTTCCAGGTCGATCTTTCCTGCGGGGTCCCCCCGCAGATTCTTGCCGGTGGTGGGGTTCTGCTGGTGGCCGGTCATGCCGGTGGTGGAGTTGTCCAGGATGATGACGGTGGAGTTGCTCTGGTTGTAGGCGATGTTGGCAAGGCCGGTCATGCCCGAGTGCATGAAGGTGGAGTCTCCCAGCACCGCCACCGTCTTGCCCTCGCTCTCCTTCCCCAGGGCCTTATTAAAGCCGTGGATGGAGCTGACGGAGGCGCCCATGCACTCGCAGGTTTCGATGGCGTACAGAGGCTCATAGGCCGCCAGAGTGTAGCAGCCGATGTCACCCAGGACGGTGATCTTGTTTTTCGCCAGGGTGTAGAACAGGCCCCGGTGGGGACAGCCGGCGCAAAGCACCGGGGGACGGCCGGGAACCGGCTCGTCCAGGGCCACCCAGGGCTTTTCGGTCTCCCGCAGCTTCTGGGCCACCAGCCCCTGAGCAAACTCGCCGATCATAGGGAGCTTGTCCTTGCCGGTGACGGAGAGGCCCAGGTTCCGACAGTGCTCCTCGATCACCGGGTCCAGTTCCTCCAGAACAATGAGCTTGTCCACCTTTTTGGCGAAGTCCAGGATCTTCTGCCGGGGCAGGGGGTTCACCAGGCCCAGCTTCAGAATGCAGGCCTTCTCCCCAAAGACCTCCCGGGCGTACTGGTAGCAGGTGGAGGAGGTAATGATGCCGAAGGAGGTGTCCTCCCCCATCTCCTCCCGGTTCAGGTCCGTGGTCTCGGCCAGGGCCAGCAGGCGCTCCATCCGGGCCTCCACAATGGGGTGGCGGGGACGGGCGTTGCCGGGGACCATCACGTATTTGGGAATGTCCTTCTCATAGGGACGGACCGGGACCTCCTGCCGCTGGCCCAGCTCCACAATGCTCTGGGAGTGGGAGATCCGGGTACATAGTTTGAGAAAAACGGGGGTATCATATTCTTCGGAGAGCTCAAAAGCCCGCTTGGCAAAGAGGCAGGCCTCCTGAGAGTCCGCAGGCTCCAGCATGGGAAGCTTGGCAGAGACAGCATAGTGCCGGGAATCCTGCTCGTTCTGGGAGGAGTGCATCCCGGGGTCATCCGCCACGCAGATGACCATACCGGCGTTGATGCCGGTGTAGGCAATGGTGAACAGGGGGTCGGCCGCCACGTTCACCCCAACGTGCTTCATAGCGCAGGCGCTGCGCTTGCCCGCCAGGGCAGCACCGAAGGCCACCTCCATGGCTACCTTCTCGTTGGGCGCCCACTCGCAGTAAATTTCGTCGTATTGGGCAGCCCGCTCGGTGATTTCCGTGCTGGGTGTGCCCGGATAGCTGGAGATCAGGCAGCAGCCGGCCTCATACAGGCCCCGTGCTGCCGCTTCATTGCCCAGCATCAGTTTCTTCATGGGAATGTCCCCTTTCTGGGTGGATACTTATACACATTTACTATACCATTTCTCCTTCCATTCGTAAACGGATTTTCTCGACAAATTTAGCCGGGGAGCGAAGATTTTATTCTTCCCTTTCCCATTTTCTACTCTGCAAAAGTGGAATTAAGAATCATGTTGCTGCCATATTTTCCCTCATTTGTCGAATAAGGAAGAACTTTGGGGAAATATTTTTCGACGTAATTACCAGTTTTTACTAATTTCCCCTTGAGTTCGCTGTCCCATTGTGGTAAATTATGGTTGACCGGTCAAGCTACGAATGAAACGAGGAAACCATATGGGGAAGACAAGGATTCTCATCTTCCCAGGGGGGAGACACACGCATGGAAAGTAAGAAAACAGTTCTCATTGCCGATACCAGCGAGGAATTCCGCGCAATCCTTGCGGATGCCCTGAAGGGAGAAGAAGGCCTGGAGGTCATCGGCCAGACGGGAGACGGCCAGGAGGCGATCCGCCTCGCCCAGGAGCTCACCCCTGACATTCTGGTGATGGATCTGGTTCTGGGCCGTGTAGACGGGTTCGACGTGCTGGACGCCATCCGGCCGCTGCCGGTGAGCATCCTGGTGCTGTCTGGCTTTGCCCGGGGCGCCATGGCCGATCAGGTGGCCGCCAAAGGCGGCGACTACTACATGATGAAGCCCTGCCGGGTTTCTTCCGTGGTAGAGCGCATCCGGCTGCTGGCCTCCCAGCACTGGTCCGAGGAGGACGCAGCTCCCGGCCTGCCGGCCTCCACCCGCCAGACCCTGGAGGCCAACGTGACCGCCATCATCCACGAAATCGGCGTGCCCGCCCATATCAAGGGGTACCAGTATCTCCGGGAGGCCATCATCATGACCGTGGAGGACATGGACGTGATCAACGCCGTCACCAAGGTCCTCTACCCTGAGGTGGCCCGGAAGTTCGGCACCACTGCCAGCCGGGTGGAGCGGGCTATCCGCCACGCCATCGAGGTGGCCTGGGACCGGGGGGATCTGGACACGCTGCAGAAGTACTTCGGCTTTACCGTGAGCAACTCCAAGGGCAAACCCACCAACTCCGAATTCATCGCCATGATCGCCGACCGGCTGCAATTACAGCGGCGGCAGGGCTGAGCGACAACCCAAAAATGATATGTGCATAGAGAAAAAGGAACACTCCTGATTTATCGGTCCCCATGAAGCTGATAAATCGGGGGTGCTTTTTTTGCCCAAAAATCATAGACAGTTTCTAGGATTTTTCCGGGATGGTCTTTACAAACCGCTGAATCTATGTAAAATAGTACCCAATCACTATTTTCGGAAGCGTCAGAACAGGGGGCATGGTATGAAATATTTCGCATTTCCCGACGGAACGCCCGCCTTCCACCAGGCGTTGGAGCAGATTGTCTTTGAGCAGGTCCGGGAGGACAGCATCCTGATGCTCTGGAGCAACACCCCTGCCATCGTCTGCGGGGCCTATCAGAACATTTACCAGGAGACCAGCGTTTACCGCGCCTGGAAACGGGGGATTCCCGTCATCCGGCGGGACTCCGGAGGCGGCACCGTGTACCACGACCCCGGGAACCTGAACTACACCGTCATCTGCGACAGCGACGGGAGCGTGAACTACGATGGGGTGATGGCCGGGATTCTCACGGCCCTTCACCGCATCGGCGTGCCGGCAGAAAAGAGCAAGGTCTGCGACATCACCCTCCACGGCAGGAAGATTTCCGGCAGCGCCCAGAAGATTTCCGGCGGGCGGCTGCTCCACCACGGCACCCTTTTGTTTGACACCGACCTGACCGTGCTCCACCAGGTTTCCGGCCGATCGGGGCGCACCTACCATTCCCGGGCCATCCCCTCCAACCCCGCCCAGGTGGTCAACATCAGCCAATATTGGCAGGGCACCATGGCGGACTTCCGGGAGGCCCTGCGGGCCGCCTACCCAGCGGACCTGACGGAGACCTTTTTGACAGAGGAACAGCTGGGCCTGGCGGAACAGCTGGCAGAGGAAAAGTACGGCAGCTGGGCCTGGACCTGCGGCCGGTCCCCTGCCTTTCGCTGCGAGGTCTCAGGGGCGCTGTCCGGGAAGCCCATCCAGCTTAGTTATGAGGCGAAAAAGGGCGTCATCACGGACTGTGAACTGCGCTCTCCCCTCTTAGACCCCCGCGCAGGGGACCGGTTCCTGGGCGCTCAGCTGAAGCCCGAGACAATCGAAGCCCTCTGCCGGGAATTAACCGACCAGCCGGAGGAGCTGGCAGAACTGATTTTATAAACGGAGGTTAGTAAAGATGCAGAAACAGATTACCATGCCCCAGCTGCGGGATGAAATGAAAAGCGGCGTGTTCTGCGCCTGGCTGAAGGAAGAGGGACAGCCCTACAAGAAGGGGGAGCCCATTTTTGAGATTGAAACCGACAAGGTGGTAAACCAGATCACCGCCAGCGAGGACGGCGTGCTCCTGCGCAAGCTGGTGGAGGAAGGGGACGAGGTCACCGTGAACGCCCCCGTGGCAGAGGTGGAGGCCCAGTGATGGAGCGGAAACCCGATTGGCTGAAGGTCCCTTACAACAAGGAGGCCGTGGCAGAGGTGGCCGCCCTCATGAAGGACCTAAAACTGAACACCGTGTGCAAGGAGGCAAACTGCCCCAACCTGGGAGAGTGCTACCAGACCCACACGGCCACCTTTATGATCCTGGGCAGCCGCTGCACCCGAAACTGCCGGTTCTGCAACGTGACCCACGCCCGGCCGGACCCGGTGGACCCGGAGGAGCCTCGAAACCTGGCTCTGGCCGCTCAGAAGCTGGGGCTGCGCCACGTGGTGATCACCCAGGTGACCCGGGACGACCTGCCCGACGGCGGCGCCGGCCAGTTTGCCGCCTGTCTCCGGGAGCTGCGGGCCCTGTGCCCGGACACCACCGCGGAGGTGCTGATTTCCGACATGAAGGGGGACCGCGCCTGCCTGGACACGGTGATGCAGGCCAAACCCGACGTGCTGAACCACAACGTGGAAACAGTGCGGGAGCTTTACGCCGCCGTGCGGCCCCAGGCGGTCTACCAGCGGTCCCTGGATGTGCTGCGGTACTGCAAGGAACAGTATCCCGGCAGCCTGACCAAGACAGGCTTTATGGTGGGCCTGGGAGAGACGGAGGACCAGATCCGCCGGCTCATGGACGATCTGCTGGCCGTGGGCTGCGACATTCTCACCATCGGCCAGTATCTGCAGCCCAGCCCGGACCACTACCCCCTCCAGCGCTATGTAACGCCGGAGGAATTTGCCCGCTACAAGGAGATCGCCCTGGAAAAGGGCTTCCGCTACGTGGCCAGCACGCCTCTGGTGCGCAGTTCCTATCGCGCCGCCGAAGCCCTGCAGGCAGGAGGAAAAAACTGACATGATCTACATCGAAACCGGAAGCACCGACGTATACTACAACTTCGGGCTGGAATACTATTTCACCGCGGAAAAGAAGCTCCCCGAGCCTGTGTTCCTCTTCTGGCGCACCACCCCCACCCTGATGATCGGGAAATACCAGAACACCCTGGAGGAGATCAACAAGAAATATGTGGATGCCCACCACATCCACATTGTCCGCAGGCTCTCCGGCGGCGGCACCATCTACACCG
This sequence comes from Oscillospiraceae bacterium, assembly GCA_016296565.1. Classification (GTDB taxonomy): domain Bacteria; phylum Bacillota; class Clostridia; order Oscillospirales; family Oscillospiraceae; genus Evtepia. The sequence continues at coordinate 11,020 of JAEDJB010000033.1, forward strand.
ACCTGGGGGGCTGGCAATTTTCCTTCATCACCCAGGGGGACAGCGACAGCATCCAGTTCCAGCAGTATCTGGTCCCGGTGCTGGACGCCCTGCGGGGGATGGGGATTCCCGCGGAGTTTAACGGCCGCAACGATTTAACTGTCCAGGGGAAAAAGTTCTCCGGAAACGCGCAGTACAAGCTGGCGGGCGCAACGGTCCACCACGGCTCCCTGCTCTTTGACACCAACATTGATCAGATGGTGGCCAGCACCACGGTGGACGAGTACAAGATCCTCTCCAAAAGCATCAAGTCCGTCCACGACCGGGTGACCAACCTCTCCGAGCATCTGGATGTTCCCATGACGGCGGAGGAGTTCAAGCAGCACATGGTGACGGCCATTCTGAACGGCGGCTCTGTCTATCAGGTGACGGAGGAGGACGACCGCCGCATCCGCCAGCTGGCGGCGGAACACTTTGACAACTGGGACAAGAAGTTCGGCGCCTCCCCCAAGTTTTCCATGGAGCGGCAGGGCCGGTTTGCCGGGGGCCGCTTCCGGGTGAACCTGGACGTGCAGCAGGGGAAAATCGCGGACATCGCCTTCTCCGGGGATTTCTTCAGCGCCATCGACATGGACCTGGTGCGGAAGGGCCTCATCGGCTGCCCCTACCGGAAGGACGCGGTGGCGGAGGTTCTGCACCGGTGCGCCGGTGCGGACGGCGTCTATGGGATCACCATGGAGGAGATGGTGGACACCATTGTGGAATAAACGCTGCGCAGACGGCGGGGTGCGGGCATCCCGCTGTCTGCGGGGCAGATGGAGGATTCTCCGCAAAAATTTTGCTTGACAGGCGGCGCAGGCTCTGGTATACTAATCGCCGTAAAACAAAGTAGGAAGGTTCCGCCTGCCTCACCTCCCGCAAGCGAGCGAAGAGGTTAATACGGTAAGACAGCAGCCCTCGCGGATGCTTCTTTCCTGTGTGCGGATACCTTTCGGAAGGTATCCTTTTTTTGTATCTAAGGACTGGAGGTGCGTTTACCATCGCTAACACGGCTCATCAAATCAACGAGGAAATTCACGACAAGGAAGTGCGCCTGATTTCCGCCCAAGGGGAGCAGCTTGGCATTATGTCCGTGGCTGAGGCTCTGGACAAGGCCAACGAGGCTGAGCTGGACCTGGTGAAGATCTCGCCCAATGCCGTTCCGCCCGTGTGCAAGCTCATGGACTACGGAAAGTACAAGTTTGAGCAGACCAAGCGGGACAAGGAAGCAAAGAAAAACCAGCGGATCGTGGAAATCAAGGAAGTGCGTATGTCCCCGGGAATCGACGTCAATGATTTCAATGTCAAGGTCCGCAACGCCCAGCGGTTCCTGGCCGAAGGGAACCGGGTCAAGGTCGCTGTCCGCTTCCGCGGCCGCGAAATGGCCCACACCGACATCGGCAAGCGTCTGCTGGAAAAGTTCGCAGCTGACTGCGCTGAGGTGGCGACCATGGACAAAGAGCCCAAGCTGGACGGACGCCACATGACCATGTTCCTGTCCTGCAAGCAGAACAAGGACAGCAAGAACAAAGAAAACAAAAAGTAAAATCTTACAAAGGAGTTTTCCGCCATGCCTAAAATCAAAACTCACAGCGGCGCTAAGAAGCGTTTTAACCTGACCAAGAGCGGTAAGGTCAAGCGCGCTCATGCCAATAAGAGCCATATCCTGAACAAGAAGACCACCAAGCGTAAACGCGGCCTCCGCGCCGGCGCCTATGCGGACAAGACCAACGAAGCCGCAATCAAGCGCATGATCCTGTATAAATAATTACAACGATAAAGTAGGAGGCTAACATACCATGGCAAGAGTTAAGGGCGCGATGATGACGCGCAAGAGAAGAAATAAGATCCTGAAGATGGCCAAGGGCTACTGGGGTGCCAAGTCCAAGCACTTCAAGATGGCCAACGAGCAGGTGATGAAGTCCCTGACCTACGCATACGTGGGCCGCAAGCAGAAGAAGCGCAACTTCCGTCAGCTGTGGATCACCCGCATCAGCGCCGCCTGCAAGATGAACGGCATGAACTACTCCAACTTCATGCACGGTCTGAAGCTGGCCGGTGTGGAAATCAACCGCAAGATGCTGGCTGAGATGGCTGTCAACGACAAGGCCGCTTTCACCGCTCTCACCGAGCTGTCCAAGTCCAAGCTGGCTTAATTCGTTTCATCGTATAACAAACCCGGCCCGGGAACTTCCCGGGCCGGGTTTTTGTTTTTTCTCATACTAGTTCTTGTTAAAAAGCTTGAAAAGCTTTTTATAGCACCGAAGGTGCGTCAAGAACTGCATGAGACGGCTTTTGTGGCAAAAAGCCACAAAAGGGCAACGCGAATCGCGGTGCCTTCTTAATAAAAACCAAAGGTTTTTATTAAGAATTCGTATCACAGGTTTTTCACAAACATCACACGGATGGCGTTAAGGACGGCCAGGACCATCACCCCCACGTCGGCAAAGACCGCCAGCCACATGCCGGCCAGGCCCACGGCCACCAGGAGCAGGCAGAGCACCTTCACCCCAATGGCAAAGACGATGTTCTGCCGGACGATCCCCAGGCACTTCCGGGAAATGCGGATGGCCTTGGCCAGCTTCCGGGGGTCGTCGTCCATGAGGACCACGTCCGCCGCCTCGATGGCCGCGTCGGAGCCCATGGCTCCCATGGCGATGCCGATGTCCGCCCGGGCCAGCACCGGGGCATCGTTGATGCCGTCCCCCACGAAGGCCACCTTCCCGTGACCGGCGCGGCGGGTCAGCAGGTCCTCCACCTTGGCCACCTTGTCCCCGGGGAGCAGCTGGCTGTACACCTGGCCGATGCCCAGTTCCCCGGCCACCTGCTCCGCCACCGGCTGGAGGTCTCCGGTGAGCATCACCGTCTCCTCCACCCCGGCCCGCTTCAGGGCTTCCACCGCCTGCCGGGCGGTGGGCTTTACCACGTCGGAGATTACAATCTGCCCGGCGTACTGTCCGTCCACCGCCACGTGGACAATGGTCCCCACCTGCTCACCGGACTTCCAGGGGATGCCCAGGGCCTCCATGAGCCGGTGGTTGCCCGCAGCCACCCGATGGCCGTCCACCAGGGCGGTGACCCCCTGGCCGCTCTCCTCCCGGATCTCCGCCACCCGGCGGCTGTCCAGGGGCTTGCCATAGGCGCTCTGAAGGCTCTTGCTGATGGGGTGGGAGGAGGCGCTCTCCGCCAGGGCCGCATAGGCCAGCAGATCCTCCTCCGGCAGGGTGCTGTGATAGACCCCCGTCACCTGAAAGACCCCCTGGGTCAGGGTGCCGGTCTTGTCAAAGACCACGCACTTGGTCTGGGCCAGGGCCTCCAGATAGTTGGAGCCCTTCACCAGAATACCCGCCTGGCTGGCCCCGCCGATCCCCGCGAAAAAACTCAGGGGGATGCTGATAACCAGGGCGCAGGGGCAGCTCACCACCAGGAAGGTGAGGGCACGGTAGACCCACTCTCCCCACATAGGGGCCAGCCCCAGGCCCACCAGCCGCACCAGAGGCGGCAGCACCGCCAGCACCAGAGCGGCGGCGCACACCGCCGGGGTGTATACCCGGGCGAACCGGGAGATGAAGTTTTCCGACCGGGACTTCCGGGAGGAGGCGTTTTCCACCAGGTCCAGAATTTTGGACACGGTGGACTCCTCAAAGACCTGGGTGGTGCGCACCCGCAGCCGGCCGTTTAAGTTGATGCAGCCGCTGATAATCTCATCCCCCGGGCCCACGGCACGGGGCAGACTCTCGCCGGTGAGGGCGCTGGTGTTCAAGGTGGACTCCCCGTCCAGCACTACACCGTCGATGGGGACCCGCTCCCCCGGCTGCACCACAATGACGGTGCCCACCTCTACCTCGTCCGGGTCTGCCTGCTCCAGGCCGCCCTCCTGGGTTTCCAGGTTGGCATAGTCCGGGCGGATGTCCATGAGCTGGCCGATGTCCCGGCGGCTTTTGTTCACCGCGTAGCTCTGGAACCACTCTCCCACCTGGTAGAAGAGCATGACCCCGATGGCCTCGGTGTAGTCCCCGCCCCGCCAGATTCCCAGGGCCATGGCCCCTACGGTGGCCACCGCCATAAGGAAATTCTCGTCAAAAACCTGGCGGTTCCGGATTCCCTTTCCTGCCTTCAACAGGATATCATAGCCGATGAGCAGGTAAGGGACCAGGTAAAGGCCAAACCGCAGCCAGCCCTCCGCCGGCACGAAGTGCAGAATCACCAGCAGCGCCGCGGTGACCAGAATCCGCACCAGCATTTTCTTTTGCTTCTTGTTCATATCCGGTTCTCCTTCCCCCGGCGCGGGATTTCTTACAGGAAGATCTCGCAGTCGTCCTCCACCTTTTTGCAGTTCTTCCGGACCTGCTCCATGACAGCCTTGGGGTCCTGGCCCTCCTGGAACTCCACCTGCATTTTCAGGGTCATGAAGTTTACTGTGGCGGCCTTGACGCCCTCCGTGCGCTGGGCAGCCAACTCCATCTTGTTGGCGCAGTTGGCGCAGTCTACATCGATCTTATAGGTCTTTTTCATGGTGTTCTCCTTTCTCTGTCCGATCACTCGAACAATTGAACAATCGTTTCATCGTTTGCATCCTATTCCTAATCTGCCCGAAAGTCAACCGGTTTTCCCTCTCAGCTTCCGTTTGGGGGAAAGGAATTTCCGTTTGGAGCCATCCCTTGCTCCTCTCCCCCGGTCTGTGGTACAATGAAAAAAACATTCCCAGGAGGTGCCGCCATGGGTCCCCACGAT
>JAEDJB010000034.1 GCA_016296565.1 Oscillospiraceae bacterium
CTTTCCGGCGCGGGAAAGAGTTCCGCCGCCGCCTTTCTGGAGGACCTGGGGTTTTACTGCGTGGACAACCTGCCGGTGGCCCTCATCACCAGCTTTGCCGGCATCTGCATGGCCGGGGCGGGCACCGGCCGGTACAGCCGGGTGGCTCTGGTCACGGACATCCGGGGCGGCCAGACCTTTGACGAGCTCTTTCAGGCCCTGGACGAGCTGAAGGAGATGAAGCTGGAGTATCAGCTGCTCTTCGTGGAGGCCTCGGACGAGGTCATCATCAACCGGTACAAGGAAACCCGGCACACCCATCCCCTCACCCGCCAGGGGTACTCCCTGCCCGAGGCCGTCCAGCTGGAGCGGATGGCCCTGGAGCCGGTCCGCCGCCGGGCCAGCCACATTCTCAACTCCACCGGCCTGAACCTGTCCAAGTTCCGGGGAGAGCTGCTGCGGCTGTTCGGCATGGGGGCCCTCAACGACGCCATCACCGTGTCGGTGACCTCCTTCGGCTTCAAGTATGGCATTCCCATCGACGCCGACCTGGTTTTTGACGTGCGCTTTCTCCCCAACCCCTACTACATCGCCGAGCTGAAGGAGTGCACCGGCCTGGAGGAGGCGGTGCGCACCTTCCTTTTCGGCTACCGCCAGACCCACGAGTTTCTCCGGCACTTGGAGGAGCTGTTCTCCTTCCTGCTGCCCCAGTATGTGGAGGAGGGCAAGTCCTCGTTGGTGATCGCCATCGGCTGCACCGGGGGCCACCACCGCTCGGTGGCCATCGCCCACGCCCTCACGGAGTTTATCCGCCAGAAGGGCTACCGGGTGGAGGAGCAGCACCGGGATATGGGGCGCTGACCCCGCGGAACAGGAGGTACCGCCATGTCATTTGCCAGCGACGTGAAAACCGAGCTGTGCCGGGGAAAGCTTTCCCGGAAATGCTGCGCCCAGGCGGAGGCCTGCGGGGTGCTGCTTTACTGCAACCAGTTTTCCCTCCAGCAGGTGAAGATCGTCACCGAGTCCCCCGCCTTCAGCCAGCGGCTCTCCCCCCTTTTCCACAAGGCCTTCGGCCTGTCCTTCGACGAAAAGGGGGACCCCGGCGGCTCGGGCAAGCGGATCTTCACCATCACCCACCCGGAGAAGCTGGCCCACATCTGGGACGTCTGCGCCTTCGACCCCGGGGGACCGGCCCACCACATCAACTTCGGCCTGCTGGAGGAGACCCACTGCCGCCAGGCCTTTCTCCGGGGGGCTTTCCTGTCAGGGGGCTCGGTGACCGACCCCCAGAAGGGCTACCACCTGGAGCTGGCCACCACCCACCGCAGCGTCAGCCGGGAGCTCACCGCCCTGCTGCTGGAGATGGGCTACGCCCCCAAGGAGGCCACCCGGAAGGCCAATTACATCACCTATTTTAAGCAGAGCGAGGCCATCGAGGACCTGCTCACCGCCATCGGCGCGCCGGTGTCCGCCATGGAGCTGATGAACGCCAAGGCGGAAAAGCTCCTGCGCAATGGGGTGAACCGCCGGGTCAACTGCGAGGCCGCCAACGTGGACAAAACCGTGGACGCCGCCATGGAGCAGCGCCGGGCCATCCAGGTTCTCCGGCAGGCGGGGGTGCTGGACACCCTCAGCCCCAAGCTGCGGGAGGCCGCCCAGCTGCGGGAGGCAAACCCGGAGCTCTCCCTGTCCCAGCTGGCGGACCTGTGCGACCCCCCGGTGACCAAGTCCTCCCTGAGCCACCGCCTGCGAAAGCTCATCGCCCTGAGCAAGCAGACGGAGGAAGAAGCGTGAGCAAGGTTTCCTTATCTCTCCCACTCCCTGTAGGGGCGGTCTGTGACCGCCCGTCCAACGCCGCTATATCCTCCAGGTTTCGGGCGAACACAGTTCGCCCCTACGGAGATAAATCCATATCATTACACACATAAATAAAAGGAGACAACACCATGAATCGTTACGAGCAAGCTATGGCATACCACAAGAAGGGCTTCAACTGCGCCCAGTCCGTTCTGGCCGCCTGCACTGACGTAAACCACCTCACCGAGCAGGCCTGCTTTGACCTGGGGGCCGGCTTCGGGGCCGGGGCCTTCACCGGGGAGCTGTGCGGCGCCATCTCCGGGGCCATCATGACCCTGGGCATGTGCACCCCCGTGGACCCCCAGGACCCCGTGGGCAGCAAGCGCCGCACCGGCGCCCTCTCCAAGGAGTTCCAGGCCCGCTTCCAGGAGAAGTTCGGGAACCTCCGCTGCGCTCCCCTGCTGAAAACCGAGATCTCCCCCGAATCCTCCCCCGCCGCCCAGGCGGTGGGTACCACCAACCGCTGCGAGATCCTCATCCTCTCCGCCCTGGAGATCCTGGAGGACATGCTGGCAGAAAGGAAGTAAGTCTATGGCCTTTGTCCACCTCCACGTTCACTCGGAGTTCAGCCTGCTGGACGGCGCCTGCCGCATCCAGGGGCTCATTCAGCGCGCCCAGGAGCTGGGCCAGACCGCCATTGCCGTCACCGACCACGGGGTCATGTACGGGGCGGTGGACTTCTACAAGGCCGCCAAGGCCGCGGGGATCAAGCCCATCATCGGCTGCGAGGTCTATGTGGCCCCCCGCACCCGGTTCGACCGGGTCCACGAGCTGGACGACCGCCCCCGCCACCTGGTGCTCCTCTGCCGGAACCAGGAGGGGTACCAGAACCTGTGCGCCCTGGTGAGCCGGGGCTTCACCGAGGGCTTTTACGGCAAGCCCCGGGTGGACATGGAGCTGCTGCGCCGGTACCACGGGGGGCTCATCGCCCTGTCCGCCTGCCTGGCCGGGGAGCTGCCCCAGCGGCTGCTGAACGGGGACTACGAGGGGGCCAAGGCCCACGCCCTGGAGATGCGGGACCTCTTCGGGGCGGACAGCTACTATCTGGAGCTTCAGGACCACGGCATCCCCGCCCAGAAGGAAGTGGCCCGGAGCATCCTGAAGCTCCACCAGGAGACGGGCATCCCCCTGGTGGTCACCAACGACGCCCACTACCTCACCCGGAAGGACGCCGCCATCCAGGACGTGCTCATGTGCGTGCAGATGGGCAAGACCGTGGAGGACCCCAACCGGATGCGGTTTGAGACCGACGAGTTCTACCTGAAATCCGAAGAGGAGATGGCTGCCCTCTTCCCCGACTGGCCCGAGGCGGTGGAAAACACCGTGAAAATTGCCGAGGCCTGCAATGTGGACTTCCAGTTCGGGGTCTACCACCTGCCGGAATTCAAGCTCCCGGCGGGGTACACCGACGGGGACGCCTACTTTGAAACCCTCTGCCGCCAGGGCTTTGAAAAGCGCTACCCCAACGGGAGCGAGGAATACAAGCAGCAATTGGAATACGAAATGGCCATGATCCGCCGGATGGGCTTTGTGGAGTACTTCCTCATCGTCTCCGACTTCATCGGCTACGCCAAGAGCCAGGACATCCCCGTGGGTCCGGGCCGGGGCTCCGCCGCCGGGTCCATGGTGGCCTACTGCCTGTATATTACCGACATTGACCCCATGAAATACTCCCTGTATTTCGAGCGGTTCTTAAACCCCGAGCGGGTGTCCATGCCCGATATCGACGTGGACTTCTGCTACCGCCGCCGGGGGGAGGTCATCGACTACGTGAACCGGAAATACGGCTCGGACCATGTGGCCCAGATCGTCACCTTCGGCACCATGGCCGCCAAGGGGGCCATCCGGGACGTGGGCCGGGCCCTGAACGTGCCCTACGCCCAGGTGGACGCCATCGCCAAGCAGGTGCCCAACACCCTGCACATCACCCTGGAGGCCGCCCTGACCCTCTCCAAGCCCCTGCGGGAGATGTACGAGAGCGACCCGGTGGTGCAGAAGGTCATCGACACCGCCAAGGGGCTGGAGGGCATGCCCCGCCACGCCTCCACCCACGCCGCCGGGGTGGTGATCACCCGCAATCCGGTGGACACCTACGTTCCCCTGGCGAAAAACGACGAGGCCGTGGTCACCCAGTACACCATGACCACCCTGGAGGAGCTGGGGCTGCTGAAAATGGACTTTCTGGCCCTGCGGAACCTGACCGTTCTGGACGACGCGGTGCAGCTGGTGAAGGCCCACACCCCGGACTTCTCCCTCTCCGCCGTGCCGGACGATGACCCGGAGACCTTCCGGATGCTCTCCGACGGCAAGACCTGCGGGGTGTTCCAGATGGAATCGGCGGGCATGACCGGGGTGTGCGTGGGCCTGAAGCCCAAGGACATTGAGGACATCACCGCCATCATCGCCCTCTACCGGCCGGGGCCCATGGACTCCATCCCCCGGTTTATCGCCTCCAAGCACAACCCGGACAACATCACCTACAAGCACCCTGCCCTGGTGCCCATCCTGTCCAACACCTACGGGTGCATCGTCTACCAGGAGCAGGTCATCGAAATTTTCCGCCGGCTGGCGGGGTACTCCCTGGGCCAGGCCGACATGGTCCGCCGGGCCATGTCCAAGAAGAAGCTGAAGGACATCCAGCGGGAGCGGGAGGCCTTCCTCCACGGAGACCCGGACCGGAACATCACCGGCTGCATCGCCAACGGCATTCCCCGGGAAATCGCCGAGAGCATCTATGACGAGATCACCGACTTTGCCAACTACGCCTTCAACAAGGCCCACGCGGTGTGCTACGCGGTGGTGGCCTACCAGACCGCCTGGTTCAAGTGCCACTATCCCCAGGAGTACATGGCGGCCCTGCTCACCTCGGTGCTGGACTCCCAGGGGAAAATCGCCGAGTACATTGCCGAGTGCCGCAGCCTGGGCATCCGCCTGCTGCCCCCGGACATCAACCAGTCCGGCCCCCACTTCACCGTGGCGGGGAAGGACATCCGCTTCGGCCTGGCCGCCCTCAAGGGGGTGGGCCGGGGCTTTACCAACCAGGTGCTGGCCGAGCGCCAGGCCAATGGCCCCTTCACCTCCTTCCCCGACTTCTGCCGCCGCCTGCTGGACTCCGACCTGAACAAGCGGGTGCTGGAGAGCCTCATCCGGGCGGGAGCCTTCGACGCCATGGGCATCCGCCGCTCCCAGCTGCTGGACGCCTACGAGCAGCTGCTGGACGGCCTGGCCCGGAACAAGCGGAAGAACCTGGAGGGGCAGTTTGACCTCTTCTCCCTGGGGGGCCAGCAGGCCGAGCCGGTGGAGCTGGTGCTCCGGGACATCCCCGAGTTCTCCCCCCAGGAGCTCATGAGTATGGAGAAGGAGGTCACCGGCCTGTACCTCTCCGGCCACCCCATGGACGCTTACCGGGACCTGGTCCGCAGCCAGGGGGCGGTGTCCATCCTCAGTATTCTGGAGGACTTCGCCCAGGCCGACGGCCCCACCCAGTTCCAGGACGGCCAGCGGGTGGTGATCGCCGGGGTGGTGGCCGCCTCCAAGACCAAGACCACCAAAAACAACTCCCTCATGGCCTACGTGACCCTGGAGGACGACACCGGCTCCATGGAGCTTTTGGCCTTCTCCCGGGTGCTGGAGGAGAGCGGCAGCTACCTCCAGGCCAACACCCCCATTCTGGTCACCGGGCGGATCTCCGTCCGGGACGAGAACGCCCCTCAGCTCATGTGCGACCGGGTCACCCCCCTGTCCCAGGCCAGCGCCCCCGCCCCCACACCCCAGGTCCGCCGGGGAAAGCTCTACCTGCGCTTTGACCGGGAGGATACCCCCTGGCTTCAGCGGGTGAAAAACCTGTTCACCCTGTTTCCCGGGGAAAACCAGGCGGTCCTCTACTTTGCCGACACCAAGCGCCGCCTGGGTGCCAGGTGCCTGCTCCACGAGGCCCTCATCCAGGAGTTGGAGGAGCTGCTGGGGAAGGAGAATGTGGTGGTAAAGTAGGGCGGGGTCCCCTGACCCCGCCGCCCACACCGCAATGATCCCAGCGTCCCCGGCGGGATGTGGGCATCCCGCCCTACACCCATGGTCCCAGGTTATTGTAGGGGCGGCTATCAGCCGCCGGCCAGCGCCGCGATACCCCTCGGAAGGAGGTGCTCCATGAAACGCGTCCAAACCGTCCTTTCTCCCCACCGGCAGCGGGTTTTTCTGGTTGTGCTCAGTATCCTGCTGCAGCTGGGGCTGTTTTTGGCCATTTTCCTCTCCTTTAACCAGTTTTTCGTCTATTTCTACTGGTTCTTCCTGCTCATCAGCGTGGTGGTCTCCCTGTATATCTCCTCCCGAAAGACCAAGCTGGCCTACAAAATCGCCTGGATCATCCCCATCCTGCTGGTGCCTGTCATGGGTGGCGTCATGTACCTGATCCTGGGGGGCAGCCGGAAGCTGAAGTTCCAGCGGAGCGAAGCCCTCCGGGCCTTCCGCAGGCAGCTGCTCACCGCCCCGGAGCCGGAGGATCTGGAGCAATACGGCCCGGACGCCCTCCAGCAGATCCGCTACCTCCGCCGGGCCGCCCTCTGCCCCGCCTATACGAACACCGAAACCCGGTATTTCCCCTCGGGGGAGGCCTTCTTCCCTGCCTTCCTGGAGGCCCTGGAGCAGGCCCAACAGTATATCTTCCTGGAGTACTTCATCATCGCCGAGGGCGCCATGTGGTCCCAGACCCTGGAGGTTCTCCGCCGGAAAGCGGCGGAGGGGGTAGACGTGCGGGTGATTTACGACGGGGTGGGCTCCGCCGCCACCCTGCCGGAGGACTACCCCGAGACCCTGGCGGCCATGGGCATCCACTGCCGCCCCTTCCACCCCTTCCTGCCGGTGCTGTCCATCCACCAGAACAACCGGGACCACCGGAAGCTCTGCGTCATCGACGGGGAAACCGGCTTTGTCAGCGGCCTGAACCTGGCCGACGAGTACATCGGCCGGCTGGTGCGCTTCGGAGTGTGGAAGGACAACGCCCTGCTCCTGCGGGGTCCGGCGGTGTGGAGCCTGACGGTCTTTTTCCTCACCATGTGGGACGACCACCAGCCCGTCCCCTCGGACTATGCCCATTTCCGGCCCAAGCCCTTCCCCCTGTCCGCCGCCCCGGGCATCGTGGTGCCCTACGCGGACACCCCCTTCCCTGAGGACACCATCTGCGCCGACCTGCACTTGCAGATGATTACCAAGGCCAAGCGCTACCTCTACCTGACCACCCCCTACCTGGTGATCGACGAGACCCTCTCCGCCGCCCTGTGCACCGCCGCCCGGTCCGGGGTGGACGTGCGCATCATGACCCCCCACATCCCCGACAAGAAGGTGGTCTTTGCCGTCACCCAGTCCAACTACCCCGCCCTGCTGGAGGCCGGCGCCAGGATCTTCGAGTTTACCCCCGGCTTTCTCCACAGCAAAACCGTGGTGGCCGACGACCTGTACGCCTCCGTGGGCAGCTGCAACCTGGACTACCGCAGCTTCTACCTGCAGTTTGAAAACGGCGCGTGGATGTGCGGCACCCCTGCCGTTGCCGGGGTGCGGGACGACTTTCTCTCCACCATGGACCGGTGCCGGGAGATCACCCTGGCCGACTGCCGGGTCCGCTCCCCCCTCACCCGGCTGCTCCACTCCGTATACCGGCTGTTCTCCCCGCTGTTTTAAATTATTTTATTTGCAAGGGAAACTTTTTCTCTTGCACTATCTTCCCATAATTCCTCTTGGTTTTTTAACTTTTCCCCTTGTATTTTTATCTTTTTTGCTGTATACTCTCTATGAATCGCAAGAAAGAGGCGAACAGCATGCACAAGAAAGAGGATCTTCTGGTCCTCTCCGCTGTACGGCTTCACGCCCTAGATCAAGCGCTGAAAGAAGCGGAAGAGGACCTTCGCCGGCTCACCGCGGCGAACACCCCTCAGGATTCCCCGGAGTACCAGGCACTGAGCCGTCAGATCCAGCGGCTGCGCGACAAGCGGGACGACATGGACCGCAGGCATCTGACTTTGTGGATGGAGATCTTAACCAACCGGAAAACCCACGAATCCTGACCCCCCAACTTCCCCCTCGCAAAACAGCCCCCCTGTTTTCCTTTTGGCAGGGAGGCTGGTGGTCTTTTATAAATATTGAACTGAAAACGCCCATGACGCGGAGAACCCCGCGTCATGGGCGTTTGGTTGTTTTCCAAGGTCATTCCTCGCCGGTATCCTCCTCCAGCAAAACCTGGAGGATGCCGTGGTAGAGCTTCTCCGGCTGGGCCCGGAACCGCTCCGCCAGCTGGCCGGCCTGCTCCTGGGAGACGGTGAGCATATCCAGGGTCATGATGTTCCCCTTGTCGTCGTCCAGGATGAGGCGGAGGGTCACGCCGCCGTCCTCCCGGGGGAGGGTTTCCGTCCGCACCTGGGCGTCCCGTCGTAAAACGCCGTTGACCCGGGCCAGGTTCTGGTCGCACTTGCGGCGGACGGAATAGGCCAGGCTGCTCTCGCAGATTTTCCCGTTGCGGCGGCCCTTTTCAGTGATGGTGTACCGGTCCTCCTCCAAAGCCAGGTGGCCGGTGTCCACCAGCTCCGCCACGGACTCGGCAAAGTCGAAGTACTCCACCCCGTCGTCGCAGAAGGTCAGGTCCGCCAGGGTGGCAAAGTCCACCGGCGAGGCCACCCGCGCCATGAGGTACAGCACCAGGAACTTGATATCCAGCTTGTCATGAATGAATCCGGTCCGGCCCATAGACCCGCCCTCCTTTGGGAAACTGCCTGTTCTTTATCCTATGATTATACTTGATTTCCCCGGAAAGAACAAGGGGATTTTGCGGCGGGCTCACCCCTCGCCGCCGTCGGGGTCCTCCCGGTGCTCCATCCCCGGCATGGTGCTGGGTGGGAAGAACTCGCCTACAGGGAAGCGGATCTGGCGGAAGATCTCGCTGGGGTCGTCGTCCTTCTCCTCGTCGCTGCTGGTGCACTCCCGGGTGGGCATGCAGTAGTCGTACATGGGGATGAGCAGCTGGGAGTCCCGCTCCAGCCGCACCAGGGAGAACTGGCCCAGGGTCACATACAGCCGGCGGCAGCCGTTGTCAAAGGTCAGCTCGCAGTCGAAGCACTCGCTGATGCTGGTGGGGATCTCGGTGAGCTCGTTTTCCGCGCAGCACCCGCCCTGGGGCGGGCAGGCGCAGGGTCCGCAGTCGCAGGGGTCCATCAGCTTCAGGCTGAGAACAATGGGGTCCACCGCCTCCACCACCGCCTCCGGCAGGCTGCTCCGGCCGCAGGCAGGACCGGCCTCCTCCGGACCCCGGCGGGAGGAGAAGATTTTGGCGCTGCCCTCGCTGCCGAACAGGAGCACCCGCTTGTCAAAGACAGCCAGGCCGCAGATCTCCGCCGGCCGGCCGCCGCCCAGGAAGGCCTCGGCGGTGATCCGGTAGTAGTAGCGGATGTCCACGCTGTAGAAGCCCCGGTTGTAGTTGGCGGGCTCCACGTCGATGTAGGCGTGGAGCAGCTCCGCCCGGCCGCTCCGGACGCTGAGGGCCCGGTCAATCACCGCCTGGGAGTTCCGGGTGGGATAGACCCGGAGGTCCTCGATGCAGTCCTTATCCCGGCAGCTGTCGTAGATTTTTTTCGTATGGATACACACGGCTTCCCGGATACCGCAGCTGTCCTGCACGGGCCCGGGCACAACCCTATCACTCATGGTACTACCTCCTACTCTCATAAGACTGGCGTTCGTGCCATTCCATTCTATGAGGAAGGGGGGAAATCGTGTCACCGGAAAATGGGACTCCCCCGGCCCCATCCGACAAACTTTCCCCTTGAAATTTCCTTTGAGGCGTGGTATACTGTGTTTCACAAGCTGACAGGCAGGTATAGTTCATCGGTAGAACGCAAGCTTCCCAAGCTTGATAGGAGGGTTCGACTCCCTTTACCTGCTCCACGAAAAGCCTCTTTTGTCCCCCCGGACAAGAGAGGTTTTTTTGCGCTGCGCGTTTCTTGACAAAGGAGGTATCAAGGGTTATAATGTATCTGCATCTGATACATCAACAACCGGAGGGCAACCAGATGGACACAAAATTTTCCATTGCGATCCACATCCTGATCCTGGTTTCAGAGTCTCCCAATCCCATGAACTCTGACCAGATGGCAGGAAGTGCCGGCACCAACGCCAGCTACATCCGAAAAATACTGGCGCTGTTAAAAAGAGCCGGAATCGTGGACAGCCGCAGGGGGATTGGCGGGTATTCCCTGGCGGTGCCCCCGGAACAGCTTACGCTGCTTCAAATCTATCAGGCGGTGACGGAGGAACCCAAAATCCACCTGTTGGATATCCACCAAAACCCCAATGACCAATGCGTTGTTGGCCGCCATATCCGACCGGTTCTGACCGGAATGTTTGCCGATACGGAAGCCGCGTTTGCCCGCTCCCTTGCCGGAAAAACCCTTGCCGATTGTATTGCCGACATACGAAAAAGGCTTGATCCCTCGCAGTCTGAATAAGCCGATGCTATTTTGGAGGAGAAACCCTATGCGTACGATAGAAATTATTTTCAGCCCCACAGGCGGAACAGAAAAGGTTGCCCACACTCTCAGCAAGCGCTGGAGCGACGCTCCTGTCCAGATCGATCTGAGTAACGCCAAAACCGAGTTTTCCAGCTGTGAAATCGACAAAGAGGATATGGTTCTGATTGCCATGCCCTCCTTTGGCGGGCGGGCCCCCGCCGTTGCCATTGAGCGGTTAAAACAAATTCCGGGAAACGGAGCCAAATGTACCCTCGTCTGCGTCTATGGAAACCGGGCATATGAGGATACCCTTGTGGAAATGGAGGACGCAGCGAAAGCGGCTGGATTTCATGTCATTGCTGCCATCGCTGCCATTGCAGAACACTCCATCATGCCCCAGTACGCAACCAACAGACCGGATATCTCCGACGAGAAGCAGCTTGCTGATTTCTCCAACCAGATCGCGGCCAAGAACAGCGCCGCCGCTTCTATTCCCGGAAATCGTCCCTACAAGAAAGGCGGCAAGGCGGGGCTTGTTCCGAAGGTGACCAAACGCTGCGTCAAGTGCGGGCTGTGCGCAGAAAAATGCCCCGTGCAGGCAATTGATCCGGAGCGCTTTGCCGCAGATTCTCAAACCTGCATTTCCTGTATGCGCTGCGTCAAGCAATGCCCGCAAAACGCCAGAAAGGTCAGCGGGATTATGGTCTCAATTGCAGCTATGGCGATCAAGAAGGCTTGTTCTGTCCGAAAAGAGAACGAACTATTCCTTTAATTAAAAGGAGCGCTTGGGAATCTGATCGTATGTTTCCCTGGTTTGGCAAAAAAGGAGGGCATCCACCATGCCCTCCTTTTTTCGTGCCCTGGGGGACCTGGAAATGCGTTCCATTGACAGTTTCCTGTTTTTCCCTGTATACTGAAACCAAAACCAAAGAAAAGAGCTGACCGCCATGCGTCCCGACGCAGCACCGGCCCAGGGCAATCCCCTGGGTACCGCCCCCCTGGGGGGGCTGATCCGCAAATTTGCCATTCCCTCCATCATCGGCATGCTGGTGGGGGCGGCCTACAACATCACCGACCAGATTTTCATCGGCCAGGTGGTGGGCCTGCTGGGAAACGCCGCCACCAACGTGGTCTTTCCCCTGATCTCCCTGTCCATCGCCCTGGCCCAGATGACCGGCGTGGGCACGGCGGCCAACTTCAACCTCTCCCTGGGCGCCCGCCGGGAGGACCGGGCCAGAGCCTTCATCGGTACAGGGCTGACCCTCACCTTAATTTTCGGCCTGGGCATCACCCTGGTGGTCCTGCTGCTGGAGACCCCCATCCTCCTCCTCTGCGGCGCCACGGAAACGGTGCTGCCCTACGCCCAGGACTACCTGGGGATCGTGGTCTACGGCCTGTTCTTCCAGGTTTTCACCATGGCCGCCGGGACCATCATCCGGGCCGACCGGAGCCCCTCCTACGCCATGTTCTCCTCGGTGATCGGCGCGGTGCTCAACGTGTTTCTGGACTGGCTCTTCCTCTATCCCCTGGGCTGGGGCATCCGGGGGGCGGCAGCGGCCACGGTGATCAGCCAGGGGATCTCCTTCCTGGTGTGCCTGGCCTACTTCCCCCGGTTCAAGGCCTTCTCCCTCAGCCGGAAGGACCTGCGCCTGCGGCCGGAGGTGATCCCGCCCATCCTGAAGCTGGGGGTCTCCAACTTCCTGAACCACCTGGTGATGATGATCGTGAACATCGCCATGAACAACACCCTCACCCACTACGGCGCCCTGTCCATTTACGGCAGCGACATCCCCCTGGCGGTGTCCGGGGTGGTGGCCAAGGTGAACATGATTATGGTCTCCTTCGCCGTGGGTCTGGCCCACGGGTGCCAGCCCATCCTCAGCTTCAACATGGGGGCCAAAAACTACCCCCGGGTGAAGGCCACCTACCGGAAGGCCGTGGCAGTGGGGCTGGTGTTCAGCTTCTGCGCCTTCTTCCTCTTCCAGTGCTTCCCCCGGCAGATTATCTCCATCTTCGGGTCCGGGGACCCCCTGTATTTCCAGTTTGCGGAGGACTACCTGCGCATCTTCATGTTCATGGTCTGCCTGTTCAGCATCCAGCCCCTGTCGGTGAACTACTTCACCAGCATCGGGGCGGTGAAGCAGGGGATTTTCCTGTCCGTCTCCCGCCAGGGCTTCCTGCTGCTGCCCCTGCTGGCCATCCTGCCCCGGTTTCTGGGGCTGGACGGCGTTCTCTACGCCGGCCCGGCAGCGGACCTGCTGGCAGTAATCCTTTCCCTGTCCATGATCCGCCGGAGCTTCCGCCGGCTGACGGACCTGGAACAGGAGGCAAAGAAAGCGGAATCCTTACCATCATAATCCTGCCAGGCCTTGTGTAGGGGCGAACTGTGTTCGCCCGCCAGCCTGGAGAGCATCGAAACGTCAGCGGGCGGTCACAGACCGCCCCTACAGGCGTATTCCAAAGTTTGCGTAAAGGCAGAATACGTTAAAAGCCTCCCTTTCGGGAGGCTTTTTCATGCTCAGTATCGTCTCATCAATCCCACAACCTTGCCGATGATCTGGGCTTGGGTGCCGTCGATGGGATCGTAGTCGGGGTTTTCCGGCAGGAGCCAGACCTCCCCGTTCTTCCGGGAGAGGGTTTTCACCGTGGCCTCGTCCTCGAAGAGGGCCACCACGATCTCCCCGTTGTGGGCCTCGGGCTGCTTGTGGACCACAACCAGGTCGTCGGGGAAGATGCCCGCGCCCAGCATGGACTCCCCCCGCACCCGCAGGGCGAAATACTCCTCCGGGTGAGGCCCGGTCTGGAAGGGGACATACTCCTCGATGCACTCCTCCGCCCAGATGGGGGACCCGGCGGCCACGCTGCCCACCAGGGGCACCTGGTCCCGGCGGGGCTCCTCCCGCTCCAGCAGGGTGATGGACCGGGTCTTGCCCCCGTCCCACTGAAGGTATCCGGCTTCCCGTAAATTGTCCAGGTGGAACTTCACCGTGGAGGGGGACTTCAGCCCCAGGTGTTCGCCGATCTCCCGCACAGTGGGGGGATAGCCGTTCTCCCGGGAGAAGTCACGGATGAAATCATAGATCCTCTGCTGTTTGGGGGTCAGGTTTCCCATATCGTCGCCCTCCCAATCTCTTGTGGTTGGGGGTATTTTACCACACAAGGGAGAGAAAGTCAAACATCTGTTCGAAAAAAGTCCCCCGGCTGTTCCAACCGAGGGACTTCTCCTGGTCATACTAGTTCTTGTTAAAAAGCTTGAAAAGCTTTTTATAGCACCGAAGGTGCGTCAAGAACTGCATGAGACGGCTTTTGTGGCAAAAAGCCACAAAAGGGCAACGCGAATCGCGGTGCCTTCTTAATAAAACCAAAGGGTTTTATTAAGAATTAGTATCAATACTGCTTGGTCCACAGGGACACGAACACCACAGGCAGCAGCCACAGCAGCAGGAACAGGGACAGGTTCCAGGCGCTCATGGCGCCCAGAGCTCCGGCGCTGGACAGGCTGGCGGTGAGAAAGACCCCGATGCAGGCGCTCAGGTTCACAAACCAGCTGTTGGCCTTTGCGGCCCGGCGGATGCGCTTGGCCCCGATGATGGACTGGGCGAAGGGGGCCAGTCCCTCCCGGCACAGCACCGCCACGATGGTGGAGCTGTGGGTCTGGTTGGGCCCGGAGAGGGTCACCCGCCGCTGCAGGTCGGGGAAGGAGATCTGGTCCACCGGCAGACGGCCCCGCAGCCGCAGGCGGTGGGGGTTCAGGTTAAAGTCCCGGGTGACCAGGATGGGGTGGAGCTTGTGGGTAAACAGGGCCTTGAGGGAGGGGATGATGGAGGGGTGCATGGTGTATTTCAGCACGAACATCCCGGCGATCTCCCGGCCCACGGCGCAGAACACCGCGTCCTTGGCCCGGATGCCCGGGGGCAGGGCGATGCCCTGGCGGCTCATGAAGTCGCTGTTGCCCACCAGGATCTCCTGGCCCTGGCTCTGGCCCATGAGGCCGTTTTCCTGCATCACCAGCTTTTCCACCGCCACATAGGCTCCGTGCTCCTGGTGCAGGACCTTGTCAAAAAGGTAAGTAAGGCCCGAGCCGGAGGCCCGCACCACCGAGGCGGCGAAGGACACGGCCCGCTCCATGGAGAAGTTTCCAAAGGGCCGGGCGGTGACCAGGGTGATGGTCCCGGGGGGATAGATGTCATAGTCGTGCAGCATGGCCGCCTTGCAGCCCTTTCCGGCCACAATCCCCGGCCAGCCGGCCAGGGTTGCCCCCAGCTTGGCCAGCTTGTCCCCCAGCAGCCGCTGGGGCAGGCTCATGGACATCCCCACCCCCAGGGTAGAGGCGGCGGAGAACAGGGCCGACAGGGACCAGAAGGCCAGCCTGGGCTGGTGGTGGGCAACGGTGGTAATCAGGGAGAGGACCACGCAGGCGGCGAGGAGCACCGGCGTCAGCCGCTGAAAGCGGAACTCCCCGGCGCTCATGGTGCGCACCTGGCTGCCGAAGCCCCGGGGCTGGCCGATCCACTTGCGGAAGGCGCTCTGGCTGCCCATCAGGTTTTCGTCCTGGGTGACCAGGTATGGCTGGGCCACGGAAGCCGCCACCCGGCAGGACCGGAAGCGGGCGGACTGGGTGAGATACCGGCCCAGCAGATGGAAGGTCAGCACCAGGCCGCAGGGGGCAAAGAAGGGGAGGGAATCCGTGCGCAGGTGAACGGCCAGCAGGGTCACCCCGTCCAGCAGGGTGAACACCGCGGCGAAGAGGGCCAGGGTGTCCCCGTTGGGGGCCTTGTTGGTGAGCTGGACCAGGCCGTCCTTCAGCACGTCCCAGCACAAAACGGCGGCCACCACAAAGAGGGCCATGCCCACCGGCAGGAACAGCTCCTGGGGGAAGAGGCCGGCCAGGGCCGCGATCTCGCCCCCCTCCAAAAAGGCCAGGGCCAGAAGAAACACGGAAACCAGGGCCGCGCCGATGCACCGGCCCTTGAGAGAACTCAGCCCCTGGCTGTACTCCTGGGCCAGCTGGCCGGGGGGTGCGTCCGGGGGGACTTCCGGCTCCGGCCGGGGCTTGCGCTCCCGGCGGGACTGGGGTTCCGATCCGGCGGGACGGGGCCGCTGGGGACCGGGTTGAGGACCAGGCTGCGGTCTGGGCTGGGGGCCGGGCGGGGTCTGCTCCTGCTCCGGCTGGGGCTGTGCCCCTGTCTGTTCCTGCTCGCCCGGCTGGGCCCCTTCCCCGCTTTCTTCCTGGGACTCCTGGGTTTCCTGGGACTCCGGCTGGCCTTCCGGGGCGGGCTGCCCCTCCTCAGAGGGTTCCGGTTTGGCGTTGGGGTCCGGGGTGAAGGCGATCAGGTCCGGGCCGTCGTCCTTGGGAACCCCCGTCTCCGGGGCGGGCTGGGTTCCTTCCGGCTTCTGCTCCGTCTCCGG
>JAEDJB010000035.1 GCA_016296565.1 Oscillospiraceae bacterium
GAGAGGTATTCGCCCTCCAGGCGGGAGGCCACCTGGGGGGTATAGCGCTGGCGGATGCCGGGTAAATTCAGGTTGGAGGAGATTACCGTCCGTTTCCCCTCCACCAGCCGGGTGTTGATGACCTCGTACAAGGCCGCCTGGACGAAGGGGGTGGTGAACTCGCTGCCCAGGTCGTCCAGGATCAGCAGGTCGCAGGTAAGGTACCGCCGGGTGTCCGTCTCCGCCTGGCGGGCTTCCTCCCCGGCCCGGGCAAACTTCCTGGCCTCGAACCGGGCGAAAATGTTGGCCGCCGTGTCGTAGACCACCGAGTACCCCTTCTCCGACACCACCCGGGCAATGCAGGCGGACAGGAAGGTCTTGCCCAGACCCGGGCTGCCGTTGAGAAACAGGTTTTTGTGGGCGGGGGCGTCAAAAAACTCCGCGTAGCTGCGGCAGGTGGACAGGACAAACTCCATGTTCTCCCGGGGGGAGCGGTTGAAGGGCTGCCAGACCTGGCTGTCGTAGTAGTCCAGCCGGAAGGTCTCGAAGGACTGCTCCCCCAAGTCCAGCAGGGAGGACAGGCTCTTGATCTGCTCCTCCTGGCACAGCTTTTTCAGGCACCGGCACATCTCCGGGCCCTTCCACCCCCGGTCGTTGCACAACGGGCACAGGGGGGCCTCGTCCAGGGCGTCCACCTGGTACCCCTCCCGGGCCAGCAGAGCCGCCTGCTCGTCCTGAAGGGCCAGGTTCTCCCGGCGCAGGGCCGCCAGAGCCGCCTGCTGGTCCAGCCCCTTCCGCAGGGCAGCGGCCAGAATCCGGGGGGCGGTCTGCCGCAGCTGGCGGTCGATTTCTTTGGTGCGGGGGAGCTTGGCGTAGATCTCCCGGCGGAGGGCCTCCTGCTTGTCCCGGTGGGCCTGCTGGGCCTGCTTCAGCCGCAGCTCGCCCCGGGCGATGATCTCTTCGCTGTATGCCATGGGTTATCCCTCCTTGCCGGCCCGGCGGGCCTGCTCGATCATGCGGCCGATGTCGTCCGAGGGCATGGCCGCGGGGCCCTCCTGGGGTTTGCTCTGGGGAAAGGACGGCTTCCGGCGGGCTTCCGCGGCCTGGATGGCGGCCACAGTTTTCAGCCCCTGCTGGTTCCAGCGGACCAGAATGCCGTTCATGTAGCTCCAGCGGAACTTCTCCGGGGCCAGCTGGAACACGGTGCGCTCATAGGCCAGCCGGAGCACGTCGTCGGGGAAGTCCATCTGAATCCAGGCGGTGAGGTAGTCCTCCTCCTGGGGCACCGGACCCCGGTCCCGGATGCCAAGGATGGCCATGATCTCCATGCCCCGGGTGCCCAGCAGCTGCTGGCGGCGGAGATAGGCGTCGGCAGCGTCCAGGGTGGTGACCCCGGCCTTGTACCACTTGTACCCCTCCCGCTTGATCTGGGGCAGGGTGGGCTTCCGGCCGGGTCCGTACCGCTTGGCGGTTTTTTCCATGCACCAGCCCACCAGGGTGAGGATTACCTCCGGGGGCAAGGCGTAAAAGTCGGAAAGCTGGTAGAGGAGTTTTAAGTCGGCGGTGGACAGGACCTTGCCCAGCAGCCGCTCCACCTCGGGCACCAGCCCGGCGAAGCCTCCGCCGTTCTGGAGGGCCTGGGTGATGTCCTGGGCGGTGTACTCCGGGGGCCGGTCGTCCTCCAGCTTGGGGGCGGGGGCGTTGGTGACCGGCTGGGTGGGGTCGGCCAGCTTCATGGTGATGAGGGCCTTGTAGGCGGCCTCCAGCCGGGCCGCGTCCCACTTTAAGTCCGAGCCGTTCTTTCCCTCCAGCAGGGCTAAGTAGAGCAGGGCCGCGTCCCCGTTGTCCGCTGCCAGCAGCCGGTCCGCCGCCTTTCGGTGGAGGGAGAGAATGCTGCCGGGGAAAAACATCCCGTTGGCCATGACGAAGGCCTCCTTTCCTGTGGTATCCTCTTATTCTACAGGAAAGCGGAGAAATTGACAAGAGAGCAGGACAAATGAGGGGACTACCAAACTGTGTCGAAACATGGTATAATAGCACAATCAACCATTCCAAGAAAAATACCCTCGAAGGAGGAAACAGATATGGCAAACCGGGTGACCATTCATATCCACCACCAGACCTACCGCATCCTGGCGGAGGAGGACGAAAGCTACATCCAGCAGTGCGCCGACCTTGTGAACAAGGAGATGGACCAGGCCATGACCGGCACCACCCTCTCCATCACCGACGGGGCGGTGCTCTCCGCCCTGAACCTGGCGGACAAGTACAGCAAGGAGCGGCAGGTGTCCGACAATCTCCGGGCCCAGCTGAAGCAGGCCCTGGACGAAAATTCCCGCCTGTCCAAGGAGCTGGCGGAGCAGAAGCGGGAGGCCCGCAGAGCCGCCCGTGCGGAAAAAGCCGCCAAGACGGAGACCAAGCCGGAAACCAAGGAAAAGAAGTAAGGAGGCCGCCTGCATGGAGCTTCTGGCGCCGGCCGGTTCCCCCGAAGCCCTGACCGCCGCGGTCCAGGCCGGGGCGGACGCGGTCTATCTGGGCTGCGGCCCCTTGAACGCCCGCCGCAACGCGAAGAATTTTTCCCTGGAGGACCTGGCCCAGGGGGTAGCATACTGCCACCTGCGGGGGACCAAGGTCTACCTGACCTTAAACACCCTCCTGTCCGACCGGGAGCTGCCCCTGGCCGCCGAGACCGCGGCCTTTGCCTCCCAGGCCGGGGTGGACGCCATCCTGGTCCAGGACCTGGGGGTGGCAAAACTCCTGCGGGACACCGTGCCCGACGTGGATATCCACGCCTCCACCCAGATGACCGTCCACGACCTGGACGGCATCAAGGCCTGCGCGGATCTGGGGATGACCCGGGTGGTGCTGTCCCGGGAGCTGTCCCGGTCCGCCATTGAGAACCTGTGCGCCAAATCTCCCCTGGAGGTGGAGATTTTCGTCCATGGGGCCCTGTGCATGTGCTACAGCGGCCAGTGCTTCCTGTCCGCTGTGCTGGGGGGCCGCAGCGGCAACCGGGGCCTGTGCGCCCAGCCCTGCCGCCTGGCCTTCCGCTGGCCGGGGGACAAGGGAAACAGCCACCCCCTGTCCTTAAAGGACATGTCTCTGGCCGGTGAGCTTCGGGAGCTGGAGGAGATGGGCGTTGCCTGCCTGAAGATAGAGGGCCGCATGAAGCGGCCGGAGTACGTTTCCGTTGTCACGGGGATCTACGCCGCCGCCCTCCGGGAGCACCGGGAACCCACCCGCCAGGAGCTGGCGGAGCTGGAAGCCGCCTTTTCCCGCCAGGGGTTCACCCAGGGCTACTACAACGACCAGAAAGGCCCCGCCATGTTCGGCACCCGGCCCGAGGGGGCCAAGGACCCGGCGGCGCTGTTTGAAAAAGCCAGGCAGACTTACACCCGGGGGGAGCACAAGCTGACCCCCGTTTGGTTTGCTGCTCAGGTGAAGAAGGACCAGCCCCTGACCGTCACCGCCTGGGACGGGGAGGGGCACACCGCCAAGGCCCAGGGACCGGTCCCCGAGGCCGCCCGCAGCCGGGCGGTCACAGAAGAGCAGATTCAGACCCAGCTGGCCAAGACCGGGGGAACCGTCTACGCCGCCCAGACCGTGGAGGCAGAGGTGGAGCCCGGCCTGTCCGTTCCTATGTCCGCCCTGAACGCCCTGCGGCGGGAGGCCCTGGCGGGGCTGGACGAAGCCCGCACGGCCCTGCCCCAGCGGCGGACCTTACCCTATACCCCGCCGGAGCGGGTGAAGGGGAAGGAGAACCCGCCCGCCTTTTCCCTGTCCTTCCGCCGGTGGGACCAGGTTTCCCGGGAAATTCTGGACCAGGGTCCGGCCCTGGTGTATCTGCCCTGTGACGAGATCGCCGCCCATGAGGAAGCGGTGGCGGCGCTGGTGAAAGACTACCCGGCGGTAGAGTTCGGGACTGTTCTCCCCCGGGTGGCCTGGGACCGGGAGCGGCCCCGGCTGGAACAGGAGCTGGCCGCCGCCCGGAGGGCGGGGGTGCAGTCGGCCCTGCTGGGGCACATGGGCCAGCTTTCCCTGGCAAGGGACTACGGCCTGAGGCCCCGGGGAGACTTTGGGCTGGGGCTCACCAACAGCCTCACCGCCGGGGAGCTGGCCCGCCTGGGCTTTGCCTCCGCCGCGGTGTCCTTTGAGAGCAAGCTGGCCCAGATCCGGGACCTGAGCAAGCCCCTGGACACGGAGCTGCTGGTCTACGGCCGCCTGCCCCTGATGCTCACGGAGAACTGCATCATGAAAAACCGGGGCAAGGGCTGTCACTGTGAGGAAAATCCCCAGTCCCTCCGGGACCGGAAGGGAGAGGACTTCCCCGTGGAAAAGGCCTGGGGCTGCCGGAACGAGCTGTTCAACGCCAAAGTCCTGTGGTTGGCGGACAAGAAAGCCGACTGGCAGCGCGCGGGGGTGACCTATGCCCGCCTGTCCTTCCTGCGGGAGAGCGCCGAAGCCTGCGCCCGGGTGTTTGCCGCCTACCGCACCGGCCAGGGAGAAGCGCCGGAAGGGTTCACCCGGGGATTGTATTACCGCGGGGTGGAGTAAGCCCCCGGAGAAAAAATCCCCACCCACCCAAATTCGATGGAAAAAACGGAGGAAACCGATGAAAATAGTGTTAGCGTCCCAGTCTCCCCGCCGGAAAGAGCTGCTGGGGAAGATGGGACTGGAGTTTACAACCAAAGCACCGGAAATCGACGAAACCGCCCTCTCCGGCCTGCCCGCCCGGCAGCTGGTGGAGGCCCTCTCCCGGGAGAAGGCCCTGTGGGTGGCCCGACAGGAGGACCCGGAGGCCATCGTCATCGGCTCGGACACCGTGGTGGTCCGGGACGGGGAGATTCTGGGGAAACCCGCCTCCCCCGCCCAGGCGGAGGAGATGCTCTCCTCCCTCTCCGGCCGCAGCCATGAGGTGTGCACCGGGATCACCGTCTGCCAGGGGGACCGGGTGGTATCCCAGGTGGAGGTGACCCAGGTGACCTTCCGGACCCTCACGGCCCAGGAGATCGCCCAGTACGTCCGCACCGGGGAGCCCATGGACAAGGCCGGGGCCTACGGCATCCAGGGCCTGGGGGCTCTGCTGGTGGAGGGCATCCAGGGGGACTACAGCGCGGTGGTGGGCCTGCCCGTCTGCCGCCTGGGGCGCATTTTGCTGGACTTCGGTGTGGACTGTCTCGCCCTGTCGGCCGGGCGGGAGGAGGACGCCCTTTGAAACAACTATTCCGCCACAAGTGGATCGTGATCGCAGCCGCGGCTCTGTCTCTGAGCCTGCTGGCGGCGGCGCTGGCTTTGGTCCTGAAAGGGACCGCCGGGCCGCCCCGCAGTCTGTTGGAGACAGCGTCGCGGCCTTTTTTGCGCCTTTTTTCGGCGGCGTCGGAGCAGATCCGGCAGGTTTCTGACTATTTTCAGGGGATCGACCGGCTCCGGGAGGAGAACGCCGCCCTGCGGCAGGAACTGGAGGAGCGGGAGAAGGAGGCCCTCACCGGCCAGCTGGCCGCGGCGGAGAACCAGCGGCTCCGGTCCCTGCTGGACTTTACCGCCGCCAGCCAGGACCTGACCCTGGAGCCGGCCTGGGTGATCGCCCGGTCCCCGGACAACTGGCAGGGGACGGTTACCATTGACAAGGGGGCCAGCCAGGGGGTCCAGGCCGGCCAGTGCGTGATTGACGCGGGGGGCGCGCTGGTGGGCCGGGTGAAGGAGGCCGGAGGCAGCTGGGCGACGGTCACCCTCCTCTGCGACGGGTCCTTCCAGATGGCGGGGATGGCCACGTCCTCCGGGGTTCTGGGGTCTCTGGAGGGGGACCTGTCCCTGCTGCCCCAGGGGAAGCTGAAGCTCACCTGTCTCACCAAAGAGGACCCGGTGCGGGCAGGGGAGGGGGTGGTGACCTTCGCCGCCCAGGAGAGCTACCCCTCCGGCCTGGTGGTGGGCCGGGTGACCGCCCTGGAGGAGGACCCAGGGGGTCTGACCCGGTCCGCCATCCTCACCCCGGCGGCGGACCTGGACAATCTGGGTCAGGTCTTTGTGGTCACCGCCTTTTGGGAGGATAAATAGATGGGGGCGGTTCGGGGGACCCTGGCGGTGGTCCTGGCCTTTCTCCTCCAGCGGGGGCTGCTGGCCTGGTTCCCGGTGTGGGGGGTGAGCCCCTGGCTGCTGCCTTCTGTGGTGTGCCTGCTGGGACTTTCTCAGGGGCCTGACCGGGGGGCGGGGTACGGCCTGCTGGGAGGCTTTTTGTGCCTGTTTTCCGGGGCCTCCCCCTGGGTGCTGGCTCTGCTGCCTCTGGCCGGGGGTGTGGCCGGGTCGGCCTTTCCCCGGCGGAGCGGTTTTTGGGGGAACTGGCTGCGGACCGCTTCAGTGCTGGCGGGGTGGGAGGTCCTGCTGGCGCTGGGCCACTGGCTCACCGGTGCGTCTCTTGCCGCCTGCCTGCGCATTGCAGGCCCGGAGCTGCTCCTCTCCGCCGCCCTGTTCCCCCTGGCGGCTCTGCTGGTGGGCCGGGAGAAGAAGTGCGCACAAGGTTTCTGACCACGCCCTTGGCTCCCCCAGAGGGGGAGCCAAGGAGGAAAGAAGGAGGTAATTTATGCGTCTGACCCGTCTCATCCCTGCTGCCGCTTTTTTCGCCGCCCTGCTGGCGGTGTTTGCGGGCCTGCTCTGGAATCTCCAGGTGGTCTCCGGGGCGGCCTACTATGAAAAATCCCAGCGGAGCATCGCCCAGGTGGAGACGGTCCCCGCCGCCCGGGGCCACCTCCTGGACCGGAACGGGAAGGTCCTGGCCCAGGACGTGACCCAGTGGCGGGCGGACCTGGCAGAGGACTGCCCGGAGACCGTTCTCCGCCGGCTGGCGGTCCTCTGCCAGGAGGAGGGAGTCCCCTGGTCCGGGGAGGGGTCCATCCAGCCGGTGACGTCCCGTCTCCTGGCCCGGATCAAGGAGGAGGCCCTCACGGGGGTCACCCTGGTTCCCTCCGTTACCCGGGCGAGCAGCGGCGACCTGGCCCCCCACCTTCTGGGCCGGGTGGGGGCCATGAGCCCCCAGGAGTGGGAAACCTACCAGGACCAGGGCTATGCCATGGACGCCCTGGTGGGCAAGGACGGGGCCGAGGCGGCCTTTGAGTCCCTGCTCCACGGCATCCCCGGCACCCGGGTGGTGGAGATTGACCGGTCCGGCCAGGTCACCGGCCAGTCCTACTCTGTCACCCCCCAGCCGGGAAAGGATGTGACTCTCACCCTGGACAAGAATATCCAGACCGCTGCCCAGAAGGCCCTGACTTCCTTCCTGGACCGGAACCCTCAGTCCTCCGGCGGCGCGGCGGTGGTGCTGGACGTGGAGGACGGCGGGGTGCTGGCCATGGTGAGCCTGCCGGGGTACGACACAGAGGATTTTTCGGCAGAGTACGAAGCCCTGTCCCAGGACCCGGACCACCCCTTCATGAACCGGGCGGTTCAGGGGCTGTACGCCCCCGGCTCCACCTTCAAGCTGGTCACCGCCGCCGCCGCTTTGGAGGAGGGCTTTCTCACCCCGGAGACCCAGATTCTGGACACCGGCCGGTACACCTATTACAAAAGCCCCCAGCCCCAGTGCTGGCTCTACCGCCAGGAGGGCCGGACCCACGGCCTGGAGACCGTCTCCCAGGCCATTGCCGACTCCTGCAACGTGTTCTTCTACGACGCCGGCCGCCGGGTGGGCATCGGAACCCTGGATCGCTACGCCCGGGCTTTGGGCCTGGGGGTGAAGACGGGCATCGAGCTTGCCGGGGAGCAGGCGGGGGTGGTGGCCGGTCCCGCCTACACCCAGTCCATCGGGGGCACCTGGTATGAGGGCAGCGTCCTCTCCGCCGCCATCGGCCAGGAGAACAACCGCTTCACTCCCCTCCAGCTGGCCCACATGACCGCCACCCTGGTGGGCGGGGGCGAGCGGAAACAGGTGCACATTTTAAAGCAGGCGGAGGGGGAGGAACCCTGCGCCCCCGTCACCCTGGGAAAGTTGGCCCTGTCGGAGGAAAACCTGAACGCCATCAAGGAGGGGATGCTGGCGGTGACCCAGAGCGGGTCCCTGGCCGGGGCTTTTCGCTCTCTGCCGGTGACCGCCGGGGCCAAGACCGGCTCGGCCCAGGTCACCGGGGAGGAGACCTCCAACGCGGTGCTGGTGTGCTTTGCCCCCTATGAGGACCCCCAGATCGCCCTGGCTCTGGTGGCCGAGCAGGGGGGCAGCGGCAGCGGGCTGGGACCCGTCGCCGCCGCCATCATCCAGGCCTGGGCGGAGGGGGAGAAGTAACCACCCCTTGGCTCCCCCAGAGGGGGAGCCAAGCAGCTCGAACGGTCCTTCTTATGAAGGGCCGGTTCTTTTTTCTTGCAATCTTTTCCTATCCGAGGTATGATGAAAACACCCACATTTCTCGTGTGGAATCAGCGATTACCGAAGGAGGGATGGATCTGTGGCCAAAGGATCCATAAAAATGTGTATGCAGTGCGCCACCTGCAGCCTGGTTTCCACCTGCCTGTTCCGCGCGCTGAAATATTTGTCCCAGGCAGACAGCCGGGTCCGGGCCGAGGCGAAGAACTGGCCCAAGGGCAAGAGCCTGAAGCTGGAGATCCCCGGCGCCCGGGGCTTCACCGTTACCGGCACCGACCAGGGCTTTCAGAAGCTGCCCCAGGACACGGAAGGGGATGTGACCATCCGCTTCAAAAGCCCCGCTGACGCCTTCCGGGTCTTTACCGGCCAAATCAGCGTGGCCCAGGCCTACGCCCAGCATAAATTTGTGCTGAAGGGGAACATGGGCATCGCCATGCCCTTCGTCCGGTGCGTGGACCTGGCCGAGGCCTATTTGTTCCCCGCCGTTTTAGCCAAGCGCATTCTGAAACGGCTGCCCAAGAAGGAAGTATCCTCCGCCCGGGTCTATGGGGCGGTACTGTTTGGAGGTAAACTGAAATGTCCGCATACTACGAATTCAAGCTCCCCACAAAAATCCTCTCCGGCGTGGAGGCCCTTGAGCACATCCCCCACGAACTGAACACCCTGGGGGCCTTCCGTCCCCTTCTGCTCAGCGACGAGGGGCTGGAAAAGGTGGGTACCGTTGCCATCGTCCAGGCCGCCCTGGTCCAGGGAGGAATGACCGCCGTGGAGACCTTCTGCCAGATCCCGCCGGACTCCTCCATCCAGGTGGTCAACCGCATTGCCGCCCTCTACCGCCAGCTGGGTTGCGACAGCCTCATCGCCGTGGGCGGCGGCTCGGTGATTGACACCGCCAAGGGAGTGGGCATGGTCCTGTCCCAGGCGGGCCATGACCTGCTGGACGCCGCAGGGGCCGAGGTTCTGCCCCGGGGAGAGCATGTGCCCTTCGTGGCGGTGCCCACCACCGCCGGCACCGGCAGCGAGGCCACCCTGGTGGCCGTGGTGAACAACCCCGAAACCAAGGTCAAGATGGAGTTTCTCAGCTACCACCTCCTCCCCGACGTGGCGGTGCTGGACCCCCGAATGACCGAGACCCTGCCCCCCCGGATCACCGCCTCCACGGGCTTTGACGCCCTGGTCCACGCCATCGAGGCGGCCACCTGTCTCCAGCGCAACCCGGTGAGCGACTCCTTCGCGGAGAAGGCCATGGGCCAGCTGGCCCGCACCCTGCCCATTGTGGTGCGCAACGGGAAGGACCGGAAGGCCCGGATGGTAATGGCCAACGGCAGCCTTCTGGCCGGCGCGGCTTTTTCCAACTCCATGGTGGGTCTGGTCCACGCCATCGGCCATGCCCTGGGCGGAGTGTGCCGGGTGGCCCACGGGGACGCCATGACCATTCTGCTCCCCGCCGTTATGAAGTACAACCTGGAAGCCTGCCGGGAGCGGTACGGAGAGCTTCTCCTCTACCTGGCAGGGCCTGAGATTTACGCCGAGACTCCCGCCGGCCAGCGGGCCGAGCGGGCCATCGCTTTCCTCACCGACCTGCGCCAGGAGCTGTCCGACCTCACCGGCCTGCCCACCACCCTGACCGCCACCGGCAAGGTGAAGAAGGAGGACTTCGACGCCGTGGCCCGCACCGCCCTCAACGACGGGGCCATCATCGTGAATCCCGCCCAGGCGGACTATGAGGACATTCTTGCCATTCTGGAGGAGGTATGGGCATGAGCGCTGCAACCGAAAACCATGTGGAGTACATCAAAGAGACCGTAGCCCGCCAGCGGGCCTATTTCCGCACCGGCGCCACCCGCCCCATGTCCGTCCGGGTGGCCGCCCTCCAGCGGCTGAAGGCCGAGATGAAGGCCCGGGAAAAGCAGCTGCTGGAGGCCCTGAAGGCCGACCTGCACAAGTCCGCCCCCGAGGGGTACATGTGCGAGGTGGGCCTGTGCCTGGACGAGCTGGCCTGGCAGATCAAGAAAGCCCCCCAGTGGGCCAAGCCCACCTATCACCCCACCCCCCTGGCCCAGATTCCCTCCGCCAGCTATGAGCTGCCGGAGCCCCAGGGCGTGGTGCTCATCATGTCCCCCTGGAACTACCCCTATCTGCTGAGCCTGGACCCCCTTGTGGGCGCGGTGGCCGCGGGCAACTGCGTCATCCTCAAGCCCAGCGCCTACGCCCCCCACGCCAGCCGGGCCATGGCGGAGCTCATCGCCGCCGTCTTTGACCCGGACTGGGTTACTGTCATTGAAGGCGGCCGGGAGCAGAACGCTGCCCTGCTGGAGCAGCGGTTTGACTACATCTTCTTCACCGGCAGCCTGGACGTGGGCAAGCTGGTGATGGAAAAGGCCTCTCAGAACCTGACCCCCGTTACCCTGGAGCTGGGAGGCAAGAGCCCGGTGATCGTGGACAAGACCGCCAACATCCCCCTCACCGCCAAGCGCCTGGCCTTCGGCAAGCTCTTAAACGCCGGCCAGACCTGCGTGGCCCCCGACTACTGCCTGGTGGACCGGAGGGTGAAGGACCAGCTGGTGGCGGAGCTGAAAAAGCAGTTCGTGCGGATGCTGGGCCGGGACCCCCTCCACAACGAGAACTTCGTCCGCATCATCAACCGGAAGCATTACAACCGTCTCCAGGGCCTGCTGGAGGGGGAGAAGATCCTCTTCGGCGGCGGCCACCGGGACGACCCCCTGGGAGAAAGCGGCTGGATCGCCCCCACTCTGGTGGCGGACACCCTGGAGGCCCAGTCCAAGCCCATGGGAGAGGAGATCTTCGGGCCCATCCTGCCCATCATCCCCGTGGACAGCCTGGACCAGGCCATTGAGTTTGTCACCAGCCGGGAAAAGCCCCTGGCCCTGTATCTCTTCACCCAGTCCAAAAAGAACCGGGACAAGGTGATGAACACCTGCTCCTTCGGCGGCGGCTGCGTCAACGACACCATCATCCACCTGGCCACCCACCACATGGGCTTCGGCGGCGTGGGCAACAGCGGCATGGGCAGCTACCACGGCAAGCGGAGCTTCGACACCTTCTCCCATTACCGGTCCATCGTGGACAAGGCCACCTGGCTGGACCTGCCCATGCGGTACATGCCCTACACCAAGGCCAAGGACGCCCTGGTCCGCATGTTCGTGCGGGGGTAATTGCCTCCGGCGGGGCCCCCTTTCTCTGGAGAAAGGGGGAAAAGAGCACCAAAGGGGGAGAGGTTCTCCCCCTTTGGAAACCCTCTCTCTGGTTTGTGCAGGCTTGCGGGGTTGTACCTCTTGATGTTTGGGTGGGGCTGCCGCTTTCTCGTCGTGACGCCGTACAGAAGCGCGCCCACCGGCTGGGCGCGCCTGGCGTGGGTTGGTACCCTGAACCAGCGCCGAGGATTCCTCAGCCTCCTTGGCTCTCCCTCTGGGAGAGCTGGATTTGCCCGCAGGGCAAAGACTGAGAGGGCGGTGCCGGCTTGGCAGCTTTTTCCTGCCTGTCAGTGTAACCTCAAAACACCTAAAGTTCTACTCCACCCTCAAGGCTTGAGCGCCAATCAACGTTGCACCGCCCTCTCAGTCACGGCTTCGCCGTGCCAGCTCTTGGAATGGTAGTTGGATTTTATCGAACTGTCCCCCGGACAGTTCGACCCCCAGAGGGGGAGCCAAGAGGCTGGAGGGAACCTCAACCTTGCGGAACTCTTGGATTTTTTCAAAAATCACCCTTTTCAATCCCTGCCCCGTGTGGTATAATTTACTTTGTATTAGCATGGGAATTTTTCCTGTAGACCCAAGAATTATAATAAAAGGAGCACGATTACTATGGAACTGGAAACCGTCCTGTATCGCGTGGAAGGCGCCGTTGCTGTTGTCAGCATGAACCGCACCAAGGCTATGAACTCCCTGAACAAGCAGATCTTCGCTGATCTGACCACCGCTTTCGAGGCTGCCCGGGATGACGACGCTGTCCGCTGCGTGATTCTCAACGCCGAGGGCCGCGCTTTCTGCGCCGGCGGCGACATCGCTGAGATGAAGTCCATCACCACCGAGGAAGCCTTCTTTGACTTCATGACCGTGGCCGGCGGCTTCACCACCCTGCTGAACACCTTCCCCAAGCCCGTTATCACCGCTGCTCACGGCGCTATCGCCGGTGCCGGCACCTCCCTGCTGATGGCTGGCGACATCGCCCTGGTGGCTGACAACGCCATGTTCATCGTGGCCTTCGGCCAGGTGGGCCTGATCCCCGACTGCGCTTGCCACTACCTGCTGCCCCGCGTTGTCGGCCCCAACATCGCTAAGGAGCTGATGCTCACGCAGCGCCCCGTGAAGGCTGACGAGATGAAGGCTCTGGGCATTGCCAACTATGTCTATCCCGCAGACCAGCTGCAGGAAGAGGCTATGAAGCTGGCCAACAAGATCGCCCGCGGCCCCCTGAACTGCTACATCAAGTCCAAGGCCCTCATGAACAAGGCTCACGAGACCACCCTGGAAGAGCTGCTGAAGGAAGAGACCGCCGATCAGGCTGCCGTCCGTATGCACCCCAACGCCGACGAAGGCCTGGGCGCATTCCTGGAGAAGAGAAAGCCCTCCTTCGTGTAAGAAAGGGCCCCTGCCAGGCAGGAAACATGCAATATTCATTTCAAATGAATATTCTGGTTGTGAAAATTGGGCAGGATGGTGAAAACCATCCTGCCCTTTTTTTATATTCTGCCGAATATCAAAGGATCTGTTTGGAATCCCCTTGCATTTTTATTAAATCGTGCGTATAATCCAAGTATTCCAAGGGCCAGCTTAACCAGCCGGCCGATGAAACAGGAAAAGAGGTTAACAAAATGAAGAAGAAGATTCTTTCTATCCTGATGGCAGCTGCCATGCTGCTGTCCGTCTGCGCACTGACTGCCTGCGGCAGCCAGGAGGAGCCCGCTCCCGCTGAGGAGGGCACCGAGGCCTCCGAGCCCGCTGAGACCGGCGAGTTCACCACCGTGACCGAAGGCGTTCTGACCATGTCCACCAACGCCGCCTTCCCTCCCTATGAGATGACCAACGACGCCGGCGAGTTCGAGGGCATCGACGTGGAGATCGCCCAGGCTATCGCTGAGAAGCTGGGTCTGGAGCTGCAGGTTGACGACATGGACTTTGACGCTGCTCTGATGGCCGCCCAGAACGGCAAGAGCGACATGGTCATGGCTGGCGTCACCGTGAACGAAGAGCGTCTGGCCGTCATGGACTTCTCCGACAGCTACGCCACCGGCGTGCAGGTGATCATCGTGAAGGAAGGCTCTGACGTGACCCTGGACAACCTGGGTGACCAGATGATCGGCGTCCAGCGCGGCACCACCGGCGAAATCTACTGCACCGACGACTATGGTTCCGACCATGTCACCTCCTATGACAACGGCATCACCGCCGTCCAGGCCCTGCAGAACGGCCAGGTGGACTGCGTGGTTATCGACAAGGCTCCCGCCCAGGCATTCGTGGAGGCCAACACCGGCCTGGCCATCCTGGACACCGAGTATGTCACCGAGAACTATGCCATCGGCTTTGCCAAGGGCAACACCGCCCTGGTGGAGGCTGTCAACGCCGCTCTGGCTGAGCTGACCGAGGACGGCACCGTTCAGGCTATCCTGGACAAGTACATCTCCGCCGAGTAATCAGCGATCCAACCGGATATTTCCGCAAAAGGGCGGCGGTCTCGCCGCCCTTTTTGCCGGTTATCGAAGCAAGTCCTCAGGGGCTTGTTTCGATAACCGGCAAAACCCATGTTTTCATACAATTGAGACTATAGAGAGAGGTGATTCCCCCATGGACCTGACTTCCACCTATGAAGCCCTGTCCGCCATCCCCGCCCAGGACCTGTCCTTCTGGCAGGATTTCTTCATGAAATTTTACCGGGCCTTTATCGAGTCCAGCCGCTGGCAGCAGTACATTGAGGGCGTCGGCACCACCCTGCTGGTCACCGCCATGGCCCTGGTGCTGGGCATCGTGCTGGGCATCGTGGTGGCCATGATCCGCACCGCCCACGACCAACAGCGTCCCGGCCACAGCAACCCCATTCTGTTCATTCTGAACCTGTTCTGCAAGATCTACGTCACCATCATCCGCGGCACCCCCATGATGGTCCAGCTGCTGATTATGGGCCTTGTGATCTTTGCCAACAGCCGGAACTTCACCATGGTTGGCGCCCTCACCCTGGGCATCAACTCCGGCGCCTATGTGGCCGAGATTATCCGCGGCGGCCTCATGTCCGTGGACAAGGGCCAGATGGAGGCCGGCCGGTCCCTGGGTCTTAACTACATCCAGACCATGCGCTTTATCGTGGTGCCCCAGGCCATCAAGGCCATCCTCCCCGCCCTGGGCAACGAGTTCATCGTCCTGCTGAAGGACACCTCTCTGATCACCGTCATCGGCGGCAAGGAGCTGCTCTACGCCGCCCGGGGCATTATGAACCGCACCTACGAGCAGATGTTCCCCCTGCTGGGCACCGCCGCCATCTACCTGGTGCTGGTGATGATCTTCTCCTGGCTGCTGGGTATCCTGGAAAGGAGGCTGCGTCAAAGTGATCGACGTTAAAAATCTCTCCAAGTCCTTCGGGGACCATCTGGTCCTGGACGACATCTCCGAGCACATCCACCCCGGGGAAAAGGTGGTGATCATCGGGCCCTCCGGCTCCGGCAAGTCCACCTTCCTCCGGTGCCTGAACCTGCTGGAAACCCCTTCCGCCGGCACCATCACCTTCGAGGGGACCGACATCACCGACCCCAAAACCGACATCAACAAGATGCGGCAGCAGATGGGCATGGTGTTCCAGCACTTTAACCTGTTCCCCAACATGACCATCCAGAAAAACATCACCCTGGCTCCCGTCCAGACGGGCCTGATGAAGCAGGCTGAGGCCGACGAGCTGGCCCTCCAGCTGCTCCGCCGGGTGGGTCTGGAGGAGAAGGCCGCCGCCTACCCCAACCAGCTCTCCGGCGGCCAGAAGCAGCGGATTGCCATCGTCCGGGCCCTGGCCATGAAGCCCAAGGTGATGCTCTTCGACGAGCCCACCTCCGCCCTGGACCCGGAAATGGTGGGCGAGGTGCTGGACGTGATGAAGCAGCTGGCCGAGGAGGGCATGACCATGGTGGTGGTCACCCACGAGATGGGCTTTGCCCGTGAGGTGGGCGACCGGGTCCTCTTCATGGCCGACGGCAAGATCGTGGAGCAGAACACCCCCGCCGAGATCTTCACCAACCCCCGGGAGGAGCGCACCAAGAGCTTTTTGTCCAAGGTGCTGTAAAATCTGAGCAGAATGTAACCCCGCCCTCACACGGCTTTCTCGGCCGTGTGAGGGCG
>JAEDJB010000186.1 GCA_016296565.1 Oscillospiraceae bacterium
TAATGCATTCAGGAGGACATACTATGGCAGAAAACCATTCTCCAAAATATCGAAAGAGGCGGAAAAAGCGCTCCAGCTCCTCCCCCATTGTCATCGGTCTGGTGCTGGTGATGGGGGTGCTGGTGCTGTTTTCCCTGGGGCTGCGGCTGCTGCTGAACTCTGCCGGACCTGATGAGACCACAGTGGCACAGCCCGCCGAAACCCAGAGCGCTGCAGTGGAAGCCACCGAGGAAAAAGGCCCCTCCCTCTGGGAGCGGCTGTTCGGCTCCAAGGAAACGGAGCCGGAAAAGACGCCGGAGCCGGAGCACGTGGTCTCCACTGCCCGGATCGCCGTCACCGGCGACATTCTGATGCACATGCCTGTGATCAACACCGGTCTGCAAAGTGACGGAAGCTACAATTTTGATTCCATTTTTAGGTATCTGACCCCCTACGCCTCCGCCGCGGACTACGCCGTTGCCAATCTGGAAACCACCCTCTGCGGCACGGACAAGGGCTACAAATACTCCGGCTATCCCGCCTTCAACTGTCCCGATGAAATCGTGGACGCACTGCGTTTCGCCGGCTTCGACATGCTGCTCACCGCCAACAACCACTGCTACGACACCAGTGAGTACGGCTTCCTGCGCACCGTGCGCACCGTGCGGGACAAAGGTCTTCAGGTGCTGGGCACCCGGGCGGCAGCGGAGGAGCCCAAGTACGCCGTCCAGGACATCGGCGGCATCAAAATCGGCATGGTGAACTACACCTACCAGGGCCTGCCCGACAATCCCACAGCGGGAAAGGTCTACATGAACAAGAACACCCTGTCCGACACCTGCGCCCCCCTGGTGAATTCCTTCGTGACCGGCCAGATGGAGCCCTTCTATCAGGAGGTGGGTCAGCTCCTGGAGGCCATGAAGGCACAGGGAGCGGAGGCCACCGTGATGTTCATCCACTGGGGCAACGAGTACCAGACCACCCCCAGCGGCGAGCAGCAGCAGATCGCCCAACAGCTTTGCGATATGGGCTTCGATGTGATCGTCGGCGGCCATCCCCACGTGATCCAGCCCATGGAGCTGCTCACCAGCCGGTCGGACCCGGATCGCAAAACCGTCTGCCTGTATTCCACCGGCAACGCGGTATCCAACCAGCGGATCGCGGAAATGAATCTGAAAACCGGCCACACGGAAGATGCCCTGCTGTTTTCCGTAACCTTCAGCAAATATTCCGACGGCACGGTTTATCTGGAGGATGTGGATATCCTTCCCTGCTGGGTGGACCTGCGCACCGAACCGCAGACCCAGTATCCCATCATCCCCCTGGAGGATTCCCTGCGCAGCCAGTGGCAGAGCCTGTTCAGCCTGACGGACGAGGCCCTGGAGGGTGCCCAGAAATCCTACGACCGTACCACAGCGCTCACCGGTCCCGGCCTGCTCACCGCCCGGAACTACCTGGCGGAACAAAAGCAGCAGCGGGAGGCGGACTATCTGGCCGCCGTCACGGCACCCCAGGACCAGGCCGCATGACCATTCTGAAAGGAGAGAGCCTATGAAAACCTTCTGGCGCAGTCTGCTTACCGCGCTGAAAATCACCTTGATCATCCTGCTCATCGTTTCCCTTGCGGGCATCGGTGTTTTGAGCTGGTACTTCTATGACACCACCTTTGCCGAAACCCCTTCGGACAATGCCATGTTCCGGTTCATCGAGTCCATGGTGCCCGCCCGGGAAACCCAGCCAACCGAGCCGGTGATTCCCACCCTGCCCTCCACCGAGGCCACCGAGCCCCCCACCACGGAGCCTCCCACCACCCTCCCCCCCGAGCCGGAGCATGTGGTCGCCACCGCCACCATCGGCACCGTGGGAGACCTTCTGATGCATCAGCCGGTGTTCGCCTCCTGCCAGCAGAGCGACGGCAGCTACAATTTTGAGTCCATCTTCCGCTACGTCAAGGATACCATCACCTCTCTGGACTATGCCGTTGCCAACCTGGAAACCACCTTCGGCGGCGATAACTACAAGTACCAGGGCAACCCCGCCTTCAACTGCCCCGACGCCCTGGCAGACGACGTGGCTACCGCAGGCTTCGACATGCTGCTCACCGCCAACAACCACTCCGGCGACACCATGGGCCCGGGCATCACAAGAACCGTGGAGCGGGTACGGCAAAGCGGTCTTGTGGCACTGGGCAGCCAGCTCAACGGTGAAGAGCCCAAATTCCAGATCGTGGATGTGAACGGCATCAAGATCGGTATGGTCTGCTACACCTGGGCCTACAGCGGTGACGGCACCAAGTTCTCCCTGAATGGTCTGTCCCCCGTCCAGGACGAGGGCCAGATGAACTACTTTGTGAACAGCAACCCGGACAAGCTGTACCGGGAGGCGGAGCAGATCATGGCCCAGATGAAGGAGCAGGGCGCGGAGGCCACCATGATGTTCATCCACTGGGGCGTGGAATATGTGACCACGGAAAACGGCCTCCAGGATACCATCGCCCAGAAGCTCTGCAACATGGGCTTTGACGTAATCGTGGGCGGGCATCCCCATGTGGTGCAGCCCATCGACCTGCTCACCAGCACCGTGGACCCGGACCACAAAACCGTGGTGATCTACTCCCTGGGCAACGCGGTGTCCAACCAGCGCACGGGCTTCAGCAGCCTCTTCCCCCCCGGCTATACCGAGGACGGCGTGCTGTTCAACGTCACCTTTGCCAAATATTCCGATGGCACTGTGTACCTGCAGGATGTGGATGTGATCCCCACCTGGGTGGACATGCGCACCACCGTCGGAAGGTCCTATCACATTCTGCCCCTGGACAGTTCCCGCATGGACGACTGGAAGCAGCTTCTGGACCTGAGCGATGTGGGCCTCTCCGCCGCCACCCGCTCCTATAACCGCACCATGGGCATCGTGGGCGAGGGCCTGAACCTGGCCAAGCAGTACCTGGCCGAAGCCAAAGAGCTGCGGGAAGCCAATTACCTGGCCGCAGTCATCGATTTGATGTACGCCGCATAAAAAATGAGCACCTTCCACCCCAAATCGGAAGGTGCTCTTTGTTTGTCGG
>JAEDJB010000002.1 GCA_016296565.1 Oscillospiraceae bacterium
GGAAACGGAAGAAGGACTTGCCCCTTTTTCGGGGATATGGTATAATTATAAAAATAGGGCACAAAGCCTATCCTTTTCAGCAACGGAGGATTCAACCATGAGCGAAAGCAGAGAATACTACTCCCGCAGTGAGCAGTACGGCGACGTATACATCTCCCAGGAGGTGCTGGAAATGATCGCCGGCGCCGCCGCAGTGGAGGTGGAAGGCGTCACCGGTCTGGCCGGCGGCAGCGTCAGCGACCAGCTGCTGGGCCGGAAGAAGCTGTCCAAAGGCATCAGCGTCCTTTGGGAGTCCGACAATATTACCATTGACATTTCCATCCAGATCAAGTACGGCAGCATTATCCCCGAGGTTGCCAGAAAGGTGCAGGAGGCCATCATCGCCAATGTGGAGGCCACCAGCGGCATGAAAGTAACCGCGGTGAACGTCCGGGTAGGCGGCGTAACCTTCGAGCAGACCGAGGAATAATCCCGGAAAAAACCAGGCAGGCCCGCTGGCAGAGCGCCGCGGGCCTGCTTTTTGCCCATTTTTATGCGAAACTTTTCCTAAAATTCAGCGGATAGGGCTTTCTTTTTTGCATATTCGTTGTATAATGGATGGGTAAAGAAGCATTCTGCCCGCGCTGTGCGGCGCTTATACGATTCATGGATATACAGCACCGCTCTGTATATTCCACATTTGGAGGAACCAACATGACCAGATCAGCTGCGCGAGAGATCGCCATTCACTGCTCCTATTCCCTGGGCTTTTCTCACCAGTCTCCTGACGAGTTCCTGGAGGAACGGATGGACAAGGAGAACTTTCTCCGCTGGGGAGAGGAAAACGCCCTGTATAAAGAGTATCCCAACGAGAAACAGATTCAGTATATTCGGGAGGTAGTCCGTGGGGTGGCCTCTCACGGGCCGGAGCTGGACCAGTACATTGCCCAGTACTCCAGGAACTGGACCTTCGCCCGGATTCCCCGCACCGCCGCTGCCATCATGCGGGTGGCCATGTACGAGATCCTCTACATGCCTGCCATCCCCAAGGCCGCGGCCATCAACGAGGCGGTAGAGATCGCGAAAAAGTACGAGGACGAGAAGGTCGTCTCCTTCATTAACGGCATCCTGGGCGCCTTTGTCCGGGCGGAATTTCCTGAGGAGACCCCGCCCAAGGCAGAACCCGCCCCGGAGGAGGCCTGACCGTGGGTGCGGTATTGGGGCTGGACACCAGCAACTACACCACCTCCGCCGCCTGGTTTGACGGGGAGAAGGGGGACAACGCGGGAAAGCTCCTGGAGGTTCCCCAGGGTCAGCTGGGTCTGCGCCAGAGCGACGCCCTCTTCCAGCATGTAAAGCGCCTGCCGGAGATTGTTGCCGCCCTGAAGGAAACCGGCCTGCCCCGCAGCCTGGAGGCCGTGGGAGCCAGCACCCAGCCCCGGGAGGTGGAGGGGTCCTACATGCCCTGCTTCCTGGCCGGGGAGTCCCAGGCCAGGGTGATGGCTACTGCCCTGGACCTGCCCTTTTACCCCTGCTCCCATCAGCAGGGGCACATTGCCGCCGCCGCCTGGTCTGCCGGGCGGATGGACCTGCTGGACCGGCCCCACCTGGTGTGGCACCTGTCCGGGGGCACCACGGAGCTGCTCCATGTGGTGCCCGATGGCGTTCTGGTGCGGGCTCAGTGCATCGGCGGCACCTCGGATATCTCCGCCGGTCAGCTCATTGACCGCACCGGCAAGAAGCTGGGGCTGGCTTTCCCTGCGGGAAAAGCGGTGGATGACCTCTCCCTTCAGGCGGAGAAGAAGGACAACTTCCGGGTGAAGGTAGGGGAGAGCACCTTCTCCTTTTCCGGCCTGGAAAACAAGATGAACGCCATGGCGGAGCAGGGAGAATCCTCAGCCGACATCTGCTGGTTCGTGCTCTCCTCCATCATCCGCGGAGTGGAAACCGCCACCCGCCAGGCCCTGGAGAAGTATCCCGGCCTGCCGGTGCTCTGCGCCGGGGGCGTGGCCTCCAACCAGCTGCTCCGCCAGACTATGGTGAAAAGCTGCGGCGCTGTCTTTGCCGAGCCCCGGTTTTCCACCGACAACGCCATGGGCGTCGCCATCCTCACCTGGCGGCGGCACCACAAGGAAGAACAGCATGACTGAACCCATTTCTGTCACTGCCCTGAACCAATACGTCAAGCAGCTGCTGGACCGGGACCGGCTTTTGTCCCAGGTGATGGTGCGCAGTGAGATTTCCAACTATAAAGTGTACCCGTCGGGCCACCACTACTTCACCCTCAAGGATGCGGAGAGCAGCGTCCGCTGCGTCATGTTCCGGCGGGAGGCTGCCTCCCTCCGGTTCCGGCCGGAAAACGGGATGAAGGTGATTGTCTCCGGCCGGGTATCCGTGTTCCCCCGGGACGGCGCCTACCAGCTCTATTGCAGCCGGATGGTACCCGACGGGGTGGGAGAACTGGCCTTTGCTTTTGAGCAGCTGAAAAACAAGCTGTACAAGGAAGGCCTCTTTGACCCTGCCCACAAAAAGCCCATTCCGACCTTTCCCCATACGATCGCCCTGGTGACCTCCCCGGCAGGGGCAGCGGTGCGGGACATGATCCGCATTCTGGGCGCCCGGTATCCCATGGCCAAGGTGCTGGTGGTCCCCGTCCGGGTCCAGGGAGAGGAAGCCCCCGAGGAGATCTGCCGGGGCCTGGACCTGGTGAACGCCTGCCAGCTGGCCGACCTGATTATCACCGGCCGGGGCGGCGGCTCCATGGAGGACCTGTGGGCCTTCAACGATGAGCGGGTGGCCCGGGCCATCTTCCGCTCTCAGATTCCGGTGATCTCCGCCGTAGGCCACGAGCCCGACGTGACCATCGCCGATTTTGTGGCGGACCTGCGTGCCTCCACCCCCTCCAACGGGGCGGAACTGGCGGTACCCAACCAGCAGGACCTGCGGGACACCCTGGCCCACTGGGACGCCCGCCTTCAGAAGTCCATGGACCGGCATCTCCAGACCCGGCGGGAGAAGTTGGGCCGGCTCCGGACCAGCCCTTTCCTCCAGTCCCCCCTGCGGGGCATCCAGGAAAAGCGTCTGCTGCTGGACTATCAGCAGCAGCGGCTGGCCCACGCCATGGAGAACACCGTAGGGGAGGAACGCCGGCGGCTGGGCCGTCTGGCCGCGTCTTTGGACGCCCTCAGCCCCTTTAAGGTTCTGGCCCGGGGGTATTCGATTACACAGACAGAGGAAGGCTCTGTCGTTTCTGAAATCCGGCAGGTGAACCCGGGAGACAAGCTCCGGGTCCGGGTCTCTGACGGGACCATCACCTGCACCGCAGAGGGAAAGGAGAAACACCAATGGCGGAAAAAAAGCTGACCTTTGAGCAGGCCATGGGCCGTTTGGAGGAGATTGTAGCCCAGTTGGAATCCGGGGATCATCCCCTGGAGGACGCCCTTTCCCTGTATGAAGAGGGGGCCAAGCTCATGAAGCAGTGCACCACCCTGCTGGATAAGGCGGAGCAGAAGGTCATGAAGCTGCGCACCGACAGCAGCGGAGAGCTCACCGAAGCCCCCTTTGCTCCAAAGGAGTGAGAGTATGGAAATAACAACCCGTCTGGCCCAGGACCAGACTTTGATAGAAAACGCCCTGAAAAACTATGCCGCGGCCTGGCCGGCCTATGGCCGCCAGCAGGAGGCCATGGCCTATAGCCTGCTCTCTGGCGGCAAGCGAATCCGCCCGGTGCTGGTGCTGGAGGTCTGCCGCCTGTTCGGGGGCGAGCCGGAGAATGCCCTGCCCTTTGCCTGCGGCCTGGAGATGGTCCACACCTACTCCCTCATCCACGACGACCTGCCCTGCATGGATGATGACGACTTCCGCCGGGGTAAGCCCACCAACCACAAGGTTTTTGGGGAGGCTGCGGCGGTCCTGGCCGGAGACGGCCTGCTTACCGCCGCCTTTGGGGTTCTCGCCCAGGCGGACCTGTCCCCGGAGCAGATCTGCCGGGGGGTGGCCTGCCTGTCTCAGGCAGCCGGCCCTGCCGGTATGGTGGGTGGCCAGGTTCTGGACCTTCTGGGTGAGGGAAAAACCCTGACCTATGACCAGATTGTGGAGATTGAATCCTTAAAAACCGGCTGCATGATTGAGGCCGCCGCCCGTCTGGGGGCCATTGCCGCCGGCAGCACAGAGGAACAGGAAGAAGCCGCCGCCGCCTATGCCCGCAAGATCGGCCTTGCCTTCCAGATCCGGGACGACGTGCTGGATGTACTGGGGGACGAGGCAGAGCTGGGCAAGCCCATCGGCTCGGACCAGGAGAACCAGAAATCCACCTTCGTGGGTCTCAAGGGGGCAGAGGGCTGCCAGGCCCTGATCCGGACCCTGACAGAGGAGGCCGTGGGCTGCATCCGCCCCTATCCCGGCAGCGAGTTTCTCTGTGACCTGGCTATGATGCTGGCAGGCCGGACCAAGTGAACACGAAGGAGGACGTATCCTTGAATGAATACCCTTCCCTGCGTGGGATCAGCGACCGCCAGGCGGAGGACCTGTGCCAGGAGCTGCGGGAGCGGGTCATCGACGTGGTCTCCCAGACCGGCGGGCACCTGGCCTCCAACCTGGGGGCGGTGGAGCTGACCGTGGCCCTGCACCGGGTGTACGACACGGGCAGGGACCGGCTGGTCTTCGACGTAGGGCATCAATGCTATATTCATAAAATCCTCACCGGGCGCAATGGGCGGATGGAGACCCTGCGGACCTTCGGGGGCATCGCCGGGTTCCCCAAGCCGGCGGAGTCCAAACACGACGCCTGCATTGCCGGCCACGCCTCCACGGCGGTGTCCACCGCCCTGGGCATGGCGATTGCCCGGACCCGAATGGGGGAAGACTACCGGGTGGTGGCCCTGCTGGGGGATGGTTCCCTCACCGGCGGACTGGCCTATGAGGGCCTGTCCATGGCCGGGCAGAGCGGCGAGCCCCTGGTGGTGATTCTCAACGACAACGGCATGTCTATTGACGCCAGCATGGGGGGCATCGCCCAGCACCTGGCCAAGCAGCGGCTGAAGCCCCCCTATCTCCGGGGGAAAGAAATCTACCGGAAAATCATGCACGCCACGCCGCCGGGCCGGGTGCTCTACCGGCTGATTCACAAGCTGAAGGAAGGCGTGAAGGCCAGCATCCTGCCCTGCAGCATGTTTGAAAACATGGGCTTTCACTACATGGGCCCTGTGGACGGCCACGATGTAAAGGCCCTGACCCGTCAGCTGCGGTACGCCTCCCAGGTGAACGGGCCGGTGCTCCTCCACGTGAAAACCGTGAAGGGCAAGGGCTACGGCCCGGCAGAGCGCAACCCCGACGCCTTCCACGGCACCGGTCCCTTCCGGAAGGAGGACGGCGCCTTATTATACCCCAGCCGGACAGAGTCCTTCTCTGCCCGCTTCGGCAAGACTTTGGAGGCCATGGCCAGAGAGGATGACCGGATCTGCGCCATCACCGCGGCCATGACCTCGGGCACTGGCCTGGGAGGCTTTGCCGAGGCCTTTCCCCG
Source organism: Oscillospiraceae bacterium (assembly GCA_016296565.1). GTDB lineage: Bacteria > Bacillota > Clostridia > Oscillospirales > Oscillospiraceae > Evtepia. The sequence goes on from JAEDJB010000002.1 coordinate 5,504, forward strand.
CCGGTTCTTCGACGTGGGCATTGCGGAGGAGCACGCGGTTTCCATGGCGGCGGGTATGGCCAAGCAGGGCCTGATCCCGGTCTTTGCCGTGTACTCCACCTTTTTCCAGCGCAGCTATGACATGCTGATCCATGATATCGCCATCGACAGCCTGCACGCAGTGTTCTGCGTGGACCGGGCAGGGCTGGTGGGAGACGACGGAGAAACCCACCACGGCCTGTTCGACCTGGGCTTTCTGAAAACCGTCCCCGGCCTTACGGTCCTTTGCCCGGCCAGCCTGGACGAGCTGTCCTCCATGCTGGAGACCGCCGTCCACAAGCTCACCGGCCCGGTGGCCGTCCGGTACCCCCGGGGCGGGGAGAACCACTACAGCCAGGACAACAGCGGCCCGGCCGCCTGCATCCTGCGGGAGGGAAGTGACCTTACCCTGGCCGCTTTCGGCACCCTGACGGGCACCATACTCCGGGTGGCGGACCGGCTGGAGGGGGACGGCATCTCCGCCGAGGTAGTCAAGTTCAACCAGATCATCCCCCTGCCCAAAGAGCTGGTGCTGGACTCCCTTCGGAAAACCGGCCGTCTGCTGATGGCCCAGGAGTGCGTCACCATGGGCTCTCCGGGCCAGGATGTTCTGGCAGCGGCGGCCGAAGCAGGCATTTCCCTGCGGGGAACGGCCCTCTGCTCCTGCGGAGAAGGGTTCGTTCCCCACGGCACCATTCCCCAGCTGCGCGCCCTGTGCGGGCTGGACGAGGAAGCTCTATACCACAAAGCCAGGGAGGTTATGCGCCATGGCAACTAAAAAACGGCTGGACGTGCTCATGACAGAGCAGGGTCTGGCAGAAAGCCGCCAGAAGGCCCAGGCCATTATCATGGCCGGTCAGGTCTTCTGGGAGGGCAAGCGGATGGACAAGGCAGGCGCTTCGGTGCCGGAGACCGCCGTCCTGGAGGTCCGGGGCCAGACCCTGCGGTATGTAAGCCGGGGAGGCCTGAAGCTGGAAAAGGCCATGGAGACCTTTGATCTGCCGGACCTTAATGGGGTGGTGGCCATTGACGCGGGGGCTTCCACCGGGGGCTTTACCGACTGTATGCTCCAGAACGGTGCGGCCAAGGTCTACGCCGTGGATGTGGGTTACGGACAGCTGGCCTGGAGCCTGCGCAACGACCCCCGGGTGGTGTGCATGGAGCGTACCAACGTCCGTTACCTCACTGCGGAGGACATTCCGGAGCCCCTGGACTTCGGCAGCGTGGACGTCTCTTTTATCTCCCTGCGTCTGATCCTTCCCGCCCTGCGGCCGCTGATGAAGGACAGCGGCCAGTTGGTCTGCCTGATCAAGCCCCAGTTTGAGGCAGGCAAGGAGAAGGTGGGGAAGAAGGGTGTGGTCCGGGACAAGAAGGTCCACCTGGAGGTTCTGGAGCAGTTTCTCCGCCACGCCAGCGAGTGCAATTTCTATGTGAAGGATTTGACCTTCTCTCCCATTCGGGGACCGGAGGGAAACATTGAGTATTTGGGTCAGCTGACTGTGGCAGAGCAGCCCCCCTACACCGGGGATCTGGCCGCTCTGGTAGAGGCATCTCACGCTCGATTGGAGGGAACAACACCGTGAAAATCATTCTTTGCCCCAACCCCTTTCGTGACAAGGGCTTGAAAGCCGCTAAAAATTCCGTTCGACTCCTGGATGCAGCAGGGGCAAAGACAGCGGTTTGCTTTCCCTTTCCTGTAGATCGCGCCAGCCTTGGAGAGCTGGACCCGGAAATCAAGATCAAGGACCTGAAAACCGAGCTGCCGGACGCGGATTTTCTGGTCTGCTTTGGGGGGGACGGCACCATCCTCCATGCGGCCAAGGACGCCAGCAGCTTCGGCGTTCCCATTGTAGGGGTCAACATGGGCAGTGTAGGCTTTATGGCGGAGCTGGAGCAGAGCGAGCTGGATCAGCTGACCCGGCTCATCAGCGGGGAGTACTCCCTGGAAAACCGGATGCTCCTGGACGTGCGGGTGATCCGGGACGGCCGGACCCTCTTCCGCAGCACCGCCCTCAACGACGCGGTCATCACCAAGGGCGCTGTGGCCCGGGTGATCGACCTGAAAGTTTACGGTGACAAGATCCTGATCTGCAATATCTTTGGGGACGGGGTCATTGTCGCCACTCCCACCGGCTCCACCGCCTACTCTCTGTCGGCAGGGGGACCCATTGTGGAGCCCACAGCAGAAAATATCATCCTGACCCCCATCAGCGCCCACACCATCCAGGCCAAGGCCATGGTTCTGGACAAAAACCGGCTGATTGACGTGACAGTACCCAAGCAGAGCCGAAAGACCGCCTATCTTTCCGTGGACGGCGGCAAGGCCTTCAAGCTCTTTGCCGGTGACACCGTGCAGGTCACCCGCTCCCGCCGTTGCTTGTGTTTGGTGAGGCTGTCTGACAAGAGCTTCTACGAGAAGATCAATCGTAAGCTGGAAAGGAGAATTCATTCATGAAAGCGCGCAGACAGGCTGAGATCCTTGCGATCATCCAGGAATACGACATTGAGACCCAGGATCAGCTGCTGGAAAAGCTCCGGGAAAAGGGTATGAAGTCCACCCAGGCCACCATTTCCCGGGACATTAAGGAGCTGCACCTGGTGAAAGAACTCACCGGCCACAGCACCTATAAGTACGCTGTCAGTGAACGCAAGACCTCCTTGAATGTAGCCGGCCGGCTGAATAACATCTTTCGGGAGAGCGTTACCTCCTTTGACAGTGCCCAGAATATTGTGGTGCTGAAAACCATGCCTGGTCTGGCCTCCGCGGCCTGCTCCGCCATCGACGGAATGCACCTGCCCAACATGGTGGGCAGCCTGGCCGGGGACGACACCGCCATTCTCATCATGCGCACCACCCAGGACGCGGAAGAGCTGTGCCTGGAAATCGTGAAGATGCTGGACAAGAAATAAGGATGTTCCCACAGGAAGGGGGTGCGGCCCATGCTTTCACTGCTTCATATTGAGAACATCGCCCTCATCGACGGGGCGGATCTCTCCTTCGGCCCCGGGTTCAACGTGCTCACCGGCGAGACCGGCGCAGGTAAGTCCATCATCATCGACGCCATCAGCGCTGTCATGGGGGAGCGCACCAGCCGGGACCTGATCCGCACCGGGGAGAAGTCCGCCCTGGTAACCGCCCTGTTCCGGGACCTGCCCGACCTGCCCTGGTTTCAGGAGATGGGGATCGGCCCGGACGAAAACGGGGAGCTGCTCCTGTCCCGGAAGATCCAGGCGGACGGGAAAAACATCTGCCGGGTGGGGGGCGTGCCCTGCACGGTGGTTCAGCTGCGTGCCCTGGGCAGCCAGCTGATCGATATCCACGGCCAGCACGACGGCCAGCAGCTGCTGGACGAGACCTGCCATCTGGGATATCTGGACAGCTTTGGCCAGCTGGAGGAAGAGGCGGCAGCTTATCGGAAATCCTACGAGTCTTTGGCGGAACTGCGCCGGCAGATTGCCGGCCTGAAAATGAACGAGGCGGAAAAGGCCCGGCGGATTGACGCTCTCCAGTACCAGATTGCGGAGCTGGAGCGGGCCAACCTGCGGCCCGGGGAAGAGGAGGAGCTGGACGAGCGAAGAACGCTCCTGCGCAGCGCCGACCAGCTGATGGCGGCGGTGGAGGGAGCCTACAGCGCCCTGTTCGGCGACGATGAGCGGGACGGCGCCGCCAGCCTTTTGGCGGAGGCAGAAGGGTCCATCGCCCGGATCGCTGATTTTTCCCAGGAGCTTGGCCAGCTTTCGGGCACCCTTTCCGACCTGCGCTACGCCGCCGAGGACGCGTCAGAGCGCCTGCGGGATCTGCGGGACACCTTTGATTTCTCCCCCCAGGAGCTGGACGAGGTGGAAAGCCGCCTGGACCTGCTCTACCGGCTGAAAAAGAAGTACGGCTCTACTGTTCAGGAGATGCTGGACTATTTGGACCGCAGCCGCCAGGAGCTGGAGCAGATCGAAATGGCGGACGACACCATCCGCAAGCTGGAGAAAAAGCGGGCCAAGGTCCTGGAAGGGGTGCGCCAGCAGGCCCAGTCCCTGTCGGAAAAGCGGCAGGCCGCCGCCCAGACCTTAAAGGAACGCATCCAGGAGGAGCTGCGCCAGCTGGACATGCCCAAGGTCCGGTTTGAGACCGAGTTTGCCCCCAAGGAGGGGGAGCTGGGCCTGGACGAGACCGGCATGGATCAGGTGCGCTTTCTCATGTCCGCAAACGTAGGGGAGAACTTAAAGCCCATCGCCAAGGTGGCCTCAGGAGGCGAGTTGAGCCGCATCATGCTGGCCCTGAAAAACGTGCTGGCAGAAAACGACAGCATCATGACCCTGATTTTCGACGAGGTGGACACCGGCGTCAGCGGCCGGGCAGCCGGGAAGGTGGCAGAGAAAATGAGCCGCCTGTCCCAGTCCTGCCAGGTGCTGTGCGTCACCCACCTGGCCCAGATTGCCGCCATGTCCGACAGCCACTTTTCCGTCCAGAAGGAGGAGAAGGCGGGCCGGACCTACACCAACGTGGCCGTTCTGGACCGGGAAGGCCGCAAGCAGGAATTGGCCCGTCTCACCGGCGGGGCCCACACCTCCGCTGCCATCCTGGAGGGGGCCGAGGAGCTGCTGCGGGAGGCGGAGGCATACAAAGCCCAGGGGCATTCGACCTGAGCGGTTGACAACGCCCATAAAATAGTGTAAAATCCATCTGTTTTCAATATCGCTACTGTGATGAAGGGAAGAAGTAGCCCGGGCAGCCCTGCCCAGAGAACCCCCGGCTGGTGAAAGGGGGAGAGGGCCCCAGGCGAAGATACCTCCCGGAGCAGCTGCCTGAACCGCCTGCCACAGGGCGTGCAGTAGGGTATGTCGGGTGCGCCCGTTACCGCGCGCAGGGTTTGCTGTAAGCGGACCCGCTGAGGCTCCTTTCGTGAGGAAGGGGTAAACTGAGGTGGTACCACGATTTGATCGTCCTCTGTCATTTTGATGACAGGGGACGTATTGTTTCCTCTGTCAAGAGAAAGAAAAGGAGATACAGTATGCAGGTTTATGAAGAACTGAAGGCCCGCGGCCTCATCGCCCAGGTGACCGACGAGGAAGAAATCCGGGAGATGGTAAACAACGGCAAAGCCACCTTCTACATCGGCTTTGACCCCACGGCAGACTCCCTCCATGTGGGCCATTTTATGGCTCTGTGCCTGATGAAGCGTCTGCAGCAGGCAGGTAACCGGCCCATCGCCCTCATCGGCGGCGGCACCGCCATGATCGGCGACCCCTCCGGCCGCACGGATATGCGCTCCATGATGACCCGGGAGACCATCCAGCACAACTGTGAATGCTTCAAGAAGCAGATGGAGCGGTTCATTGAGTTCGGCGAGGACAAGGCCATCATGGTGAACAACGCCGACTGGCTCATGGACTTAAACTATGTGGACGTGCTCCGGGATGTGGGCGCCTGCTTCTCCGTGAACAACATGCTCCGGGCCGAGTGCTACAAGCAGCGCATGGAGAAGGGCCTGTCCTTCCTGGAATTCAACTATATGATCATGCAGTCCTACGACTTCTACCACCTGTTCCAGGAGTACGGCTGCAACATGCAGTTCGGCGGCAACGACCAGTGGTCCAACATGCTGGGCGGCACCGAGCTCATCCGCCGGAAGCTGGGCAAGGACGCCCACGCCATGACCATCACACTGCTGTTAAACTCCGAGGGCAAGAAGATGGGCAAGACCGCCTCCGGCGCTGTGTGGCTGGACCCCAACAAGACCTCTCCCTATGACTTCTATCAGTACTGGCGGAACGTGGGGGATGACGACGTGCTCAAGTGCATCCGGATGCTCACCTTCCTGCCCCTGGAAGAGATCGACAAGATGGACACCTGGGAGGGCGCCCAACTGAACACCGCCAAGGAAATCCTGGCCTATGAGCTGACCAAGCTGGTCCACGGAGAGGAAGAGGCCAACAAGGCCCAGCAGACCGCCCGCGGCCTGTTCTCCAAGGGGGGCGACACCGCCAACATGCCCGCCACCGCCCTGACCGCTGAGGACCTGAAGGATGGCGCCATCGGCATCATGGACCTGATGCACAAGTGCGGCCTGGTTCCCTCCAAGGGCGAGGCCCGCCGCCTGGTTCAGCAGGGCGGCGTGGAAGTAGCCGGGGAGAAGGTGAAGGACATCGGCGCGTCCTTCACCGCCGAGCAGCTCTCCGGCGAAGGCCTGGTCATCAAGAAGGGCAAGAAGGTCTTCCACAGAGCTTATCTGGAAGGCTGAGCGCTTCCATCAAAACCAACAAAAATCCCTCCAACCCAGGTTACTCCGGGTTGGAGGGATTTTTTATTCCGGGAGATCAGGCGGTTCCGTGACCATGTCTGGAAGGTTGTCCATAATATCCTGAAGGCTTGCCGCCTGTTCCAGCATGGCCATGGTTGGGGCGTGAGGATGGGCGTAGATACCGGGAAAGAAATACTCGTCACAGCATGGGCGGGGCAGGTAAGCCAGGACAGGCTCTTCCAGAGAGAATTGAGCATGAATGCCCTCTTTGTTGCCCCGGGCATCCAGCTTGACCCAGGTTCCCTTCAGCCAGACTGCGTTCAATGCGTGAACGCAGTACCCGAGGGAGTCATCCTCCACCAGGGTAATGCGCTCAAAGCAGAAGCCGGCGGGAATCTTCTGGGAGCGGAGCAGCGCAGCCAAGAGATTGGCTTTGGCGTGACAGATTCCGGTTTTGTATTTCAGAACCTGGGACGCCCTGGCCGTGATAACAGCGGCGTTGCAGTCAAAGGAGTGGGGAATCTGATCCCGTACAAATTCATAGGCGACTCTCGCTTTTTCTTCCTGGTCCATCTCCGGACGAAACAGGGAAGCAGCGCATGCCTTGATTCCGGGGTCATAAAAGTCAACGAATGGGTCTGGTGCGAGAAAGGGAGCAAGATGCGGGTCATTCTGAGGCTTCATGGTTTCCCTCCGTTCTTTGGGCGGAAAAATGCCCGGCCGCTTGTGCGGCCGGGCATTGATCTTATGTTCAGTTCGACAGGTACTGGCGCACCAATTCCTGGAGCAGCTCATCCCGGTCCAGCTTCCGGATCAGGGTTCGGGCGTTGTTGTAGTTCGTAATATAGGTCGGGTCCTCAGAGAGAATATACCCCACGATCTGGTTGATAGGATTGTATCCCTTTTCCTTCAAGGAAGCGTAAACAGACATGAGGATGGCCTTCATTTCGCTGCTGCGCTCCTGCGGCACCTGAAACTTTCTGGTGTAATCAGAATCCATTGGTATCCCCCCTGTTACGAATAATACTATCAAACCAGAACTATCATACTACGCAAAACCGAGATTGTAAAGAGCAAAAGGTGTAAAAAGATTGGAATCTTTTAACGTAATACAGCACCAAAGTCCTTTTCCAGGGCTGCCAGGATCAGTTTCACCTCGTCGTCGGCCTCCTGGGCGGTGAGGCTGCGGTCGTCTGCCCGCAGGACCAGGTTAAAGGCCACGGACTTCTTGCCGGCGGGCAGGTTGGCCCCGTTGTAGATATCGAAGAGGGTCACGTCCCGCAGCAGGCCCTTGGCGGCGGACTGGATGCAGGCTTCCAGCTGGCCCACGGTAATGGCGGTGTCCACCAGCACGGCGATGTCCCGGGTGACAGCGGGGAACTTGGGCAGGGGGACGTACTCAGGATCAGCCCCACGGGCGGCGAAGAGGGCATCAAAGCGCAGCTCCGCGCAGAACAGCTCCGTATCCACGCCGTAGTTTGCGGCCACCAGGGGATGGATCTGGCCCAGCACACCCAGCTCCTGGCCGTTGGCGTACACTCTGGCGCAGCGGCCGGGATGATAGGAGGGGTTCTCCGTCTCTGCCTGGAAGGTGACGTTCTCTGCCCGGATGCTGTCCAGGATGGTCTCCACCGCACCCTTCAGGGTGAAGAAGGACTCGCCGGGACCATAGAGACCCAGGGAGAGGATCTTGGGCTCGTCAGCCATGCCGTCCTCTTTTTCAAAATAGGTGCGGCCCAGTTCGTAGAGGTAGGCGGACTTGTTGCGGAAGTTGTAGTTCCGGGTGAGAATCTCCAGCATGGAGGGTAGAACCGTGGTGCGCATGATGGAGGTGTCCTCGCCCAGGGGGTTGCAGATACGCAGGGACTTGCGCAGGGGGGAGTCCTCTGGCAGGCGGATCTTGTCGTAATAGGTGGGGCTGATGAAGGAGTAGGTGATGATCTCGTCATAGCCCAGGCTGCGGCAGATAGCACCCAGGTCCCGCTCCAGCACCTGCTCCCGGCTGTAGCCGCCCTGGGTGGTGACGCCCCGCATGGCGGTGGTGGGAATCTGATTATAGCCGAAGAAGCGGGCCACCTCTTCTGCCAGGTCGGAGTAGTGCTCCACGTCTCCGCGCCAGGAGGGAACAGTGATGTCATCCCCGTCCACGCCGAAGCCAAGGTCGGTAAGGATGCGGCACATCTCGGGGGTGTCAATGTCGGTGCCCAGGAGAGCGTTAATCTTCTCCGGACGCAGCTTCAGGGTCTTGGGCTGGGGCACGAAGTTCAGAATGTCGATGACCCCGTCCAGCACCTCGCCGGCGCCCAGCATCTCCACCAGCTCGCAGGCCCGGTTGACGGCGGGGAGGGTGTTCAGAATATCCAGACCCTTCTCAAACTTGGCGGAAGCCTCGGTGCGCATACCCAGGGCCAGAGCGCCCTTGCGGATGCAGGTGCCGTTAAAGTTGGCGGACTCAAAGACCACGTCCACGGTGTCTTCCACGATCTCGCTGTTCTCGCCGCCCATGATGCCTGCCAGGCCCACAGCCCGGGTCTCGTCGGCGATGACCAGGTGGTCATGGGTCAGCTTGCGCACGTTGCCGTCCAGGGTGGTGAGCTCCTCGCCCTCCTCAGCTCGGCGGACGATGATCTTGCCGCCCTTCACATAGCGGTAGTCAAAGGCGTGCATGGGCTGGCCGTATTCCAGCATCACGTAGTTGGTGATGTCCACGATGTTGTTGATGGGGCGCACGCCGGAGGCGCGCAGCCGCTCCCGCATCCACTTGGGGGAGGGGCCGATCTTCACGTTGCGGACCATCCGGGCGGTGTACCGGGGGCACAGGTCCTGGGCGGGGGTTTCCACGTCCAGCAGGTCTGCCAGATTGCCGGGGCCGCCGCCCTTCACCACAGGCTCATGGAGAGTGAGGGGCTTGCCGTAGGTCACAGCAGCCTCCCGGGCCAGACCGATGACGGACAGGCAGTCGGGGCGGTTGGGGGTGATCTCAAACTCCACCACGTGGTCGTTCAGGTCCAGAGCCTCCCGGATATCGTCACCGGGCTTTAAGTTCTTGGCCTTCAGGTCGGGGTCGGACTCCAGCAGGAAGATGCCGTCCACAATGCTGTGGGGCCAGTCGTTGTCGGTCATACCCAGTTCCTTGTAGGAGCAGAGCATGCCGTTGGACACCTCGCCCCGGAGCTTGCCCTTCTTAATATGAATACCGCCGGGCAGGGTGCTGTTGTGCAGGGCCACGGGTACCAGATCCCCCTGGGAGACGTTCTGGGCACCGGTGACGATCTGAAGCTGCTCCTCCTTGCCCACGTCCACCTGGCAGATCCACATGTGGTCGGAGTTTTCGTGGCGCTTGATCTCCGTGACGCAGCCAACCACCACGTTGGAAATCTCCTCGCCCTCAACCTCGGTGACCTCCACCTTGGAGCCGGAGAGGGTCATATCTTCCGCGAAATCGTGGTCGCCGGCGTCTACCGGGACAAATTCATTCAGCCATCTTCTAGACAGTAACATGGTATTTCTCTCTCCTTTCTCAGAACTGCTCCAGGAAGCGGACGTCGTTTTCAAAGATCAGGCGCAGGTCAGAGATCTTGAACCGGCGCATGGCCATGCGCTCCAGGCCCATGCCGAAGGCCCAGCCGGAATACTCCTCCGGGTCAATGCCGGACATCTCCAGAACCTTGGGGTGGATCATGCCGGCGCCCAGCACCTCGATCCAGCCCTCGCCCTTACAGGTGGGGCAGCCCACGCCGCCGCACTTGTGGCACTGGACGTCCATCTCGCAGGAGGGCTCCGTGAAGGGGAAGTGGTGGGGGCGGAACCGGGTCTTGGTGCCCTCGCCGTAAAGCTGCTCCATGACAGCGTTCAGGGTGCCCTTCAGGTCGGCCATGGTCACGTTCTTGTCAATGACCATGCCCTCCACCTGGTGGAACATGGGGGAGTGGGTGGCGTCCACCTCGTCCTTCCGGTAGACCCGGCCGGGGGCGATGATGCGGATGGGCAGCTCCATGGTCTCCATGGCCCGGACCTGCATGGGGGTGGTCTGGGAGCGCAGCATCACGCGGCTGTCCTCGTCAAAATAGAAGGTGTCGGACCAGTCACGGGAGGGGTGGCCCTCCTCGGCGTTGAGGCGGTCGAAGTTATAGTAGGCCAGCTCCACCTCGGGGCCGTCCAGAATGGTAAAGCCCATGCCCACGAAGATGTCCTTGATCTCCTCCAGGGCGATATACATGGGGTGGCGGTGGCCCAGCTTCTTCTCCCGGCCGGGGATGGTCACGTCCACGGCCTCGGCCTTCAGGCGGGCCTCCAGCTTCACCTGCTCCAGCTTGGCCTTCTGGGCCTCGATCTCAGCGGTGAGCCGTTCCCGCACGTCGTTGGCCAGTTGGCCGATGACGGGGCGCTCCTCAGCGGAGAGCTTGCCCATCTGCTTGAGAACGGCGGTGAGCTCGCCCTTTTTGCCCAGGTATTTGACCCGGAGGGTCTCCAGGTCAGAGGACTCCTTGGCGGCAGCCAGGGCCGCCAGGGCTTCCTGTTTGATTTTTTCCAGTTGTTCTTTCATGCTGCTTCCTCCAAATATTTCACTCTCTATGGAAATAAAAAAACCCTTCATCCCACAACGGGACGAAAGGCAAAGAACTTCCGCGGTACCACCCGAACTTCGCGCAGAATCTGCGCGCGCTTCATCGTCCGGTAACGGTGGACCATCCGCCGGCGTATTTCCCCGCCGAAACTCCAGGGCGAACCAAGCGGCAGAGCGCGCAGGACGGCTTACAGCCGGTGACCGTCCCTCTCTGAGAGGCCCGAGGACCGCTATTTTCCCCTTCATTGTTTTGTAACAGAGTAACTTTACCATAAAAAAGGTTGAAAAGCAAGATGGAAAAAACTATAATTAAGGGCGTCTCGGGGAGAAATGGAAGGGTTTCCAGATTTTTGTGATAAAAACTTTATCCTCTCTTTCTTGAAGCTTAAGAATTTTCTGCTATACTGCAAAGAGTAGGAGACGGAGGTGTATGAATTTGATCCAGGTCACAGAATCCTTCGTTCGGGACTGCCTGCCTGTGCGGGACCGGAACGGCCACAAGGGAACCTTCGGCAAGGTCCACATCCTGGCCGGCTGCGTGGGCTTTACCGGGGCGCCGGCCTTTGCTTCGGCGGCGGCGGTGCGCACCGGCTCCGGCCTGGTGTTTCTCTCGGTTCCCCGGGAAATCTGGCCTGTGCTGGCGGTCAAATGCCAGGAGGCCATGCCTTCGCCTGTCCCACCCTTTCCCGTTCTGCTGGAGAAAATGAACAGCAGCGACGGAGTCCTCATCGGTCCCGGTCTGGGCCGGAGCCGCAAGACGGACGTGCGCACCCTCCGCCTCATTGAACAAGTGCAGCCCCCGCTGGTGCTGGACGCTGACGGCATAAACGCCGCTGCAGAGCATATAGATGTGCTGGACACCAGACGCGGCCGGCTGACGGTATTGACGCCTCACGACGGGGAATTTCTCCGGCTGACGCGGGGGGAGGGCATTGGCTCTGATCGGGAGGCCGCGGCCCGGGCGTTTGCCCGGCAGCACGGCTGCGTGCTGGTGCTGAAAGGCCACCGGACCATCACCGCCTTCCCTGACGGGGAGACCTTCGTCAACACCACCGGCAACCCCGGCATGGCCAAGGGGGGCAGCGGCGACGTGCTGGCGGGGATGATTCTCTCTCTGCTGGGCCAGGGACTGTCCCCCCAAAAGGCAGTTCCCGCGGCGGTGTGGCTGCACGGCCGGGCAGGGGATCTGGCGGCGGCCCGCCTGGGGGAGTACGGCATGACCCCCACGGACCTGCTGGAGACCATCCCCATGGCCATTCAAGAGGCGATGGGCGAAGCCGGTGGACCAACCGAGTAGGAGGAATTTCCCTTGGGTGCAAAGAAGTTTTGCACACGAATGATAGGCCTGCTCCTGCCCCTGGCCCTCTGCGGCTGCGGGGGAGCAGACAGCGACAACGACCTGACCCTGGAGCTCCGGTCAGACTTTCTGTCCCGGGAGGCCATCTCCGGCACCATGGACCTGACGGCGGACTACGGCCAGCGGGTGTACGAGTATACGGTGGAGTTTTCCGGTACCAAGAAGGACGGGCTGACCCTGGTGATTACGGCCCCGGACGAGGTGGCGGGGATCACCGCGAAGATCGACAAGGGACAAACCTTTTTGACCTTTGACGGGGTGCAGCTGGAGACCGGTCCCTTAAACGAGGAGGGGCTGTCCCCCCTGGACGCCCTGCCCGCCCTGCTCACCGCCATGGAGTCCGGTTACATTGCCGAGACCGGCAGCGAGCTGCTGGGAGACCAGGAGGTTCTGCGGATCTGCTGCCGGGAGCCGGAGACAGAGCCCGGCCAGGGCCTGGAGACCGTACTATGGTTTGACAAAGCACAGAAGACTCTGCTGCGGGGAGAGCTTCGCAGCGATGGATCCACTGTGATCCAATGCGTGTTTTCTGCCTTTATATTGCAGCAACCCACAAATTAGAAAGGATCGTGTAACATATGCAAGCACAAATGAAACGGACCTGGGCAGAGGTGTCCATGGAGAGACTTGCCCACAACTATCACGCCCTGCGTGGCCTGACCCCTTACGGCACCAAGTTCCTGGGCCTGGTGAAAGCAGACGCCTACGGCCACGGCGCCATTCCGGTGGCCAAGAAGCTGGAGGAGCTGGGGGCGGACTACCTGGGTGTAGCCTGTCTGGACGAGGCCATTGAGCTTCGGGACGCCGGCATTCAGGCTCCCATTCTGATTCTGGGCTGCACCCCCTCCGTTTACGGCGGCGAGCTGGTCAAGTATAACATCACCCAGGCCTGCTACGATCTGGAGTACGCCAAGGCCCTGTCCGCCGAGGCCCAGAAGGCCGGGGGCACCATCACGGTGCACATTCAGTGCGACACCGGCATGACCCGCCTGGGCTTTTTGTGCCACGAGGAGACCATCCCCCAGTCCGCCAAGGAGATCTACGAGGCAGTGAACCTGCCCGGACTGAAGGCAGAGGGCATCTTCACCCACTTCTCTGACTCCGACGGCAGCGAGGAGTACACCATGCTCCAGTTCGGCCGCTTCCTGGAGATCATCCGCCAGGTGCAGGAGCTGGGCTACACCTTCTCCATCCGCCACTGCGCCAACAGCGCAGCCACCCTGCTCTATCCCGCCACCTATCTGGACATGGTCCGCCCCGGCATCGTCCTCTTCGGCCACCTTCCCGACGCCAACATGGACCCCGGCCTGTGCGACCTGGTGCCTGTTCTGGAGCTGAAGAGCCGGGTAGCTACCGTCCGTAAGGTTCCCGCCGGCACCCCCGTGAGCTACGGCCGGACCAACACCCTCCAGCGGGACACCACCCTGGCTGTCATCCCCGTGGGCTATGGCGACGGCTACTGCCGCGGCTTCTCCAACAAGATTACCGTCCTGATCAACGGCCAGAAGGCCCCTGTCACCGGGCGGATCTGCATGGACATGTGCATGGTGGACGTGACCGACATCCCCGGCGTGAAGGAAGGGGACGTGGCCGTGCTCTATGGCGACGGACAGCCTGTGGAAGCCGGCGCCGGGATCATGAACACCATTTCCTATGAGCTTCTGTGCGTGCTCACCAAGCGCATCCCCAGAATTTATCTGTAAGCGACACAGTTCCCCCGGAAGGCCCTTCCGCATAGGATGGACCGAGGGGAGAGGGCGCGGCACCCGCGCCCGGCAGAGGCGGCGCACTTTTTTCTCCGGAAGGGTATAAAGGCCGCCTGTCCGTGGGAGAATCATAGTGACCGCGTTACATAGGATTCCAATCTATGTAACGCAGGAAACTACTTTCCGGCGGAGTGTGAGCTTTGTGGACAATAGCGTAAAACGGGGAGATATCTTTTATGCCGATCTCAGCCCAGTGGTTGGCAGCGAACAGGGGGGCGTGCGCCCGGTGCTCATCGTGCAGAACGACACCGGAAACCGCCACAGCCCCACTGTCATTGCGGCGGCCATCACCTCCCAGACCGGGAAGGCGAAGCTGCCCACCCACATTGAGCTGGCAGCCCGGCAGTATGGCCTGCCCAAGGATTCCGTGGTTCTGCTGGAGCAGATCCGCACCCTGGACAAGAAGCGGCTGCGGGAGCACATGGGGCGGGTAGACGGTCCCCTGATGCATCAGGTGGACGCCGCCATTGCCGTCAGTTTTGGTCTGCATCCGGATACTCTCGTCTGAGTCACTGCGGGCATCCCGGCACCCTTCTGCCGGGAAGGCCCGTCCCGCCCGGCGCTGCCCTGGGGTACATAGGCAGCAGACGCCGGGACCTGTCACGAAAAAACAAAAGGACCTCTGCCTTGCGGCAGAGGTCTTTTTCATAGGGTAAAGTCCTCGTCCTTCAGCCGGCTGAAATCCGGGGTGATCGGGCGGGGCGGGACCCGCTTGAGGGGGTCATAGCGAAAGGCAGGGCACGCCCCGTCAGGCTGGGTGATGCCTTTCTTTTTGCAGAGAATGGTGTCCTGCTCCATGGGTTTTCCCCGTTTGCAGTAGGCGCACCTGGGTTCGATGGTTTTGGAAAACAGCATGGGACTTCCTCCCGGACGTAGGATTTGTCCCCATTATACCGGCTTTCCGCCGGCATTTCCACCCCTTTTTTTCGGCAAAAGGGAATAGGCCCCGGACAAAACCCAGAGGGCCAGCAGCTCCTGGCGGAGCAGGCTGGGAGTCACCAGGGACACCGTGGAGGCCATCACTGGCAGGGAGAGTGGGAAAAGGGACGCGCCCAAGGCAGTGAGCCCGGCTGACAGCAGTCCCTGGGCCAGCTTCGCCCCCAGGTAGGGCCCGGTCGGAACCCCGGCCTGCCGCCAGTAGGGCAGGGACTGACAGTGAACCGACAGCCCGCCCCACCCCAGGAGAAAGGCCGCCAGAGGCAGGGCGGCAGGGGAGGCGATGCCCTCCCGCAGGGCTGCGGTTCCGGTGGAAATCTCCATAAGGCCCATGAGCAGGCTGCGGCACAGGGCGGGAGCCTGCTCCCCCGGCAAGAACCCGGCCAGGGTATTCACGAAGAAGGGCAGCAGCCCGGAGCAGTCTGCCAGGGCGGTGAGGACCGAAAAAAGAATCACATAGGCGCAGACCCCCAGGGTGGAGGAAAAGGCGGCGCTGACGCAGTCCGGCAGCGCCTGAGACAGAGAAAGACATTTGGGATTGCTGTAAAGGCAGTCCCCTTGCCTATCCTTGGAATCCAGGAAAAAGTGAAGGAGCATCCCCAGCAAAACCGCGGAGAGCAGGTTGGCACCCAGCAGGAGAAATCCTGCCTCCCGGCAGCCAAACACCCCCACTCCTGCCGCGCCCACAAAAAAGGCCGGGCCGCAGTTGTTGCAGAAGAGGGACAGCCGCCGGAGCTCTTTGGGGGAGCAGGCATTCCGCTCTGCCAGCTGAGCCAGGGTCCGGGCGCCCACGGGGTAACCGCCCACCAGCCCCAAAACCAAGGCGGAGAGCCCCGCGCCGCTGGTTCCAAAGAGGGGAGAGAGCAGCCGCCCCAGGGGGCGGGCGCACAGCTCCGCCAGCCCGGTGGCAATCAGCAGGGAGGAGAGGACGAAGAAGGGGAAGAGGGAGGGGATAATCAGTTCCGCGCACAGGGTCACCCCCTGCCGCGCCCCCTGGGCGCTCTCCCCAGGAAAGGCGAAGAGCAGCAGGGCCAGTCCCAGCAGCAGCCCCCCGGTCAGGCGCGTTTGTCCCGGTTTCTTCACAGACGCCACCTCCTTGTCCTATACCCTATGCGGGGAAACGGCCATTCTTTCCTTCCCGTTCCGGAGCCGTCCCGCTTGCATGTGGGGGCACATTTCGATATAATGAGAGAAACTCGACCAAAGGAAGGAATTTACCATGAAGAAAACCCTGTCCCTTCTGCTCTGCTTTCTGCTTTTGCTCTCCGCCGCCGGGTGCGGCCAGGAGGAGGAACTGCCCTCCAAAAGCAACTTCCTGCTGGACACCCTTGTGACCATTACGCTCTACGACGACAGTGATCCTGCCGTGCTGGAGCTGGCCTTTGACGAGATCGCCCGGCTGGAGGACCTGCTCAGCGTGGAGAAGGAGGGCAGCGACCTGGACCGCCTGGCCAAAGCCGCCGGGAAGGAGTGGGTGGAGATCGCCCCGGAGACCGAGGAGATCCTCCGCCAGGCCAAGGAATACTATACCCTTTCCCAGGGGCACTTTGATGTAACCGCCGGGCCTCTCATCGACCTGTGGGGCATTCACAACGGAGAGGGCCATTACCCCACCCAGGAAGAGCTTGCGGAAGTCCTGCCCCTGATCAGCAGCGATGACCTGCTGGTGGAGGAGGGCCGCGCCTATCTGGTCAGGGAGGGCATGAAAGCCAACCTGGGCGCCATCGCCAAGGGCTACATTGCCGACAAGGTCAAGGAGCTGATGGTGGAGCAGGGCGTGGAGCGGGCCGTTCTGGACCTGGGGAGAAACGTTCTGCTCATCGGTGGAAAAAGCCAGGACGCCGGATTTCTCATCGGCGTTCAGGACCCCAGCCAGGAACAGGGAAGTTACCTGGCCACCCTCCAGGTTTCCGGCAAGAGCATCGTCACCTCCGGCACCTATGAGAGGTACTTCACCTACGACGGAAAAGAATACCACCACATTCTGGACCCCTTCACCGGGTTCCCTGCTGACAACGGCCTGACCTCCGTGACCATCCTCTCGGACAGCTCTGTTCAGGGGGACGCCCTGTCCACCACCTGCCTGCTGCTGGGCCTGGAGGATGGGCTGGCCTTGGTGGAGAGCCTGAAGGGTGTGGAGGCCCTGTTCATCACGGCGGACGGAACCATGACCCGGTCCTCCGGCTTTGCCGACTACGAAGCCAGTTAAGCCAATTTGCAGGACAGATAGAATAACTATGCAAAAATCAAAGGGAATTTCTGGCTGGAAATTTCTTTCCCGTGGGATGGATCAATCCCGAAAAAATTCTATCTGAAATAGTCTGATTTGGTTATTTTGTAAAAATGCACACCTTTCTATTTGTGCGGAATCACAAGAAAAGTCGGATTGCTGAAATTATTCAGCGGTCCGGCTTTTTTCATTGACTTCCCCGGAGCCTGCGAGTAATATCCCAGATATACCAGGAAAGGAAGGTGCATCTATGGAACGTTCTTCTTGCAGATTATACGACGAACGATTCGAACATGATTCCTGTGGGATCGGCGCGGTGGTGAACATCGCCGGCACGCGCTCTTACCGCACGGTAGACAGCGCGTTGAAGATCGTGGAGAAGCTGGAGCACCGGGCCGGCAAGGACGCCTCCGGGCAGACCGGCGACGGCGTGGGCATTCTCCTTCAGATCTCCCATGCCTTCTTTTCCGCCGCCGCGGCAGAGCAGGGAATCCGCCTGGAGGGACCGCGAAGCTATGCCGTGGGCATGTTTTTCTTTCCCCAGGACCGGTTCCACCGTAGCCAGCGGAAGAAACTCTTTGAGATTCTGGTGGAAAAGGACGGGATGGAGTTTTTGGGCTGGCGGCAGGTGCCGGTGAACCCCCAGGTGCTGGGCCAGCGGGCCAGGGACTGCATGCCCGCCATCTGGCAGGGCTTTATCCGCCGGCCGGAGGAGGCAAAGCAGGACCTGGACTTTGATCGCCGACTGTACATTATCCGCCGGGAGTATGAGCAGTCGGTGCGGGATACCTATGTGGCCTCCCTCAGCTGCCGGACCATTGTCTACAAGGGAATGTTTCTGGTCCACCAGCTGCGGCAGTTCTACGGGGACCTTCAGGACACCCGGTATGAAACTGCCATTGCCTTGGTCCACTCCCGGTTTTCCACCAACACCAACCCCAGCTGGGAGCGGGCCCATCCCAACCGCCTGCTCCTGCACAACGGGGAAATCAACACCATCCGGGGCAACGTCTACCGGATGCTGGCCCGGGAAGAGACCATGAACACGGAAGCCCTGGACAGCGAAATGGAAAAGATCCTGCCGGTGGTGGACCCCAGCGGGTCGGACTCGGCCATGCTGGACAACACCCTGGAGTTTCTCATGTTCAGCGGCATGGAGCTGCCCAAGGCGGTGATGGTCACCATCCCGGAGCCCTGGAGCCGCAACCGGGACATGCCCCGGGGCATCCGGGATATGTACCACTACTACGCCACCATGATGGAGCCCTGGGACGGCCCGGCGGCTATCCTCTTCTCCGACGGGGACATGGTAGGGGCCTGTCTGGACCGGAACGGCCTGCGCCCGGCCCGGTACTATGAGACCGACGACGGCTTTGTGATCCTTTCCTCAGAGGTTGGCGTGCTGGATATTCCGCCGGAGCACATCGTGCGGAAGGGCCGCCTTGGTCCCGGCAAGATGCTCTTGGTTGACACCGTTGCCGGAAAGATCCAGCGGGACGGGGAAATCAAGGGCCGCTACGCCGCTGCCAACCCCTACGGAGAGTGGCTGGACCGGGAGTTGGTCACCCTGGACGACCTGCCCGCCCCCAACCGGCGGGTACCCGTCCACGACCAGGCCCTCCGGGACAAGCTGTACACCGTCTTCGGTTACACCTATGAGGACGTGCGCCAGTCCATCCTGCCCATGGCGAAGGCCGGGCACGAGCCCACCATGTCCATGGGGTCGGACATCCCTCTGGCGGTTCTCTCGGACCAGCAGCAGCCACTGTTCAACTACTTCAAGCAGCTCTTCGCCCAGGTGACCAACCCGCCCATTGACGCCCTGCGGGAGGAGATCGTCACCGATACCTCAGTGTATGTGGGCTCTGACGGGAATCTTCTCTGCGACACCCCGGAAAACTGCCGGGTTCTGCAGCTGAGCAGCCCCATCCTCACCAGCATGGAGCTGCTGAAGCTGAAAAACATGAAGATGCCCGGCCTCCAGGCGGAGACCGTGTCCCTTCTGTACTTTAAAAATTCCTCCCTGGAGCGGGCCCTGGACCACCTGTTTGTCAGCTGCGACAAGGCATATCGCAATGGCTCCAACGTGATTATCCTCTCGGACCGGGGGGTGGACGAAAACCATGTGGCCATTCCCTCTCTGCTGGCGGTGTCCGCCCTGGAGCAGCACCTGATCCGCACCAAAAAGCGCACTGCCGTCTCCGTGGTTCTGGAGAGCGCCGAGCCCCGGGATGTGCACCACTTTGCCGCTCTGCTGGGCTTCGGCGCCCGGGCGGTGAACCCCTACCTGGCCCATGAGTGTATCGGGGAGCTCATCGAAAAAGAGCTGCTGGACAAGGATTACTACTCCGCCGTGGAGGATTTCAACAAGGCCATTCTGGACGGAGTGGTGAGCATCGCCGCGAAAATGGGCATCTCCACCATTCAGTCCTACCAGAGTGCTCAGATCTTTGAGGCGGTGGGTATCAGCCGGGATGTCATTGACCGCTACTTTACCGGTACCGTCAGCCGGGTTGGCGGCATCGGCCTGGGGGAGATTGAAGAGGGGGTCACCCGGGCACATGACCGGGCCTTTGACCCCATGAAGCTCACCACCGACCCCACCATCGACGCCGGCGGCATGCACAAGCTCCGCAGCGGAGCCCGGGCAGAGCGCCACCGGTACAATCCTCAGACCATCCTGGCTCTGCAGAAGGCAGTCCAGAAGGGGAGCTATGAGGACTTCCGGGTCTATACCGATCTGGCCGACCGCCAGGCGGCCACGGACACTCTCCGGGGCCAGCTGGTCTTCCGGCAGGAGGGTCTGAACCCCATCCCCCTGGAGGAGGTGGAGCCGGTGGAGAGCATCGTCCGCCGGTTCAAAACCGGGGCCATGTCCTATGGCTCCATTTCCCAGGAGGCCCACGAATGTCTTGCCGTTGCCATGAACACTCTGGGGGGCAAATCCAACGCCGGAGAAGGGGGCGAGGCGGTGGAGCGCCTTGGGACCATTAAAAACTCCGCCATCAAGCAGGTGGCCTCCGGCCGGTTTGGTGTGACCAGCCAGTATCTGGTGAGCGCCTCGGAGATCCAGATCAAAATGGCCCAGGGGGCCAAGCCCGGCGAGGGCGGCCACCTGCCCGGGAGAAAGGCCTGGCCCTGGATTGCCCGGACCCGGTGCTCCACCCCGGGGGTTCCTCTGATCTCGCCGCCGCCCCACCACGATATCTACTCCATTGAGGACCTGGCGGAACTGATCTTTGACCTGAAAAACGCCAACAAGGACGCCTCCATCACCGTAAAGCTGGTGAGCGAGGCAGGGGTCGGCACCATCGCAGCAGGCGTAGCCAAGGCCGGGGCCCAGACGGTACTGATCTCCGGCTATGACGGCGGCACCGGCGCGGCACCCAAAAACTCCATCTACAACGCCGGTCTACCCTGGGAGATCGGCCTGGCGGAGGCCCACCAGACCCTGCTGAGCAACGGCCTGCGCACCCGAGTCAAGCTGGAGGTGGACGGCAAGCTGATGACCGGCCGGGACGTGGCGGTAGCCTGCGCCCTGGGAGCGGAGGAGTTCGGCTTTGCCACCGCGCCCCTGGTGGCCATGGGCTGCATGATGCTGCGGGTGTGCAGCCTGGACACCTGCGCCATGGGCATTGCCACCCAGGACCCGGAGCTGCGGAAAAACTTCCGGGGCAAGCCGGAATATGTCATGAATTTCATGGTTTACATCGCTCAGGAGCTGCGGGAGATTCTGGCCAGCCTGGGCCTGCGCTCCGTGGAGGAGCTGGTGGGGCGGACGGATTTGCTCCAGACCGCGCCCCAGGCCGCCGGACCCCTGGATATCTCCTCCATTCTGGCCCCGCCGCCGGAGGACGGAGCCGCGGGGTTCCGGCCGGAGGATGTTTATGACTTCCACCTGGAGGAGACCGCTGACGAGAGGCAGCTTCTGCCCATTCTGGAGGGGATTCCCTGCGGCACCGTGGAGGTTTCCAGCACCGACCGGGCCTTCGGCACCATGCTTGGGGCGGAGATCACCCGCCGCTTTGGCACCAGTCTTCCGGAGGACACCTACCGGGTAAAGTGCCGGGGCGGCGCGGGGCAGTCCTTCGGGGCCTTCCTCCCGGCCGGCTTGACCCTGGAGCTGGAGGGAGACAGCAACGACTACTTCGGCAAGGGCCTCTCTGGCGGAAAGCTGGTAATCTATCCCAGCCCCGAGAGTACCTTTGACCCGGGAGAAAACGTCATCGTGGGCAACGTGGCTCTTTACGGCGCCACCAGTGGCAAGGCCTTTCTGGGGGGCGTTGCCGGGGAGCGGTTCTGCGTACGAAACTCCGGAGCCATTGCGGTGGTGGAAGGCGTGGGGGACCACGGCTGCGAGTACATGACCGGCGGCCGGGTGGCTGTCATCGGCCGGACCGGCCGGAACTTTGCTGCCGGCATGAGCGGCGGCGTGGTCTACGTGCTGGACATAGCCCATGACCTCTACCGCCGGGTGAACAAGGACATGGTCACCGTGGAGCCTCTCGCGGAGAAATACGACATTGCGCAGCTGAAGGAAATGCTCTCGGAGCATCTGGCGGCCACCGGATCTCCCCGGGCTGCTGATATTCTGGAGAACTTTGACGCCTTCCTGAAGGACTTTAAAAAGATCATCCCCCGGGACTACAGCAGCATGACCGAGCGCATTGCGGAGTACGAGGCAAAGGGCCTGACCAGAGAGCAGGCGGAGCTGGAAGCCTTCCTGAAACGAGGTGTGTGAACATGGGAAAAATCACCGGATTTATGGAGTATGACCGGGCGGAGCGGCCAGAGCGACCGCCCCTGAACCGGCTGGAGGACGACAAGGAATTCTACGGGAATCTCTCCCAGCGGCAGCGCCGGGAGCAGAGCGGCCGATGCATGGACTGCGGCGTGCCCTTCTGCCAGGCAGGCATCCAGTGGGAGGGGGAGCGGCTGGGCTGTCCCCTCCACAACCTGATCCCCGAGTGGAACGAGATGCTCTGGATGGGAAACCTGGCCCACGCTTTGTCCCGCCTGCTGAAAACCAATCCCTTCCCGGAGTTTACCGGTCGGGTTTGCCCCGCCTTTTGCGAGCGCGCCTGTCTCTGCGGCCGGGTGGGGGAGCCGGTCACCGTGCGGGACAACGAGCTGGCCATCATTGAGTACGCCTTTCAGAACGGGCTGATCCAGGCCCGTCCGCCCCAGCGGCGGTCTGGCCTGCGGGTGGGCATCGTGGGCTCTGGCCCCGCCGGCCTGGCGGCAGCCTACTTTCTCAACCGCCGGGGACATTCGGTCACCGTGCTGGAGCGGGACCCCCAGCCCGGCGGCCTGCTCACCTACGGCATTCCCTCTATGAAGCTGGACAAGGCAGTGGTCCGTCGAAGGCTGGATTTGATGGAGCAGGAGGGGATTGTCTTTCACACCGGGGTAAATGTAGGAACCGACATTACCCCGGCAGAGCTGGATGAAAACTTTGACGCCGTCCTCTTTGCCTGCGGCGCCCGGAAGCCCCGCGTCGTGGAGTACGAAGGGCAGGTGGGCAGCGGCGTCTGCTTCGGCTTGGACTACCTCATCGACGCGGCAAAAAGCGCGGAAATGGAGGCAGAGCCTCTCTGCTCCGCCCGGGGCAAACGGGTAGCCATCATCGGGGCAGGGGATACCGCCAGCGACTGCGCGGCGGTGGCCATGCGCCAGGGCTGCGCAGACCTGACCCAGATTATCCGCAAGCCCGCCTCCTATTATCCCCCCAAGGCCGACTACGCCCGGGAGGAGTCGGAAGCGCGCTTTGGCCGGGACGTGCGCCGGTTTGAGACAAAAGTCAAGGCGGTCACCTGCAATGAGGACGGGGCGCTCACCGCCATAACCCTCACCACGCCCCAGGGGGAAGAGATTCTGGAGACCGATCTGCTGCTGGTGGCCTCCGGCTTTTCCGGCTGCGAGGAGGATTCCCTGGCAGCCCGGGAGGGGATGCCCTGCCCGGAGAAGGTCTTTTCCGCCGGGGACATGGTCCTGGGGGCCAGCCTGGTGGTCCTGGCCATTGCCGACGGCCGCCGGGCAGCGGCAGAGATTGACAAATGGCTCATGGGATACACAAATATTCAGTAAATATGCAGTACCAACGGCGTACCTGGATAGATCCGGGTACGCCGTATTTTTGCAAGTTATAGAAATATTTTATGCAACAAACTCTGTGGCTAGAATATTTTCATAGGAAATTAGCACAAAAATAACAGTCTTAAATTGGTGCAAACAACGAAATTTAAAGATATTTTTGCAAGAACTTTCTTTTGTTCTGTCATTGCGCTCGACGGCAGATCAGGCTATACTGTATTCAACAAATCGGCAATCAGCCGATCTGAAAAAGAGAGGAGTTGTAACGTTATGGAAATGGAAAGTATCTCTCTGAGCATCTGGTTTCTGATCGGTGCCAGCCTGGTCTTTTTCATGCAATGCGGCTTTGCCATGGTGGAATGTGGGTTCACCCGGGCAAAGAACGCGGGCAACATCATCATGAAGAATCTGATGGATTTCTGCATCGGCACAGTGATGTTCATCATTCTGGGCTACGGGATCATGATGAACCCCCACGTGGCGGGAGGCTTTATCGGCACCGTCAACTGGGACATGTTCGGCAGCGGCTTCAGCGGCTTTGACTGGAGCTCCTTCGTCTTCCAGCTGGTGTTCTGCGCCACCTGCGCCACCATCGTCTCCGGCGCTATGGCAGAGCGCACCAAGTTCTCTGCCTACTGCCTGTATTCGGCAGTGATCAGCCTGGTGATCTACCCGGTGGAGGCCGGCTGGGCCTGGGGCGACGGCGGCTGGCTGGCAGAGCTGGGCTTCATTGATTTCGCTGGTTCCTGCGTCATCCACATGGCCGGGGGCATCACCGCTCTCATCGGCGCCATGTTCCTGGGTCCCCGCATCGGCAAGTACACCCAGCGGGGCAATAAGAAGATCTCCAACGCCATTCCCGCCCACAACCTGCCTCTGGGCGCTCTGGGCGTGTTCATCCTCTGGTTCGGCTGGTACGGCTTCAACGGAGCAGCCGCCGGGTCCGTCACCGAGCTGGCTGTGATCTTTGGCACCACCACCCTGGCTCCCGCTACTGCCACCGTGGTCTGCATGATCGTCACCTGGCTCAAGAACAAGAAGCCTGACGTCTCCATGTGTCTGAACGCTTCCCTGGCAGGCCTGGTGGCCATCACAGCTGGCTGCGCCAATGTCTCTGGTGTAGGCTCCATCATCATCGGCGCGGTGGCCGGTATCCTGGTGGTGGTCGTGGTGGAAGGCCTGGACATGAAGCTCCACATCGACGACCCTGTGGGCGCTGTGGCGGTTCACGGCGCAAACGGTGCCTGGGGCACCCTGGCTGTGGGCCTGTTTGACACCGAGAGCGGCCTGTTCTACGGCGGCGGCGTCCACCAGCTGGGCATCCAGGCCCTGGGCGTTGTGGCTGTGACCGTTTGGATGGCTGTAACCATGGCGGTTGTGTTCAAGGTAATCTCCTTGGTGGTAGGCGGCACCATGCGGGTCTCCGAGGAGGAGGAGCTGGAAGGCCTGGACATCACCGAGCACGGCCTGCCCTCCGCTTACTCCGACTTCTCCATGGCCTTCGGCGTGGCAGGCGAGCTGGGCCAGAACATCCGTCCGGCAGCTCCCGTGATGCCGGTGTCCGACCGTCAGGACGGGGAAGAGGAAGCTACCCTGTCTCGTGTGGACATCTACTGCCCGGCCCATCGCTTCGAGCGGCTTAAGCAGTCCCTGGAGGAGATCGGCATCACCGGCATGACCGTGACCAGCGCCATGGGCTGCGGCGCTCAGCGGGGCGGCAACGGCATGTACCGCGGCGTTCCCGTGTCCATGTCCCTGCGGCCGGTGGTTCAGGTTTCCGTGGTGGTCTCCAAGGTCTCTCCCGACCTGGTGGTGGAAACCGCGGAAAAGGCTCTGCGCACCGGTCACCTGGGCGACGGCAAGATCTTCATCTCTCCCGTGGGCGAGGCCGTCAAGGTCCGCACCGGCGAGAAGGGCTACGCAGCTCTCTTGGACGAAGTCCGATAACATCGACCTCCATAAAAAACGTGCCGGAGCAATTGCTGCTCCGGCACGCTTTTGTTTTAAATCGCTGTTTTGTTGGGAAGACGGCAGAGGACGGATTCCATGTGGGCGGCAAACTGGGTCAGCCGGTCGTCTATGCCCTCCATGGTTCGGGCGGAGCCCGGGTCGTTGGCTGTCTGCATCAGGCAGAATCGCGGGGGCAGCATGACGGTTTTATTCAGGCACATGGCCCCCATGAGCTGCTGGGCCACCAGGTCGCTGCCGGAGTAGCCGGAGACCACGATGCCAAACAGGTACTTGTCGTACAGCTCGTGCTGGTGGAGCAGGTTGGTCAGCCGGTTGAACAGGGCAGTGATGTTGGCGCTCACCGCGTCGTTGTAGTTGGGGCAGAGAAAGAGCATGGCGCTGCACTCGGCAATGGCGGGCAGAACCTCCTGGGAGATGACCCCGCCGTAAAAGCAGGTGTTATGCTGGGCAAAGTGGCGGCAGGCCTTGTAGGAGCAGCCCCGGCAGTCCTGGATGGTGCCGTTATGTAAGGAGACCTCCCGGTAGGAGATGGGGGCGGAGAGCCGGCTCATCACCTGGCGGCCCATCCACACGGTGTTGGAGTGCCGGTGCTCCGATGCGTGGAGCATCAGGATTCTGGGGTGGGGAAAGGTGGGGGGGACAAACTCCGCCACCCGCCGGGCCAGATCCCGGACCCGGTGAAAGTAAGTAGTCTCCCAGTTTAGGTGCATCCGCTGGGCCAGAATGTGCTGGTTGTACAGGGAACCGGTACCCTCCACCAGGGGCTTGCCGGGAAAGGCGCAGCCGGCCATGTTGGCGGCCATCACCAGGGTCTGGGCGGCTTGCTTGGTGTAAAGCTCTCCGCCCCCGTCCACCACCAGACCGGCCACGCTCCCCTCCAGGCAGGAGGGTTCCTGCCGTAGATAACGCACCAGGGTATAGAAGGAGGCGTCCGGGCCGTAGGCGTCCATCCCCACGGCAAAGAGGATGTGCCGATTTCTGGCCTGGGTCAGGTCCTTGGCGGAGAGTTCCTCCACCGAAAGCTCTGCCAGGGCAAAGTCCAGCAGCCGCTCCAGCCGCTGGGTGGTTCCGGCGCGGATTACGGTCAGTTCCTGTTTCATAGGCCCGCCATCCCTCTCAGGCTCTGGTGGGTCCGGGTGAGCCGGTCCAGCAGAGCCGGGTTCAGTTCCTCCCTGGAAACCGCCAGGCCCTGGGGGGTAAAGCGGCTCCGGCAGCCGAAGTAGACGCCGTCCAGGGGAACCGCCCCGAAGTGGTCCTCTCCCCGCAGCAGCTGGAGAAGAGAAATGGCAGCAGAGGACAGGCCGGGGGCAATGTAGGGCTTGAAGCCCAAGTCCCGCACCTGGAGGTTGGCCCCCCGGGTCAGATCTGTCAGGCGGAGGGAGAGGGCCTCGTCATATTCTTCCCCCCGGTGGTTGGCCACCACCAAGCCCTGGCCGTGGGGACCGTAGACCCGGCCCTGGGTGAAGTCAACCCCCTCTTTTTCCGCAAAGTAGGCTGCCCGGGCGGCCATGACCCCCAGGCCGAAGCCCTGGACCTGCTCGGGCAGCAGGCCGTCAAAGTCGTAGGTTCCGTCCGGAGCCTGGTTGCTGCGGAGGAAGGCCGTCCGGGCCAGCAGATCCACCGGGTCAGAAATCTGGCAGAAGATGCCGGTAAAGCCCGTCTCCCGGGCCTGGGCGGCATAGGGAGCAATGAGGGCCTGGTTTGCCTCCAGTTGGGCCATGCGCACATCGGAAACCCCGCTGTCCAGTCCGGGCACTCCCCGGGAGGCGGTAAAGGCCAGCAGGTCGCAGTCAAAGAGGTTTTCCTGAGAGCAGATGGTGATTTTGGGCATGGGAGCGTCCGGGGAAAGGGGAAGAACCTGGTTCAGCTCCATCTCGTACCGGGCGCACTGGGCCTGGTTGGGGTCAAAGAGGGAGACCTCCCGGACCTCCCGCCCCAGGAGCTTCAGCCCAGTGAGCACCGTGCCCCCCACATCCCCCAGGCCCACAAGGGTAATCTTGAAGCCGTCGGTTTTTTTGTTCTTTTGGGCCAGGAGCCAGAGAAAGGCCCGCCGGAAGGCCACGTTCAGAACAGTCGCCCCGTGCTCAGCCACAAAGGCGGCCAGGCCCTCGGGAAGGTCATCCGGGACCGGAGCCGCAGCGGGGGTGAGCTGGCAGAGGCCCTCCGGCTCGTAGAGCTCTTCCAGGGTGCGGATGGCAAACCATCCTCTGGCGGCCATGGGGTCCCGGTGGACCAAAAAGACCAGGGGCGCCCGGGGACCCTCCATGACCTGGGTATCCGGAGGGAACAGGGCTTCCTCCCCGCACAGGCAGAAGCCATTCCAATATTTAAACTTCATAATGGGCCTCCTTTGGGCAGATGCGGGAGGCTTGGGCCAGATCGTCCTCCAGATAGGCGGAGGGCGGCAGGGAGAAATCATACTGCATACTGGCACCCTTGTCCGGCAGCCGCGGCTGGTGCACCGCCTGTCCCAGGCGACCCAGGGTCAGGGCAGTGTTGTAGATGTTCTGGTGCTCCTGCTCCAGCGCCCTGAGAATGTCATAGGCGTTTTCCAGAGCGGTCCGGGACAGGTCCCGGATGCCCGCCTCTGTGGCGTCGGCCAGGAAGTTGGGATAGAAGTAAGGGAGAATCAGGTTGATGGAAGGCAGCATGTGCTCCCGCGTGGTCCGGCCACCGATACTGTCGCCCCCCAGGAAGGGATAGAGCAGGCTTTCCGTCATCCAGTAGTGGAGGTTGGGGATAAAGTACTCGCAGTCCACCTTCCGCCCTTGAACGTGCATGAGATCCCGTCCGTAGCCGGACATCACCGCCACAATCAGCCGCTGGGTGGCCAGGCCCTCCTCCTTCAGCAGGTGGTCCAGTTTTTCGATGCGGTACCCCTTGTGAAGCAGGTCGTCCACCAGGATCACCGGCCTGCGGAAGGATTTCAGGGTGCGGATCTGGCTGCGCAGGGGAGAGTAGCCGGGGTACTCCACCACCTCAAAGCTCTGGATATCCGGATGGAAGCATTTCTCCACCCGCAGGGTCTTGGTGACTGTGTTGGGGACAATTTCATCAGCCAGAATCTTGCCGTAGGGGACGCACATATAGGGACCCAGCTTCCGCTGACCGGGGGGAACATCCTGCACGCCGTTGAGCTGCTGCACCCGCTCCATCAGGGACTGATTGAGCATCTCCGAGTCAAAGCACAGAAGGAGCTTTCCGGGGAAGAGCCGGGTGAGAGCGGCCCGGAGCTTGGGCCGAGTGCGGGCGGTGACATCCTTGATCCCGTCGCTGTCCTGGTGGGGCTTTTTGATTCGCAGGAGCAGGTCCTGCAGCAGGATCACCGGGGAGCGCATATCCACGCAGAACACGTCGTCCTGCCCCAGAATGGGGAGAAAGCCCAGCTGATCCAAGGCATAGCGCAGGGCGGTGTCCTCCGGGGCGCAGCGGCACAGGGCGTAGGTGTGGTCCCCCTCCAGGCTGCGGGCCAGCAGCTCATTGAGCAGCAGCCGGCAGGTGGCGGGAGCCTGATCGGGAGGACAGTCCGGTGCCACCCGGTCCACCATGAGAATGCGGCCGGAGGTGTGCCGGCGCACATAGTTGGCGCTTTCCAGGGAGGGCAGGGCAGCGTAAAGGTCCGCGCTGCGCAGGGTGTGCCCCGCCGTCCAGCCCAGCAGGGTGTCGGACCGGCGGCGGAGCACCGAGCCCTGGGCCTGGCTGTGCTGGCGGAGCAGCTGGTTCATCTCCTGGGGCAGGTCGCCTCCGGCGCTGCGGTAGGTCTGGAAATTCAGGTCCTGCCGCCGCAGAACGTTCTTCCGCTCCGGCGAGCGGACGTAGAGCCCGTAGGCATAGATAAAGGACTGGACCACCGGGTCCACCAGCATGGAGATGTCCAGGTCCTGGTCCACATAGTCCCGGATCCGGGTAGAGCTCACCGACTCAAAGAAGGCCGGCAGGCGGAGCAGCTTCAGGTCCCCGTGGATCAGATCCGACAGGGGAACGGCGGCGTTTTCCTCGTCGTGGTCCCGGAAGAACACGATGTGGTTGTACCCGGCGGCATTGCCGGGCTCTTCGCTGCGGTAGGCGGAGGCGTTGCGGATCACGTCGCTGCCTGCCACCAGGTAGAGCTCCTGGTCTGCCAGCAACTGCCGCAGCCGGGCCAGATCCTGAGGATTGGCGATGTTCACGGGAATCTCATCGGGGAAGAGGTAGGTGTCCCACTGGTCTGCCACCGACATGCTGACGATCTGCCGCCGCAGGAGCTTGGCCAGGGTGCGCTTGCTCCAGGAAAATTCATCCACCGCCAGATAGACCTCAAAGCCCAAGGCACGGATTTCCTCCACAATGCGCTTGTGGCCCACGGAGAAGGGGTCGAAGGTGCCGGGGAAGAAAGCGGCAGGCTTGGGAGCGGGGAAGGCAAAGTCTCCCTGCTGCACCTCCCAGCGCACCAGGAAACGGTACAGGTGATTGAGCATAGCGGCCCGGTTGAAGAAGGTGAGGGTTCCATCCCGGGGCTCGGACAAAATGGTCAGCAGCTTCTTGTGCATCCGCAGGAAGAACCGGTGCTTCTGCGTATCGGGAAGGTCCTCCCGGCTGAACACGTCCCGGCACAGCACCGCCAGGGCAGTCTGGTGGATCACCTCGTCGTAATGGCTGATGCCGGTGAGGAGAAGCCCCAGAACCCAGTCCGCCACCGGGGACTGGGGCGGCAGGGCGCAGAGTAGCTGCCCCAAAGCGGCCAGGGCGGCGCAGGCGGAACGGACGGAGCCACTGCGCACCAGGTTTTCCAGGTACTCCACTGCCTCCCGCAGCTCCTTGTCCGGCAGCATGCAGAGAATGGGACCGGCGTAGCGGGGGATGAACCGGGCCACCTGCTCCTGGCCGCTCTCCAGCTCCCGGAGCAGGTCAATGGCGATTTCATTGATCTGGGTGACGGTGAGGGAGCGGCACAGCCGGGTGAGCTGCTCTCCGGCGTATTCCCGCACCGGCAGGTGCTCGCTGACGGACAGCAGGTTGGAAAGGTGCATGGCCGTGTGGAAGGCGGTGTCCGGATCATCCTGGGCATGGCTGCACAGCAGGTCAATCTGCACCAGCTTCACCGTCCAGTGAATGGCGTTTTTCAGGTTGCTCAGGTAGAGGTCGGAGACCTCTTCCGGGCTGATGGCGCTCACCGGCTGCCCCAGGGTCCGGCTGCGCAGGCAGTCCAGCACCAGACGGTTTTCTCCCTCCGCCGGGCAGCAGCCAGACACCTGGTCCCGGATAAGGGGCGCGGCCTCCGGCCGGCCTTTTACGAGGACCTCCAGACAGCGCAGAACGGAAATCTGCAGCCGGATCTCCCCGTCCTCCCGGAGCATGCGCCCCAGGGCGGCGATGGTGGGGGCCAGGTCCTCCTCCGGCAGATAGTCGGGGGGCACCCGGCCCAGGGCGTCGGCCAGCTGGAACCGGTCCTCTCCCTCTGCCTGCCACAGCCGCTGGAGCAGGGGCTCCAGGAAGGGCTGAGACTCCCGCTTGTCACAGTGGGCGAACAGGCTGCCGCAAATCACCTTTAAGGAGTTGGAAATTCGCTGGGCGTGCTTGGTGGTGATTTTACGGTCGGGGCACAGGCACTGCTGAATGGTCTGCTCCCACAGGGCCACCGCCTCGTCCAGCAGAGCCATCATGGTGGGGATCATGGTGTCCTGCCTGGCGTTCACCGGCCGTTCCTTCCGGTACTTGGGGCCGCTGTTGGCCAGGATCTGGCCCATCAGCTGGCCTGCCTTCCGGCGCACGTCCCCGTCCGGGTGCATGAGAAGCTCATAGAGCAGGGCCAGAGTCTTTTTCTTGTTGGCGGTGGAAAGATAGGTGCTATACTCCTCCAGCAGGTGCAGATAGGTGCGGATGCTCTGCAGGCTTTTTTCCGTCTTGGCCTGCTCCAGCAGCTGCTCAAAGGTGGCATCGGTGCTCACCATGTTCATTAGGCGGATGGAGTTTGCCAGGGTCATGTTCCGCAAACCCTGGAGGGCTCCCTGAGCAGAGAGCAGGGAGGGGTCGGTGGTGTCCGGCTCTTCCAAGGCACAGGAAGAGAAATCCGGGGAGACCCCCAGGGAGCGGAGATAGGTTTCAAAGTCCCGGAGCTTGCAGTACACCGTCTGGTACCGGCGCTGCTTTTCCGGGGTCATGTTGTAAAGCTTGGAAAACACCAGGTCCCGGGCCTGGGCCAGGGAGTAGATGGCCATGTGCTCCTTCCCGTCCTCCCCCCGATTGCCCCGAACCCGGAAGTCGGCATAGATCAGCAGGAGGGACTCGATGGACAGGTTCTCAAACTCCAGGTCCCAGGTAGAGTGGTTTGCAGAGATGGCGCCGATATCCTCCAGGTCCAGCTGGCTGAACCACTGCCAGGTGTAGTAGTAATGGAGATAGGGAATCCGCTGAGCATCCTCTCCCCGGCAGCCGAACTTGCCGATGTCGTGGCACAGAGAGGCGGCGCTGACCAGAGGAAGATCCACCGGCAGGCCTGCCTGGGCGGCCAGCATACCGGTGTGCAGGGCCACGTTGTGCACCCCGATGGTGTGGGAGGCCGGGTCAAAGGGCATGATCTCCCGGCCGATGCGCAGCAGGGCCAGCAGATGGGAGTCGGCCACCGCGGCGGCAAACCGCTGGTACCGGTCCTCCACCCGGCTGCCGGAGAGGGACGCCGGGTCCAGGGGGATCAGGTCCAGCAGGGGATCGAAGGGCTCTTCCTTCCGGGCCAGAACCTCCTCCAGCGCGGCCAGATATTCGGCCTGGTCCTGGGTGAGAGGGGCTGCGCCGTGGCCGGAGGCCTCGTCGGGAAACAGGTTGTCGGACAGCCGGACATAGAGGGTGTTCAGCCACTGGAGGGGCTGGGAAAGCTCAGGGCGGCAGAGGGCCAGCACCTGCTGGCAGAGACCGTCGCTGTGGGCGGACAGCGCGCCCGGCGAAGACGGGCCGCCGGAAGGGCGCAGGTCAGGATTGGATGTAAGCATCGTTCATACCTCCCCGATTTTCCGCGGTGTAGGGCGGAAAAATAAGATATGGGCCATTGTAGCACGCATCTGCAAAAAACGAAAGACAAAAATAACTTTCTTGCAACTTTTTCTCAAAATTAAAGAAAAACATTTCTGAAAGAAATGTTTTCCGCAGAAAATAAACCAATTTCCTGCAAATTCGATTCTTTGGGGCCGGCAGTAGTTCTAAAGAAACGGTGAAACAATTTTAAGATTCCATTAAGTCCGTTGACAGGGAAAAACCGGGCGGCTATCATGAGTCTGACGGGCGGGAACCCCCCGCCCCATTCCTTTCAAAACTGTAAGGTTTGCCCCTGAAATGTAAGGAAAACCGATGGTGGAGAAAGGCTGATCCGCGTTATGATTGCGGTGTAATCCAATGATCCGGAGGGATAGCGATGACACTGCTTGAAGTGAAACAATTAAAGAAAACCTACACCACCCGCCTGGGAGGGCACATGGTTCCCGCCCTGACCAACGTGAACTTCTCCGTGGAACAAGGGGAGTATCTGGCCATTATGGGGGAGTCCGGCTCCGGCAAGACCACTCTGCTGAATATCGTGGCCTCCATGGACCAGCCCACCAGCGGCCAGGTGCTTCTGGAGGGGAAGGATCTGGGACAGATCAAAGAAAAGGACCTGGCGGCTTTCCGCCGGGACAACCTGGGCTTTGTTTTCCAGGACTTTAATCTGCTGGACACCTTCTCCCTGCGGGACAACATTCTTCTGCCCCTGGTCCTGTCCGGGATGGCCTACGGCGAGATGGCCAAGCGCCTCACCCCTCTGGCCAAAAAGCTGGGGATTGGGGACATTCTGGACAAATACCCCTACGAGGTCTCCGGCGGGCAGAAGCAGCGGGCTGCTGTAGCCCGGGCCTGCATCACCGGGCCCCGGATTCTCCTGGCGGATGAGCCCACCGGCGCCCTGGACTCCCGGTCCTCAGACCAGCTGCTGGACCTGTTTGGCCAGTTGAACCAGGAGGGACAGACCATCCTCATGGTGACCCACTCCGCCAAAGCGGCCAGCCGGGCCGGCCGGGTGCTGTTTATCAAGGACGGGGAGGTCTACCACCAGCTCTACAGGGGAGACCGGACCAACGAGGCCATGTTCGCCCAGATTGCAGACACCTTAACCGCCCTGGCTGCGGGAGGTGAGGACCGTGGGTAAGCTCTTTTTCCCTAAGATCGCCGCCGGAAACCTGGTGCGCAACCGGCAGTTCGTTTTTCCCTACCTGCTCACGGGCCTGCTCACCGCCGCCATGTTCTACAACGTTGCCTTTCTCACCTGGAGCCCGGACCTGGCCAGCATGCCCCGGGCATCCAACATTCAGGCCATCATGTATGTGGGCACCGTGGTGGTGGGATTGTTCGCGGTGATCTTCCTGCTGTACACCAACAGCTTTCTCATGAAGCGCCGGCAGAAGGAGATCGGCCTGTATAACATCCTGGGCATGTCCAAGGGACACATCGCTCTGATCCTGTTCTGGGAGACGGTGTATACCTGCCTCATTACCATCGTGGGCGGGCTGCTTCTGGGAATCCTGCTCTCCAAGCTGCTGATCCTGCTGCTGTTCAAGCTGCTCTACTTTACGGTCCATTTCGGCTTTTCCGTAAGCCCCGCTGCCCTGGGAGTGACGGCAGCCCTTTTTGCCGGGATCAACCTTCTGGCCCTGGCCAAGAACCTTCTTCACGTCCGCCTGTCCCGGCCGGTAGAGCTGCTGCAGGGGGGAAACGCAGGGGAGAAGGAGCCCAAGACCAAAAAGCTTCTGACCCTTCTGGGGATTCTCACCATTGGGGCAGGGTACTTCATCGCCCTCACCACCGAATCCCCCCTGGACGCCATCATGCTCTTTTTCGTGGCGGTGGTGCTGGTGATCATCGGCACCTACTGCCTGTTCACCGCCGGGAGCATCGCTCTTCTGAAAGCCCTGAAGAAAAAGAAAAGCTACTATTACCAGCCCAAACACTTTATCGGCGTGTCCGGGATGCTCTACCGGATGAAGCAGAACGCCGTGGGTCTGGCCAACATCTGTATCCTCTCCACCATGGTGCTGGTGATGCTCTCCACCTGCTTCTGCATGTACATTGGGGTGGACGACGCAGTGTCGTCCATGTATCCCCATGATATGACCTTTTCTCAGACGAAAGACGATCCCGATGGCATTCCGGAGGAGGAATATGAAACCGCTGTTCTGGCCCAGGTACAGGCGGCGGGCCTCACGGTGGAGAAAGCCTGGTCCTGGCATATGCTGAGCATGGACATGATCCAGGACGGGGACCGCTTCACCCTCACCCAGCGGGAGGACGCCCTGGGACAGATCGTGTTCACCGAGATCATCACCCAGGCGGGCTATGAGGCCGCCACAGGGGAGAATCTGAATCTGCAGCCCGGCCAGGCGGCGGTGTACTCCACCGAGGAAATCCAGGATGCCCTCACCCTGATGGACAGCACCTTTCAGGTGGTCCAACATCTGGAGAAATCCCCCACGGAAGGGTACAGCTCCTACTCCAGCCGCCGGCTGAGCCTGGTGGTGGCGGACGAAGCCGCTCTGGATGAGCTGTACCAGCAGCAGTTCCGTTATGCCGATATGGCCCAACTGGTGATGTGGCAGCTCAACCTGGACTTTACCGGGGCCAGCGACCAGGAAATCCTGGACGCTTATGACGGAATCACCGAATATATGGCAGAGCGTT
Source organism: Oscillospiraceae bacterium (assembly GCA_016296565.1). Taxonomy (GTDB): domain Bacteria; phylum Bacillota; class Clostridia; order Oscillospirales; family Oscillospiraceae; genus Evtepia. The sequence goes on from JAEDJB010000002.1 coordinate 40,356, forward strand.
ACAGCCAGCCGGACTACGGGGAGAACGGAGAAGTCACCGGCATCCACCCCCTGTCGGTTTATAGCGACTGCCAGCAGGAGGGCAAGCTGGAGGTATACAGCCTCTACGGCGGTCTGCTGTTTCTGGGTCTCTTCCTGGGCTTCCTCTTCCTGATGGCCACGGTGCTCATCATTTACTATAAACAGATTTCCGAGGGCTATGAGGACAAGGAGCGCTTTGCCATCATGGAGAAGGTGGGCATGAGCCAGCAGCAGGTGCGCACCGCCATCCGGAGCCAGGTGCGGACCGTGTTCTTCCTCCCCCTGGCCGGAGCAGTGGTCCACTTAGCCGCTGCCTTCAAGATGATTACCAAGCTTATGGCGGCCCTTCACCTGGACAACGTCCCCCTCTTCGCCATCACCAGCCTGTGCACGGTGGCGGTGTTTGCCCTGGGGTACCTGATCATTTACACCCTTACCGCCCGCACCTACTATAAGATCGTCCGCTGAGTGTTCCCCACAGAGAAAGGAGAACCGGAACCATGCTGAGCCAGATCATCGCCGATTACCTGCTGGACTATGGGGTGGTCCTGCCCTGCCTGCTTCTGCTGGAAGCAGGGGTTGCCACCGTCTTTCACTGGGAGAAGATCCGCCCGCCCAGGGGATTCTGGGTGGGCTGGCAGGTTCTGGCCCTTCTCCTGGTGGTGATGCTGGCCGTCACCGGGGCAGGAGACATTCAGGACCTGCTGCGCTTTGAAACGGTCTTCTCCTGGGAGGATGTGAATCTCATCCCCCTGCGCTGGGCCCTGGAGGACATGAGAGGCTTTCTTCTGAATGTGCTGTTGTTTCTTCCCCTTGGTTGTCTTCTGCCTCTGCTGTTCCGCCGGGGAACCGGCCTGGGGGAAACTGCGCTCACCGGATTTCTCCTCTCCCTGCTCATTGAGGTCAGCCAGCTGTCCACCTTCCGGGCCACCGACGTGGACGACCTTCTGGCCAACACCCTGGGAACCCTGCTGGGCTTTCTCCTGTTCCGGCTGCTCCTGTCTAAAGTCCGGGTTTTTCAGGTGGATAACCAGGGCAGCTGGGCCATCCGCCATATGGCGCTGCTTACGGCGGTAGGTCTCTTTTTCTTCCAGATGTTTCTGGGGGGACCCATCCAGCGGATGGCCTTTTCGTGGATTTATGGATATTGAGGAAGAATGTGGCTGTCAAATCGCCCCCTTTGTTGTATAATCAAAGCAAAGGGGGCGATTTTATGGGAAAGAAGGAAGAATTTTTCTTTGACTCGATCTCCGGCGGGACCAAAATTCACGGGGTCCGCTACGTGCCGGAGGGACCCATCCGGGGCATCCTGCAAATTTCCCACGGGATGGTGGAGTACATCGAGCGGTACGAGGACTTTGCCCAGTATCTCACCGGCCAGGGCATTCTGGTCACCGGTAACGACCACCTGGGCCACGGCGGCTCCATCCGCACCAAGGACGACTATGGCTTTTTCGCCGAACACGACGGCAACGGCGCAGTGCTGGAGGATCTCCACAGGCTGACGGAGATCACAAAAAAGGATTACCCCGGCCTGCCCTATGTGCTGCTGGGCCACAGCATGGGCTCCTTCTATGCCCGGCAGTACCTCTGCCAGTTCGGCGGAGAGCTGGACGGGGCCATTATCATGGGCACCGGCTGCCAGCCCCGGGCTCTGGTGAAGGCGGGGAAGGCCTTGTGCTCGCTTCTTGCGGCCTTCAAGGGCTGGCGGCACCGGAGCTCTCTTATTGATAACATGGCCTTCGGCGGGTACAACAAAAAATTCGAGCCTGCCCGCACCCCGCGGGACTGGCTCACCAAGGACCAGGCCATCGTGGACGCCTATCTGGCCGACGAGCGGTGCACCTTTGTGTTCACCCTCAACGCCTACCACAGCATGTTCACCGGCATTGACCGGCTGTACGACAAGGCCTTCCTGGCTAAGATGCCCAAGGAACTGCCGGTGCTCTTCACCGCCGGGGCAGACGACCCGGTAGGGGAGTTTTCCAAGGGGGTGCTCCGGGCGGCGGATATGTTCCGCCAGGCAGGGATGCGCCAGGTGGAGGTGAAGCTCTACCCCGGCGACCGCCACGAAATCTTAAACGAAACCGACCGCCAGACCGTTTACGCCGACCTGGCCGGCTGGCTGGACCGAGTCTTTGCCTCCCGGCCTGTCCGGGCGGAGGAGGCCGCCGCTGCCGTACCATGAAAAACCGAAGGAGGGAAGGACATGTATCGCATCTATCTTGTGGAGGACGATCAGGTGATCGCCGGGGCCATTGCCGCCCGGCTGGAGGCCTGGGGCTTTCAGGTGCGGCAGGCGGAGGATTTCTCCGACATTCTGGGGGAGTTTGCCGCCTTTCGGCCCCATCTGGTCCTTATGGACATCACCCTGCCCTTCTTCAACGGCTACCACTGGTGCCAGGAGATCCGCCGGGTCTCCCGGGTGCCCATCCTCTTTCTCTCCTCGGCGGCGGAGAACATGAATATCGTCATGGCCATCAACATGGGAGCCGACGACTTTATCCCCAAGCCCTTCGACCTGTCCGTGCTTTTGGCCAAGGTCCAGGCGGCCCTCCGCCGGGCCTATGATTACCAGGGTCAGAGCACCCTCATGGAGCACCGGGGGATGCTCTTCAACAGCCTGGACTGCACCGTAACCTATGAGGGGAAGCAGGCGGAACTGACCAAAAACGAAAACCGCCTGATGCAGGTTCTCCTGGAGCACAAGCCCAACGTGGTCTCCCGGGAGGACCTGATGGCGGCCCTGTGGGCCTGCGACAGCTATGTGGACGAAAACGCCCTGTATGTGAACATCACCCGCCTGCGGCGCAAGCTGGAAAGCATCGGTCTGGAGCAGGTGATCGTCACCAAAAAGGGCCTGGGCTATCTGGTGAAATGACATGCGAAAACCGATTTTGTTTTTCTCTTGGCTGAGAGCCCGGCGGCTGGCCGCCGCCGTGGGCCTTCTGGGGGCAGGCGTGAGCGTTCTGGTGTTCTGGCTCTACGGTCTGCCGGGCGAGGGGCTGGTGTACACCCTGGTTTTGTGGGCGGCCGGATTTTCTGTGCTGGGCAGCGTGGATTTCTTCCGGTTCCGCCGCCGCCACAGGGATTTGGAAAAGCTGCACCGGGAGATTCTGGTCACGGCAGAAAACCTGCCCCGGCCCGGCACCCTACTTGAGGAGGACTACCAGTCCCTTCTCCGCCTGCTGGACAGCGCCCTGCGGGACCAGAGGGCCCAGGCTGACCGGGCCACGGCGGACCAGCTTGCCTACTACACCCTTTGGGTCCACCAGATCAAAACCCCCATTGCCGCCATGGACCTGCTTCTTCAGCAGGGGGAGGGAGGCGCGGCCGCCCAGGCGGAGCTGTTTAAAATCTCCCAGTATGTGGACATGGCGCTGCAATACATCCGTCTGGACGGAACCAGCCGGGACCTGCACCTGACCCGGGTTCCTCTGGATCGGGTGATCCGCCAAGTGGTGCGGAAATACGCCAAGCTGTTCATCCTCAAAAAGATCCGCCTGGACTTCCGGGAGACGTGCTTTACCGTTCTCAGCGACGAAAAGTGGCTGGCCTTTCTCCTGGAGCAGCTTCTCTCCAATGCCCTGAAATACACTCCGGAGGGAGGGCGGGTTTCCATCTTCGGGGAGCCGGATGAAACCCTGGTCATTGCCGACACCGGCATTGGCATCGCCCCGGAGGACCTGCCCCGGGTCTTTGAGCGGGGCTTCACCGGCCAGAACGGCCGCCTGGATAAGAAAGCCACCGGCATCGGGCTCTACCTCTGCCGCCGGGTGACGGAGCTTTTGGGACACACCCTGTCCATCACCTCCGAACCGGGGAAGGGAACCCAGGTACGGGTGGGGCTTCAGCGACCGGACCTCACGGTAGAATAAGAAAACGCCTCGGGCCTGCGGGTTTACTCGCAGGACGCCGGGGCGTTTTTGCTGGATGAACGAAACAGGCAGGCGGCACAAAGGGCTGCGCCGCTCACCGCCAGGCACAGGTAAAAGCTGAGGGCACGGCTGAGAACCATGGCTCCGGACAGCAGAGCCGGCGGGAAGAGGGAGCGGTAGAGCAGGAGAAAGCCCCCTTCGCTGAGCCCCACCGCCCCGGGCAGGGGAAGGGAGGACACGGACAGAAAGAGCACTGCCTGCATCCCGATCACACCCGCCAGGCTGGCGTTTTCCAGTCCAAAAGCCAGGCAGACCCAGTAGGGGATGCTGTGGCAAGCCGCCAGCTGGAGAAGGGACACAGCCACCATCCCGGCCAGCTTCGTTTTGTTGCTCCGGTAACAGTGGGTGCACCGGCGCAGGTCCGCCCACTGGGCCTGTCCCCAGGCTTCCCAGCCCTCTGCCCGCCGGGGAAACAGCTTTCCGGCGGGAATCATGAGCTTTCCCCACAGGAAAGGCAGCAGCCGGGGGGAGAGCAGCGCTGTGCAGAGCAGGAGCACCACTGCCAAGTTCAGCCCGGCCCCCACCAGAAAGCACAGCTGAACAGTCTTGTCCAGGGCCAGCAGCTCCTGGCGGCAGAGGAGAAAGCCGGTCCCGGCCAGGACGGTTCCTGCCAGCTGGAAGGAGAAAAACTCCGTCAGCAGGGCCAGAACCCCGGGGGCGGCGGGGTGACCGTCCTGGTGCATGGCCAGCAGCTGCATGGGCTGCCCGCCGGAGGCGGAGGGCGTGATGGAGCTGAAGAAGAAGCCCGTCAGGGCATAACGCAGACAGGCCGGGTAGGAGGCGCTGCTCCCAAACAAGGACAGGCCGGTCTGGATATTCCTGGCCTCGCAGCAGAAGTAGCACGCCATGCACCCGGCCCCAACGGCCAGCCAGCGGGGATCGGCCTGAGCCAGGGCGGATCGAAGCTGGCCGGGGTCCTGGCCCCGGAGCAAAAAAGCAAAGGCCGCCACAGTGAGGAGAAGGAACAGGCCTCCCCAGGCCAGTCCTTTCTTCCGGCTATCCATGGCACACCAACGGCCGGAAGGTGAAGCCCTCCTCCAGCCACTCCGGCAGCAGAACGTCCAGGGCCTGGATGGTCCGCCCCGGCGCGCCCTCGGCACCCCGTCCGTCGTGGAGGCAGATCACCGCTCCGGGATAGACCCGGGCCCGCAGGCGGCGGATGATCTCCCCGGAAGTGATATCCCCCCGCCAGTCCTGGGCCATCACGTCCCAGAGAACAGGCTGGAGGCGGCGGGTGCGGATCTGCGCCAGACTGCTCCAGTTCACCACGCCCCAGGGGGGACGGAAATAACAGGGCGCAACCCCAAGGCTCTCTAACGCCGTCAATCCGTCGGCAAAGTCCTCCCGGGTCTGCCGGGGACCCATCAGGTAGGCGCTGTGGTGGTGGGCAGAGTGAAAGCCGATGGCGTGACCCTCCACCTGCATCCGCCGGATGAGATCGGGATTCTCCCGGGCATGGTCCCCCACCACGAAAAAGGTGGCCGGGACCTGGTGACTGGCCAGAAGGTCCAGCAAAGCAGGGGTGTAGTCCGGGCTGGGGCCGTCGTCAAAGGTGAGGTAGAGAACCCCCGGCTCCTGTCTCCGGTCCCGGCTCAGCCGCCGACGGGCTTTCCCCAGGGAAGAGGGGAGAAAGGCGTAGCTGGCCGCCGCCGCGCAGGCGAGAAGAAGGAGAAAAATCAGCATGCTGCCTCCTGTTCTCCGGCGTACCGGTCCAGGGCCGTGACCTGGTCCAGACTGCGCAGAGCCCCGGCCATCTTCCGGCGCATGTCCGCCAGCCGGGCCTTGTCCCCCAGCAGGTCCAGAATCTGCCGGGCCTCCTGGCCTTTGTCCTCCAGCACCATTCCGAAGCCGTGGCGCTGAACGTAGGCGGCGTTCTGCTCCTCCTGCATCAGGAAGGGGTGGAGCAGGCAGAGGGGGGTGCCAGAGTGAATGGCCTCGAAGGTGGTGATACCCCCGGCCTTGGTGAGAAGCAGATCCGCCCGGGCCATGTAGCTGGCCACCTGGTCGGTAAAGCCGATCACCTGGAAGGTTGGGTAGGACGCGGCCAGGGACCGGCGCAGTTCCTCGTTTTTGCCGGTGATCACTGTCACATGCAGATCCGGCTCCCGGGCCAGGGCGGAGAGCAGCTCGTCCGCGTTGGGGATCAGTCCCAGGCCGCCCCCCATCACCAGCAGCTCCCGCTGGGAGGAAACCCGGCGCATGGGCCGGTGGAACTCCTGGCGAACGGGGATGCCGCTGACCACAATCCGGCTGCCCGGCACTCCCTGGCGGAGAAGCTGGAAGCGGGTGGATTCATCCCCCACAAAGTAGCAGTCCGTCCCCGGGGCGATCCACTCCCGGTGGGCCTGGATGTCGGTAATGTAGGTATACAGGGGGATGGTGCTGCCGGTGGCCCGCTTGTAGGCGGAGAGGTACTGGGAGCTGAGGGGCAGGGTAGAGATCAGCAGGTCGGTTCTGCTGTCCCGGAGCAGCCCGTCCAGCTTCTGAATCATGGTTCCCTTCATGGGGGTGCAGCTGTACCGCCCCGCCATGCGGTTGAGGAAGTTATAAACCCCGGCGCAGTAGTTCACTGTGAAATCAAAGCAACCGTAGACCAGCTTGTTCAGCTGGGGAAAGCAGTGCTCCACCACGTCGAGAATGGTGACGCAGGCAGTGGGGTCCTGCCGCAGGATCTCCTGGCGGACCGCCTGGGCGGCGGCGATGTGTCCCTGGCCGAAGTGGCCGGTAAAAATCAGAACGTTCATGGTGTTCCCTCCCTGAAATGCTTTGGTATCTCTTTCAGGTTCAGTATAGCAAAGGAATCTTTTGTCGGAATTAAGGGAAAATGAAGGTTTTCTTAAGAGAATCCGTAGAAATCATTACGTCCGTTTTCTTGTACCCTCTTGCACTCCGGACCGCCGTACTGGGTGATAATCTGGGCCGCCAGCTTGGGGTTGGTGTTCTTGATGCGGACGGGGTACTGTAACTTTTTCTGATAGGCGAACATAGGTTATCCCTCCTCCTCAGGATACTGCCAGGGCCAGGGACCCTCGCCCCAGGTGTAGGAGCTGCTCATGGCAGCGTCCGTCATGGTCAGGGGACCATGCTGCTCCACATAAGCAGCCCGGGCAGTCTTTTCCAGCTCCACATAGTTCTGGAAGAGAGCGAAGGCTTCGGCGTCATAGGGATGGGTGTCCAGATACAGCCCCAGCTCCAGGATCACAAAGTCCAGCGCCCGCAGCTGGTTCAGGTGGCTGTCGGCCAGCTGACTGGGATTTACCTTCAGATGGAAGGGCAGGTCCAGATCCGGGAAGAGGGTCCCGGCCTCCAGGGCCTTGGCCCGGTCATAGCGCTCCGGGTTGGGCCCCTGGCGCACCACAAAGGGGACGGCAAATGGGCCGCAGGGGGGAAGGGAACCCTGACCAGCCGGGCAGGTCCGCTGGGTCTCTTCCGTCTGGTTTCCGTTGGAATTGCAGAACAAAGGAATTACCTCCTTCAACATAAACAACGCGGAAACGAGGATATCCGCGTTCATTCCAGCTTATGCGTCAAAGGTCCCATTGGGAACCGGGATTGCGCCGCCGCCCCTTCTTTGTTATAATCTGAATACGAAAACCCTCCCGGTGCATAAGGTGGCAGGGGAGGGATGTCAGTTGAAACGATATGTAATCCGCCGGGTCCGGCTGGGCTCCATCCTGCTGGCGGCCCTGGCGATGGTGCTGGCGGTGCAGATGTTCTGGGCGGAAGAGACCGCGCCGGTCTTTGCCCGGCTGCCCCGGCAGACCCTGGTGATTGACCCGGGGCACGGGGGAGAGGACGGAGGGGCTGTCTCCGTCTCCGGCCAGAAGGAGAGCCAGGTAAACCTGGCCATCGCTTTGCAGCTGGACCAGCTCATGGGATTTTACGGGGTGCAGACGGTGCTGACCCGGTCGGAGGATATCTCCATTCACGATTCCAGCGCCTCCACCCTGCGAGAGAAAAAGGTCTCGGATATCCACAACCGGGTGAACCTGGTAAACGCCCTGGAAAACGCCACCCTCATCAGCATCCACCAGAATTCCTATCCCGGCACCGGCTGCCAGGGAACCCAGGTGTTTTACGGGGATGAGACCCTCTCTCTGCCTCTGGCCAGGAAGATTCAAGAGACTGTCCGGGCCTGCCTGGACCCGGACAACGCCAGGACCCCTCAGCACATCCCCTCGTCGGTCTACCTGATGAACCACATCTCCTGCCGGGCGGTGCTGGTGGAGTGCGGCTTTTTGTCCAACCCGGAGGAGGATCTGCTGCTCCAGGAGAAGGCGTACCAGATGAAGCTGGCCATGGTCCTGGCGGCCAGCTACATTCAGTGCGGAGATACACAGGAGGGAGAAGGCCTCATATGAAAGCGAAAACCATTTTTTACTGTACACAGTGCGGCAACGAGACCCCCAAGTGGCAGGGGCAGTGCTCAGCCTGCGGCGCCTGGAACACCATCACGGAGCAGCCTGCCCCGGCCAGGGGCGGGCGGAGCAGCCCGGTCCGGCCCGCCCCGGTGGGCGGCCTGGCCAGAAAGCCCAAGCTGGTCTCCACTCTGACGTTAGACCAGGAAATCCGGTTTGCCACCGGCCTGGATGAGCTGGACCGGGTGCTGGGAGGCGGCGCGGTGCAGGGCTCCCTGGTTCTCATCGGCGGCGCGCCGGGCATCGGCAAGTCCACCCTGATGCTCCAGATCTGCCGCCAGATGTGCCAGGCCGCCAAGGTCCTCTATGTATCCGGGGAGGAGTCGGAGCGGCAGCTGAAGCTCCGGGCGGACCGGCTGGGGGTGTGGAACCTGGACCTGTACCTCTTTGCGGAGAACAACCTGGAAACCGTCATTGCCGCCGTGGAGGAAACCGCCCCGGACGTGCTCATTGTGGACTCCATCCAGACCATGTACCACGGGGACCAGACCGGTTCCCCGGGCAGTATCTCCCAGGTCAAGGAGTGCACCATGACCCTGATGCAGCTGGCCAAAAGCCGGGGGACCACCATTTTTGTGGTGGGCCATGTGAACAAGGAGGGGAACCTGGCCGGCCCCAAGGTTCTGGAGCACATGGTGGACTGCGTTCTCTACTTTGAAGGGGACCGTCACATGTCCCACCGGATTCTCCGGGCGGCCAAAAACCGCTATGGGGCCACCAATGAGATCGGCGTGTTCGAGATGGCGGAAAGCGGTCTGCTGGAGGTGCCCAACCCCTCCCAGATGCTTCTGGAGGGCCGGCTCACCGACGAGCCGGGGACCTGCGTTGCCTGCGTCATGGAGGGGGCCCGGCCGGTACTGGCGGAGGTCCAGGCCCTGCTGACCCCCACCTCCTTCGGCAACCCCCGCCGGAGCAGCAACGGCTTTGACTACAACCGGGCCATGCTCCTGATGGCGGTGCTGGAAAAGCGGGGCGGCCTGGCGGTGAACACCTGCGACGCCTACCTAAACGTCATCGGCGGCCTGTACCTGGACGAGCCGGGGGCGGACCTGGCAGCGGTGCTGGCTCTGGCCTCCAGCTTCCGGGACAAGCCTGTGCCCGCGGACCTGGCGGCCATCGGGGAGGTGGGCCTCACCGGAGAGCTACGGTCGGTGTCCGCCCTGAACCAGCGTTTGTCCGAGGTTCACCGTCTGGGCTTTACCAAGTGTCTGGTGCCTCAGAACCGGGGCCGGGAGCACACCACGCCCCCGGCCGGGTTACAGCTCATCCCGGTGAAGAACATCCGGGAAGCCCTGGCGGTGCTCCTGTGAGGCAGGACGGGGCAGATAATGGACGCAGTCCCGCAGCTGGGCGGGGTCGCCGCCGGAAGCAGCCCGGGACAGGGTGCAGCGGCCGTCCTGCTGATAGATGCACGGGTCTGTGCAGGGGATCAGACTCAAGGGGGATCACCTTCTTCCGGGTTGGTGAACCTAGTATTCGCCGCCGGAGGGAAATCTACCATAGAAAATCCTGACAGAACAGAAAAACGCCCGGCACACAGGTTTGTGTACCGGGCGTTTTGTTCCTGGCAATATGGAATGATTTATTTGTCCTCTTCCGCCTGGGGAATCAGGGCCACCCGGATCTCCAGAATCCGGCGGTGGTCCAGCCGGGTAACTGTCACGTCCAGGTTTTCGTAGACAAAGCGGTCGCCCTCCACAGGCAGGCGGCCCAGCTGATCCAGAACCCAGCCGCTGATGGAGGCTGAGTCAATATCTGTGGCCCGGATGGAGAAGCGGTCGAACAGATCGTCCAGGTTGGCCGTGCAGGCGATGAGATAGCTGCCGTCCTCCTGCTTTTTAAACTCCTCGATCACTTCGTCGTGCTCGTCCCAGATTTCGCCCACCAGTTCCTCCAGGATGTCCTCCAGGGTGACGATGCCCATGGTGCCGCCGTAGTCGTCCACCACCACGGCCATGTGGGACTTGCTCCGCTGGAGGGACCGCAGCAGATCGGAGATCTGGGCGGAGCCTGTGGTGTAGAACACCTTGCTGATGAGGCTGGAAACATCGGTGTGGTTGTGGTACCGGGCGGAGAAAAAGTCCTTCTCGTGGACCAGACCGATGATGTTGTCAATGGATGTGTGATAGACAGGGATGCGGGAGTAGCCGCTCTCAGCAAAGAGAACCGCCAGCTCCTCTATGGTGATGGTGTCCGGGGCGGCGACAATGTCCACCCGGGGAGTGAGGATCTCCTCCACCTCCATGTCGTTAAACTCGATGGCAGCGCGGATGAGCTCGCTCTCGTGGTGCTCCAGGCCGCCCTCGCTCTCCGCTTCCTCCACCATGGTGATGAGCTCTTCCTCGGTTATGCCCTCGTCCTGGGAGGGGTGGAAGATCTTCACTGCCAGCTTGTTGAACAGGCCGAAGAAGAGGTACAGAGGCGTCAGCACCGTCAGAACCACCCGCATGGCAGGCATGGCCCGCATGCAGAACTTTTCCGGCTGGTCCTTTGCCATGGTTTTGGGCGTGATCTCACCAAAAATCAGCACCACAACAGTCAGGACGATGGTGGAGATGGCCGGACCGTAGGCAGGGTAGAGCTTGGTGAACAGCACGGTGCTCAGGGAAGCGGCGGTGAGGTTTACGATGTTGTTGGCAATCAGAATGCAGGAGAGCAATTTTTCGTACTGGTCCAGAAGCGCCAAAGTTTTTTGTGCCCGGAGGTTCCCATCCTCTGCCTTGCTTTTCAGGCGGACCTTGTTGGCAGAAGAGAAGGCGGTTTCCGTGGAGGAACACCAGGCGGAGAGCGCAACCAGAATGATCAGAATCAGGATAATTGCTATACAGGTACTGTCCATAAGGGACGCATCATCTCAGCTTTCTAAAAATATTCTCATGTTTGGAACGATTGGGAAAGCCCCAATTAAAATAAAATACGCCACATCCTAGCATCTGTTCATAGCATACCACAGGGAGAGAGGGATTGCAAGGAAAGAATCTGAAACAGTTTTCCAGCAAACGGAAACAGACCGGGAAACAGAAAAGGTTTGCCAAACGGAAGAAAAGCAGGTATACTGCAAATACTGTTTATACATAGACCTCGGATAACGCATAATACATAAAAAGGAGAAAGCTCATGGGAAAGCTGACCTTTGCCATTCCCACCCTGCTGGGTGTTGAGGGCCTGACGGCCGACGAGCTGCGGCGCATGAAAATGGAAAACGTCCGGGCGGAAAACGGACGGGTGTTCTGCGAGGGGGAGCCCAGGGACATCCCCCGGCTGAATCTCCGCCTGCGCACCGGGGAGCGGGTGCTGATCCTCCTGGGCTCTTTCCCCGCGACGACCTTTGAAGAACTGTTTGAAGGCACCCGGAAGCTACCCTGGGAGCGGTTTATCCCCGACGGCGGGGCCTTTCCGGTGAAGGGATTCAGCCTGAACTCCGCCCTGCACAGCGTGCCTGCCTGCCAGTCCATTGTGAAAAAGGCGGTGGCCACCCGCCTGGGTAAGGTCTACCACCGCCAGACCCTGCCGGAGACCGGCGCCCTCTACCAGATCCAGTTTTCCATCATGAAGGACGTGGCCTCCCTGATGCTGGACACCTCCGGCCCCGGCCTGTACAAGCGGGGTTACCGGGCGGTGGGAGTGACGGCTCCCCTCCGGGAGACTCTGGCCGCCGCCCTGGTGCTCCTCTCCGGCTACCGGGGGAAGGACCCCTTCTGCGATCCCTTCTGCGGGTCTGGCACCATCGCCATTGAGGCGGCCCTCATCGCCAAAAACCGGGCGCCGGGTCTGAACAGGACCTTTTCCGCCCAGAAGTGGGCCTGGCTGGCCTCGGATGCCTGGGTGGAGGCAGCAGGGGAGGCCATGGACCTGGAATACGACGGAACCTACGATATCTGGGGCGGCGACATTGACCCGGTAGCCATCCAGGTTGCCCAGGGCAACGCGGTGAAAGCCGACGTGGAGGACCTGGTCCGGTTCCAGGTGGCCGACGCCCGAAGCTTTTCCCGGCAGGAGCCCTACGGCCGGGTGGTCTGCAACCCGCCCTACGGGGAGCGGCTCCTGGAAAAGCAGGAGGCTGAGGTCCTGTACCGGGATTTTGGCAGGGCTGCCTTTGGACTGCCAACCGGCTGGAAGCTCCACATCCTCTCCTCCCACACAGAGTTTGAGCGCACCTTCGGCAAACCGGCGGATAAAAAACGGAAATTATATAATGGTATGATTAAGTGCGATTTGTTCCAGTATGGCGGAAAAAAGGGCAAACGCTCCTAAAGACCGTCTGCCAAGGGCCCGTCTGAAAAGTGCACAAAAAAGAATTGGAATTTTCGTTACTTTTCGGAAATTTTAATGTTGCAGAATTGAGCTTGGCAGGGTATTATAATACTTGCCTTAGCACTCAAGCAAAAAGAGTGCTAACCCCGATAAAGTAAACTATTTAGCATATATAAGGAGGAACCCCAAATGACACTGAAACCTCTGGCTGACCGCGTTGTGATTAAGCGCCTGGAAGCAGAAGAAACCACCAAGGGGGGCATCATCCTGACCGCAGCGGCCAAGGAACAGCCCGACATGTCCGTTGTTGTGGCCGTTGGCCCCGGCGGCGTGATTGATGGCAAGGAAGTGAAGATGATCCTGAAGCCCGGTGACAAGGTGATCACCAGCAAGTACATGGGCACGGACGTGAAGATCGACGGCGAGCAGCTGACCATCGTCAAGCAGAGCGATATCGTCGCAATCGTGGAAGACTAACTGACCTTATTTCGGAAGGAGATCATAAATTATGGCAAAGATGCTCAGTTATGGGGAAGAAGCCCGTCAGGCTCTGGAGCGCGGCGTAAACAAGCTGGCCGACACCGTGAAGGTGACCCTGGGTCCCAAGGGCCGCAACGTGGTTCTGTGGAGAGCTTACGGCACTCCCCTGGTTACCAACGACGGCGTGACCATCGCCAAGGAGATCGAACTGGAAGATCCCTTTGAGAACATGGGTGCCCAGATGGTGAAGGAAGTTTCCACCAAGACCAACGACGTGGCCGGCGACGGCACCACCACCGCCACCCTGCTGGCCCAGGCCATCATCCGCGAGGGTCTGAAGAACCTGGTGGCAGGCGCCAACCCCGTGGTGATGAACAAGGGCATGGCCAAGGCCACCAAGGCCGCTGTTGAGGCCATCAAGAAGAACTCCCAGCCTGTGAACGGCAGTGACGACATCGCCCGCGTGGGCACCGTCTCCTCCGGCGACGAGAAGATCGGCACCCTGATCGCCCAGGCTATGGAGAAGGTGGGCACCGACGGCGTCATCACCGTTGAGGAGTCCAAGACCGCCGAGACCTACAGCGAAGTGGTGGAAGGCATGCAGGTTGACCGCGGCTTCCTGTCCCCCTACATGGTCACCGACACCGAGAAGATGGAAGCTGTCCTGGACGATCCTCTCATCCTCCTCACCGAGAAGAAGATCAGCAACATCCAGGAGATCCTGCCCGTTTTGGAGCAGGTCATCCAGTCCGGCAAGAAGCTGCTCATCATGGCTGAGGACGTGGAGGGCGAGGCCCTGTCCACCCTGCTGGTCAACAAGCTCCGCGGCACCCTGAACGTGCTGTGCGTGAAGGCTCCCGGCTTCGGCGACCGCCGCAAGGAAATGCTGCAGGATATCGCTATCCTCACCGGCGCTACCGTTATCTCCAGCGACTACGGCCTGGAGCTGCAGGATGCCAACATCTCCCACCTGGGCACTGCCCGTCAGGTGAAGGCCGGCAAGGAGACCACCATCATCGTAGACGGCGGCGGTTCTGCCGAGGCCATCAAGGAGCGGACCAACATGATCCGCAACGAGTATGAGCGCTCCACCTCCGAGTATGACCGTGAGAAGCTTCAGGAGCGTCTGGCCCGTCTGGCCGGCGGCGTTGCCGTCATCCGCGTGGGCGCTGCCACCGAGACCGAGATGAAGGAAAAGAAGCTGCGCATCGAGGACGCTCTGAACGCCACCCGCGCTGCCGTGGAAGAGGGCATCGTTGCCGGCGGCGGCACCGCTTATGTGAACGCCATCACCGACGTTGAGAAGCTCATCGACGAGGTGGAAGGTGACGAGAAGACCGGCGTGCAGATCATTGCCCGTGCTCTGACCGCTCCTCTGCGTCAGATCGCCACCAACGCCGGCCTGGACGCCTCCGTCATCCTGGAGAAGGTCAAGACCAGCGGCAAGATCGGCTATGGCTTCGACGCTTACAAGGAAGTCTACTGCGACATGATCTCCAGCGGCATCGTTGACCCCACCAAGGTCACCCGTTCCGCTCTGGAGAACGCCGCTTCCATCTCCGCCATGCTGCTGACCACCGAGGCTCTGGTGGGCGACCGTCTGGCTCCTCCCTCCGCCACTGGCGCAGGCGCACCTGCTGCCGACATGAGCGGGGCTATGTATTGATAATCCGGACCCTTTTCCCAAAGGATCTGAAACAAATGGCGCGCCGAGTTTTTTCGGCGCGTCCTTTGTCATACACCAGGAAAAGTGGTTTCAAAACCCATTCGGATGTGATATAATAGATTGTTAGACGAGAAAAAATCCGAGGAGGTATGCCCGTGAAACCCCGCATCTTAATTTCTCGCTCGCCGGAGAGCAGCGGCTTGTATGAGGCCGCCGTGGAACGCGCCGGCGGGGAACCCCTGTCCTTCCACTGCCCGGACCCGGAGATGGACTTTGACGGCCTGATCCTGGCCGGCGGCGGCGATATGGACCCCCAAGAATTTCAGGAGCCCAACCTGGGTTCTGTGGAGATCGACAAGCCCCGGGATCAGGCAGAGCTGGCCCTGGTGAGCCGCTGCATCAACGAGGGCAAGCCCCTTCTGGGCATCTGCCGGGGACATCAGGTGGTGAACATCGCCCTGGGCGGCACCATCTACCAGGACCTGAACGAGCCCTTCCGCAGCGCCCATGCCCAGACCCCGGAGGGAGCCTCCGTCTCCCATCCCATCCAGACCGCGGTCTACACCATGCTGGATGAGCTTTACGGCAGCCAGCTGGTGGTCAACAGCAGCCACCACCAGGCCGTGTTCAAGTTCGGCCAGGGGATGTACCGCACCGCCTGGGACGAAAACGGTATCGTGGAAGCCATGCAGCACGGCAGCCTGCCCATCTGGACGGTCCAGTTCCATCCGGAGCAGATGACCGGTGAGAATGGCGGACCCGACGGGCAGAAGATCTTCGACTACTTCCTGGAGCAGTGCCGCAAGCGCTGCGGGTTTTGACATGGCGGGCAAATCCCCATCCAAGCTGCGGGAGGTAAACCTGGAAGCCGGGATGCCATTTGCAGACCAGGCCATCAAGCGCCTGACCTTTGAGATCCACCACAGCCGGTCCATGGGCTGCTCGGTTCTCAAGATCATCCACGGCTACGGCTCCTCCGGCACCGGCGGCAAAATTCGCACCGCCTCCAGAAAATATCTGGCCCGGCTGAAAAGCGGGGGAGAGATCCAGGATTTCATTCCTGGCGAGGCCTTCTCCATTTTTGAGGAGGCCACCCGCCGGGCCTTCGTCCGGTGCGACGAGCTGCGCCGGGACAAAGACCTGGACCGATACAACAACGGCGTGACCTTCATCGTGCTGTAAATCCAAAGCAAAGAGGTAACAACCATGGATTTTACTGACAAGATTAACGCCACCAACAGCAAAAACTCCTTCATGCTCCACAACGGCATCCGCCTGACTCAGATGGAGAAGGACTACGCCAGGGTGGAAGCAGATCTGACCCGGGTCAACCGCAACCTGTACGGGGCGGTCCACGGGGGGATGTTCCTCACCATGGGGGACTGCGCCGCCGGCGGCGCGGCCCGGACCAACGGGATGCGCTATGTGACCGTGAGCAACAGCTTTGAATTTTTCCGCAACACCAAAAGCGACCATCTCATCGCGGAAGGGCGGATCAAAAGCCGGGGGCGCACCATCTGCGTGGCGGAGGTGGAGATTCACGACGGAGCGGGCAAGCTCCTGTGCGGCGGAACCTTCACCCTGTTCTGCACGGGAAAGCTGGACGAGCTGCCGGAGGACTGATGGAATACCGCTCCTTTAACCAGGCCATGAAAGAGCG
>JAEDJB010000187.1 GCA_016296565.1 Oscillospiraceae bacterium
AATTAAGGGTTGAAGAAACCTTCCTTTTCTTGCATTGCGGCCCTAAATACAGTATAATGAAAAAATCCGGGACAGGACTTTCTGCCCTGTCCAACGTCAGGAGGAAAAGCCATGAAAACGCGCATCTTCCTTATTGCGGCGGCCCTGCTTCTGCTGGCAGGCTGCGGCGCTTCCGGGGGAACTGCCCAGGGAGGCGGAAACGCGGAGCTGGAATCCATAGCGGCCTATCCCGAGACTCTGAACCTGAGTCAGGGCAGCCGGGAGACCATCCAGGTGGTGCTGACCCCGTCTGACGCGGCAAAGCAGGACCTGATCTGGGCCAGCAGCAACCAGGAGGTTGCCACCGTAGATGAGAGCGGCCGGGTAACCGCCCTGTCCGAGGGTTCCTGTACCATCACCATTGCCTCCAAGGAATACAGCAAGATCTCCTGCCATGTGGAGGTCATTGTGGGAGACGGCGTGGGACAGACGGCTGCGTCCTCCGACGTTCCTTCCGACAGCTACGTGGTCTATGTGGAAGAGACCAACGCCTCCTCTGTCTATCCCACCTACTACCTGTCTGAGAGCGAGGCAGCGGCGATGGACCCGGAGCAGCTTCAGTTTGTTATCAATCAGATTTATGCAAAAAACGGCTATGTTTTCCGCACCGCCGAAATCCAGAACTATTTCAGCCAGATGCCCTGGTATGTGCCGGTGTCCAGCGACGCCTCCCGGCTGCAGATGTCCTCTCTGGACCGGAGCAACCTGAACCTGCTGGTGCGGTACCGGGACAGCAGCGGCGCTTCCAACATCTCCACCCTTGGGTGGATCTGGACCCGCCAGGTGGTGGACAGCGAGCTGAGCGCCAGCTATGTGCGCAACCTGTCCAAGTACGATGTCCAACTGCTCATTAACACCATTTACGCCAAAAATGGTTACATCTTTGAAACCGACAGCCTGCAGGCCATGTTTGAGGGCCAGTCCTGGTACCACGGGGGCACGGGAGACGCCAGCCGCCTGAGCTTCTCTTCCCTGGACCAGAAGAACCTGCAGCTGCTGCTCTCTTACCGATGATCCCGTATCGCAAGATCCCCCTGGAGACCTATCCCCGCCGGGCCCACTTCGCCCATTTCTGCGCCATGGCCAATCCCTATGCGGGGGTAACCGTCCCGGTGGACATTACCGGCTTTCTGGCGGCCTGCCGGCGGGAGAAAACGCCCTTCTTCCTGTCCTTTCTCTACTGCGCTTCCCGGGCGGCCAACCGGGTGCCCCAGCTGCGCCAGCGGATTCTGGAGGGGGAGATCGTGGAGTATGCCTGGTGCCCCACCTCCCATACGGTGGCCCTGGAGGACGGCACCTATTGCTACTGCGCCCTGGACAGCCGGCTGCCCTTCCGGACCTATCTGCCGGAAGCCATCCGGCGGCAGGAGGAAGCCAAGGCTCGCCGGACCATTGAGGACGGGGAGGATGCATTGGCCCTGCTGTTTGTCTCGTCCCTTCCCTGGCTGAGCTATGAGGCTATCGTCCAGCCCACGCCCTTCCCGGCGGACAGCAATCCCCGGCTCACTTGGGGAAAGTACCGGCAGGAGGGTGAGCGGACAGTGCTGCCGGTGTCCCTGCTCTGCCACCACGCCCTGGCAGACGGCCTGCACCTGGCCAGGTTCTACCAGTGCCTGGAGGAAGAACTGGCCCAATTTCCCGGAGACCAACCGTGACGATCAGACTCGCCATCCTTGGGGAGTCTGATTTGCGTTTGCGGTTTTAAGGAGGAATACCTGATGATCGTCTATTTTTCCGGCACCGGCAACAGCCGTTATGCCGCCGCTCTGCTGGCTGACCGGCTGGGGGACCAGCTGCTGGACGCCGGCGCCTGCATGAAAGAGGGGAAAAAGGTGGAGATTACCTCGGAAAAACCGTGGGTTTTCGTTTCACCTACCTACGCCTGGCAGCTGCCCCGGGTGTTTGAATCCTTTATCCGGAATGGGATCTATTCCGGCAGCAAAGAGGCCTACTTCGTCATGACCTGCGGCGATGAGATCGGAAATCCCGAGAAGGAAATCCAGCAGCTGTGCAGGGTGAAGGGCTTTGTTTTCCGGGGCGTGCTGGAGGTGGTCATGCCGGAAAACTATGTGGCCATGTTCGCCGTGCCGGAGAAGGAGGAAGCCGCGGCCATCGTGGAGAAGGCCCGTCCGGTCCTGGAGGCCGGGGCGGAGCAGATTCTCAAGGGAGAACCCTTCGCCGAACGGTCCTCCAGTATGCTGGCCCGGTTAAAGAGCACCGCCGCTAACAGCTTCTTCTACTCCACCATGGTTAAATCCAAGGCCTTTTACGCCACCGACGCCTGCAACGGCTGCGGCCTCTGCGAAAAGGCCTGTCCCCTGAACAATGTCCACATGGAGGACAAAAAGCCCTGGTGGGGGAAGGACTGCACCCACTGCATGGCCTGTATCTGCAGCTGTCCTCTCCTTGCCATTGAGTACGGCAAAAAGAGCCAGGGGAAACCCCGGTACCAGTGCCCGGAGTATCAGGGCTGACAAAAAAACAAAAAACTGCCCCCGAGGCTTTGGAGTAATCCGGGACCCCGGGGGCGGTTTTGTTTGGCTTACTTGTCGAAGGCGGGGTTAGTGAAGTAGACATTTCGCTGGTCCAGCTGGTCCCGCACCATCTGCAGGGCGCTGCCAAACCGCTGGAAATGCACGATCTCCCGCTCCCGCAAAAAGCGGATGGCGTCGGTGACGTCTGGGTCGTCCACGGCCAGACGCAGAATATTGTCGTAGGTCACCCGGGCTTTCTGCTCCGCCGCCATGTCCTCTGTCAGGTCGCAGATGGGATCGCCCTTGACGGCCATGGAAGCGGCGCTCCAGGGGAAGCCGGAGGCGGCGGTGGGGTAGATGCCGGCGGTGTGATCCACAAAGTAGGCGGCAAAGCCGGGATTGTCCTGAAGCTGCTGATCCGTCAGGTTCCGGGTCAGCTGATGGACAATGGCCGCAATCATCTCAAGATGGCCTAGTTC
>JAEDJB010000188.1 GCA_016296565.1 Oscillospiraceae bacterium
AAGGCGGGGGTGCCCTCCAGGGTCTGGACCAGGTTGGGCTTCAGGGCGTCCTTCAGCAGGGCGGTCATGGCCCCGGCGGCTTTCAGGTCCCCGGCGGTGACGGGCTTATCGTCGTAGGTATAAGCCACCACCATCCGGCTCAGGCGCTCCTTCAAATCAGAAATGGAGGTTGCCAGACACAGCACCGCCATGATCTCGGAGGCAACGGTGATGTCGAAGCCGTCCTCACGGGGAACCCCCTGCATCCGGCCGCCCAGGCCGTCCACAATGTTCCGCAGCTGGCGGTCGTTCATGTCCACGCACCGCTTCCAGGTGATCTTCTTCACATCGATCCCCAGCTGGTTGCCCTGCTGAATGTGGTTGTCCAGCATGGCGGCCAGCAGGTTGTTGGCAGCGCCAATGGCGTGGAAGTCCCCGGTGAAGTGGAGGTTAATGTCCTCCATGGGCACCACCTGGGCATAGCCGCCGCCGGCGGCGCCGCCCTTCATGCCGAAGACGGGGCCCAGGGAGGGCTCCCGCAGAGCCACAACGGAGTTCTTGCCGATCTTCCGCAGGCCGTCAGCCAGGCCCACGGTGGTGGTGGTCTTGCCCTCACCGGCGGGGGTGGGGGTGATGGCGGTGACCAGGATCAGCTTGCCGTCGGGCCGGTCCACTTCCTGGAACATGTTGTAGTCGATCTTGGCCTTATAGTTTCCGTACTGCTCCAGGTACTTTTCGTCCACGCCCACCTTCTGGGCGATCTCCCGGATGTGCCGCATTTCACAGGCCTGTGCAATTTCGATATCGCTTTTCATGAAGTACTCTCCTTTTACTTCGCAACGGATGGAAATGCCCCTGCCCGGCTCTCTACGAGCAGGGGCTTTGGTGTGTATAGGTTTACTATGCGCTTCTGCCGCTCTCTTATACTAATCTATTATGCGTTGCCGCCGGTGGAGCGCAGGGTCACGTCGTGGTAGCCGCCCTCCACGATGCTGGTGGCGGAAACCAGGGTCAGCTTGGCGTTCTTCTGCAGGTCGGGGATGTTGATGACGCCGCAGTTGCACATGGTGGACTTGACCTTGTACAGGCTCTTCTCCACGTTGTCGTGGAGGGAACCGGCGTAAGCCACGTAGGAGTCCACACCTTCCTCAAAGGCCAGGTCGCTCTTGCCGCCCAGGTCATACCGCTGCCAGTTCCGTGCCCGGTTGGAACCTTCGCCCCAGTACTCCTTCACGTAAGCGCCGTTGACCATCAGCTTGTTGGTGGGGCTTTCGTCGAAGCGGGCGAAGTAACGGCCCAGCATCAAAAAGTCTGCGCCCATAGCCAGCGCCAGGGTCATGTGGAAGTCAAAGACGATGCCGCCGTCGGAGCAGATGGGCACATAGACCCCGGTCTCCTGGAAGTACTCGTCCCGCGCAGCTGCCACTTCAATGAGGGCGGAGGCCTGCCCACGGCCGATGCCCTTGGTTTCCCGGGTGATGCAGATGGAGCCGCCGCCAATGCCCACTTTGACGAAATCGGCCCCGGCCTCTGCCAGGTAACGGAAGCCCTCCCGGTCCACCACGTTGCCGGCGCCTACCTTCACGGTGTCGCCATACTTGCCCCGGATGAAGTCGATGGTCTTCTTCTGCCAGATGGAGTAGCCCTCGGAGGAGTCGATGCACAGCACGTCGGCGCCGGCCTCCACCAGAGCGGGAACCCGCTGCTCATAGTCCTTGGAGTTGATGCCCGCGCCCACCAGGTAGCGCTTGTCCGCGTCCTGGAGAGCCAGGGGGTGCTCCTTGTGCTCGGCGTAGTCCTTGCGGAAAACGAAGTACAGCAGGTGGTCGTTGTCGTCCACAATGGGCAGAGCGTTGAGCTTGTGCTCCCAGATGATGTCGTTGGCCTCTTTCAGTGTGGTGGAGGCGGGAGCGGTGATGAGCTTTTCACGGGGGGTCATAAACTCCCGGACGGGAATGTCGTTGGTCATACGGGTGATACGGTAGTCCCGGCTGGTGACCAGGCCCAGGAGCTTGCCGTTGGGGGTGGCGTCCTCGGTGATGGCCACGGTGGAGAAGCCGTTTCTCCGCTTCAGCTCCAGCACGTCACCCAGGGTGGCGTCGGGGGTCAGGTTGGAGGCGCTGGCCACGAAGCCGGCCTTGCTGCTCTTCACCCGGCGGACCATGGCGGCCTCGTTTTCAATGGACTGGGAGCCATAGATGAAGGACAGACCGCCCTCCTTAGCCAGAGCGATGGCCAGGGTGTCGTTGGACACGGCCTGCATGATGGCGGAGACCATAGGGATGTTCAGGCTGATGGGGCACTCCTCCTCCCCCTTCCGGTACTTCACCAGAGGGGTCTTCAGGGAGACGTTGTCGGGGATGCACTCTTCAGAGGTGAAGCCGGGGACCAGCAGGTACTCGCTGAAAGTATGGGACGGTTCGGAATAGTAAAAAGCCATATAAGGGCTCCTCCTTTCTTATTTAAAGTATTCCACCGCAGAGCGGAAGATCTTCATATCATAGTCGCCGGGGACGTTCCGGTACAGCCCTGCCCCGGTGCGCTCGGTGTGGCCCATCTTGCCGAACACCCGGCCGTCGGGAGAGGTGATGCCCTCCACGGCGAAGGCAGAGTTGTTGGGGTTAAAGTGAATGTCAGAGGTGGGATTGCCCGCCAGGTCCACGTACTGGGTGGCGATCTGACCGTTTGCCGCCAGCTTCTGAATGAGCTCGTCGGAGGCCAGGAACCGGCCCTCGCCGTGGGAGATGGGAACGGTGTAAATCTCGCCGGGTTTGGTGTTCATGAGCCAGGGGGACTTGTTGGAGGCCACCCGGGTCCGGACCAGGCGGGACTGGTGGCGGCTGATGGTGTTGAAGGTCAGGGTGGGGCAGGTCTCGTCGGTGTCGATGATCTCCCCGTAGGGCACCAGGCCCAGCTTGATGAGAGCCTGGAAGCCGTTGCAGATGCCCAGCATCAGGCCGTCCCGGTTCTTCAGCAGCTCGTTCACCTG
>JAEDJB010000036.1 GCA_016296565.1 Oscillospiraceae bacterium
CCGTCCACGTGGATTTCCTCCTTGCTGTAGGAGAGGATTTCCTTGTAGTTTTCCAGGTACAGCTCCCGGTCCCCGGCCAGCTCCAGCCTGGGAACCGGTCCCACACTCTCCGGGGGCAGGTCCAGCAGGCGGGAGGTTTTCTCCCGCAGGGTGACCTTCCGGGGTCCCTTGCTCTTCTCGTCCATAGCGCCCCTCCTCCCGGTTTGCTGTGTCTATGTGTATGAAAAAAGACAGGCCGGGTTGCCTGTCCGATAGAAAAAGCCCCCCTTGTCAAAGGGGGGCTTTCGGGTACAACGATTTACAGCAGGTCCTGGCCGATGCTGTCCAG
The DNA here is from genome assembly GCA_016296565.1 of Oscillospiraceae bacterium. Lineage (GTDB taxonomy): Bacteria > Bacillota > Clostridia > Oscillospirales > Oscillospiraceae > Evtepia. The sequence continues at coordinate 329 of JAEDJB010000036.1, forward strand.
GATATAGGCGGTGAGGGTTTCCGGTTCCAGGACTTTGGCTGCGCGGCCGGTGCGGTCCTGATCCCCGGCCCAGCCGGTGCTTCGGCCGCAGGTCCAGGAGCCCAGGTTGACCACCCGGTAGGTGTCCTCCGTGCGGAAATACACCTGCATACGGGGCTGGTCCTCCATGGTCTTTCCCGCGGGGCAGAGGGTGTTTCGCTCCCGGCAGGTTCCCATGTAGTCCACCACCGCCCGGGCCGTCTGCTGCTCCGTCATGCTCCGGGGGTGCCAGGTGACGCTTTCGCCGGGGGAGAGATACACCTGCACATACAGCAGCTCCGTCTGGACCGTGTCCTTCACCAGGGGCACGGGGATGGTCAGCCAGGCCAGAAAGAGCAGCGCCGCCGAGGAAACCAGCATCAGCACCACCCCCGCCGCGGCCTGCCGGTTCAGGGGGTCTTTTTCTCTCTGTTGTGGGCGCTGGTCCATGGTAGGTCTCCTTCCTTTCACTGTCTTGGCTGGGTCACCGCCTCAAATTCCGCCTGGCGCATCCGCCGCCGGACCCGGTCCACCACCCACCGGACAGCCAGGATCAGGGCGGTCTCCCCCAGGCCCATCCAGATCCACAGGGCCGCGGGGCCTTCACCGGCCCGCCAGTAGGTCACAAGGTCGCTGAGGCTCAGGCCACCCCAGCTGAGCCAGTCCCAGCTGAGCATGTCCACCAGGGCGTACACGGGAAAGCACAGGACCACCGCCGCCAGCTCCACCAGAAGAATCCGGCGCAGGGCAGGGCCCAGGGGCTTGGTCCAGCCGGCGGCAAAGGCCGCCGCCGGGGCCAGATACAGCGCCAAAAAAACCACGAAGGTCTCGTCCATGGGGTCCTCCTTTTCCCGTGTGCGGTTGTAGGTGGTTCCAGTATACCGCAGCGGTCCGGCCGGTTTCAATTTCAAAGCTGTTAAAAACTTCTTAAGAAATTCTTATATTTTTCCGGCCTTCCAAAAAAAGCTCTCTGTCTATATAACGTTTCAGAACCCCAAAATCGGACACGTTTTTGAAAAAAATTTTTTGATCGCGCAAAAAAGGGCGCGGACTTTCGTCCGCGCCCTGGCATCTGAATAGGTTATCTTGCGAAATCCTTGGGAAGCTCCCGCTGCTCCACGGGAATGTAAGGCACGTGCTTGACCACGGCCCGGTAGGCCGGACGCATGATCCGGTGGCAGGTGAGCACCTCCTCGATGCGGTTGGCGCACCAGCCGGCAATACGGGCGGAGGCAAAGAGGGGGGTGAACACGTCCTGGGGAATGCCCAGCATGGAGTAGACCATGCCGGAGTACATATCTACGTTTGCGCACATGGGGGTGGGGTTCTTCTTCCGCTCCTGGATCATGGGGATGCCCAGCTCCTCGATCTTCTGAAGCAGCTGGAAGTCCTCCCCGTAGCCCTTCACCTCCGCCATGTGCTGGGCGTACTTTTTCAGCAGGACAGCACGGGGGTCGGAGATGGTGTAGACCGCGTGGCCCAGGCCGTAGATCTTGCCGGATCTGTCCCCGGCCTCCCCGTCCAGAATCTTGGCCAGGTAGTCCTTGATGGAGCCGTCGTCCTTGGGGTCCACGTTTTCCTTCACGTAGCGGAACATCTCCATGACCTTGGCGTTGGCGCCGCCGTGGAGGGGACCCTTCAGGGAGCCCACAGCCCCGGCGATGGCGCTGTAGGTGTCCGTGCCGCTGGAGGACAGGGCCCGGCAGACGAAGGTGGAGTTGTTGCCGCCGCCGTGCTCTGCGTGGACCATCAGCATCATGTCCAGCAGGTGGGCCTCTTCCTCGGTGTAGCTCTTGTCAGACCGGAGCATCCGCAGGAAGTTTTCTGCCGTGGACAGGTTTTCCTTGGGGTAGTGAATATGTAAGGACCGGCCGTTGAAATAGTGGCGCTTGACGGAGTAGGCGTTGGCCACGATGGAGGGGAAGGCCCCGATGAGCCGCACCGACTGGAGCAGCAGGTTTTCCACCGAGGTGTCGTCCGGGTTGTCGTCGTAGGAGTACAGGGACAGCACGCTCCGGGCCAGCTTGTTCATAATGTCCCGGCTGGGGTGCTTCATGATCATGTCCTCGGTGAAGCCGTCGGGCAGCTTCTTGGCCTGGTTCATGATCTCGTTGAAGTTGGCCATTTCTCCCTTGGCGGGCAGGTGGCCCATGAGCAGCAGGAAGGCCACCTCCTCAAAGCCGAAGGTGTTGGCCTTCCGGTGGGCCTCCACGATCTCGTTGAGCTCAATGCCCCGGTAGTACAGCTGGCCGGGCACGGGCACCCGGACGCCGTCCTCGATCATGTAGCCCTGAACGGAGCCCACCTTGGTGACGCCGATGGGCACGCCGGTGCCGTCGCTGTTGCGCAGGCCCCGCTTCACATCTCCCCGGTAATTGTCCTCTTCAATGGTGTATTCTTTCCGGATGCGCTGGCTGAGGGAACCTGTGTATTCTTCAAGGATCCCGGTATCGTTTTTCATCATGCTTTGGTTCCCCTTTCCGTCGTGTCTAAGACCGGCTGGCGGTTCTTTTATCCTTTCATTGCAAGTTAATTATACTGTTCCGTCGCAAATTATGCAAGAAAAAATTCCTGGCCGCCAAATCTTTCGGTAATTCTCCACCGTTTCCGCGAATTTACTCCGTCATTTTAGTTCACCCTGCAAGAAGTTTTTTCGTTCATGCTTTTTACTTTGCATCTTTGAAGGATTGTGCTATACTTTAATGTGTATGCAATATCCTGATTAAAATCCACGAATCGGGAAGTTTCCCCAGAAAGGGTGCTGATAACCATGATTACGTTACATTCCGGCGGTGTGTCCTGGCAGAAGGGCGCGCCCGTTCCCGCTCCCCTGGTCTCTCCCGCCGACCGGGAAAAGACCATGGCCTACCAGATCTTCCGCCGCCACAGCATGCGGGAGGAAGCCGGCCAGCTCCACCTGAAATTTGACAGTCTCATCTCCCACGACATCACCTACGTGGGTATTATCCAGACCGCCAAGGCCAGCGGCCTGACCGAGTTCCCCGTCCCCTACGTGATGACCAACTGCCACAACAGCCTGTGCGCCGTGGGCGGCACCATCAACGAGGACGACCACGTGTTCGGCCTGTCCGCCGCCATGAAGTACGGCGGCAACTTCGTCCCCGCCAACCAGGCAGTCATCCACCAGTACGCCCGGGAAATGATGTCCGGCTGCGGCCGGATGATCCTGGGGTCCGACAGCCACACCCGCTACGGCGCCATCGGCACCATGGGCGTGGGCGAAGGCGGTCCCGAGATCGTCAAGCAGCTGCTGAAAAATACCTATGACATCGCCGCTCCCCAGGTGGTGCTGGTCTACCTCACCGGCGAGCCTGCCCAGGGGGTAGGCCCCCACGACGTGGCCATCGCCCTGTGCGGGGAGGTGTACAAGAACGGCTTTGTGAAAAACAAGGTGCTGGAGTTTGCCGGCCCCGGCATCAAGAACCTGCCCATGGACTACCGCATCGGCATCGACGTGATGACCACCGAGACCGCCTGCCTGTCCTCCATCTGGGAGACCGACGGGGCAGTGGAGGAGTACCTGGCCATCCACGGCCGGCCCGAGGCTTACGAGTCCCTCCATCCCCAGGAGGGGGCCTATTATGACAGCATGATTACCATTGACCTGTCCACGGTGGAGCCCATGGCCGCTCTCCCCTTCCACCCCTCCGAAGCCTATCCCATCCGGGAGCTCATCGCCAACCCCGGGGACATTCTCCGGGAGGTGGAGAAGCAGGCTGCCGAGCAGTTCGGCGGCAAGGTGAACCTTAGCCTCACCGACAAGCTGGTAAACGGCAAGCTGGTGGTGGACCAGGGGGTCATCGCAGGCTGCGCCGGCGGCATGTACGACAACATCGCCGAGGCCGCCGCCATTCTGGAGGGCCACGACGTGGGCAGCGGCTACTTCTCCCTGTCCATCTATCCCCCCTCCGTCCCCGTAAACCTGGAGCTCATCCAGAACGGGATTCAGCAGTCCCTGCTGGAAGCCGGCGCCCTCTTTAAGCCCTGCTTCTGCGGCCCCTGCTTCGGCGCCGGGGACGTGCCCGCCAACAACGGCCTGTCCATCCGCCACACCACCCGGAACTTCCCCAACCGGGAGGGCTCCAAGCCCGGCGACGGCCAGCTGTCCGGGGTGGTCCTCATGGACGCCCGGTCCATCGCCGCCACCGCCCGGAACCACGGCGTGCTCACCCCCGCAACGGAGGTCTCCTACACCCAGCCCAAGCAGGGCAAGCGCACCTTCGATTCCCGGGTGTATGACCGCCGGGTGTACTTCGGCTTCGGCAAGCCCCAGCCCGACTACCAGCTGAAGTTTGGCCCCAATATCGCCGAGTGGCCCAAGATCCCCGCTCTGTCCGACAACCTGCTCATGCAGGTGGCCTCCGTCCTCCGGGACCCTGTCACCACCACCGATGAGCTGATCCCCTCCGGTGAGACCTCCTCCTACCGGTCCAACCCCCTGAAGCTGGCCTCCTTCGCCCTGTCCCGCCGGGACCCGGACTATGTCCCCCGTGCCCAGGCTACTCAAGCCCTGGAGAACGCCCGCCAGGCCGGAACCTCCACTCCCGAGGTGAAGGACGCCCTGGGCAAGCTGGGCCTGGACGAGAGCGTCCTGGACTCCCTCCAGATCGGCTCCGTGATCTTCGCCAACAAGCCCGGCGACGGCTCCGCCCGGGAACAGGCCGCTTCCTGCCAGCGGGTGCTGGGGGGCTGCGCCAACATCTGCTATGAGTTTGCCACCAAGCGGTACCGCTCCAACTGCGTCAACTGGGGTATGCTCCCCTTCACCCTGGCAGAGGGAGATGCGTTTACCTGCCAGCCCGGGGACTTCATCTATGTGCCCGACGTGAAGGCCAAGGTGGAAAACGGGGACGACACCTTCCCCGCCAAGGCGGTCACCACCGAGGGCGTGAAGGACCTGACCCTGTATCTCAAAAACACCACCGGGGAGGAGCGGGAGCTGCTGCTCACCGGCTGCCTCATGAACCACTACGCTGCGCAGAATTCTCTTTCTTGAAAGAAAGAGAATCAGAAAGAACTTTAATCCCGCTTCCGTTGCCGTAGAATACAAACGCACCATTCCCGGTAACGGAAGTTGGGTTTTCTGCAAACGTCATTCGAGGTGATACCCATGGAAAAAATCAAAATGCCCAACCCCATCGTGGAGATCGACGGGGACGAAATGACCCGCATCCTCTGGGCCATGATTAAGGAAGAACTGATCCAGCCCTTTGTGGAGCTGAACACGGAATACTACGACCTGTGCCTGCCCAACCGGGACGCCACCGACGACCAGGTGACCGTCCAGGCGGCGGAGGCCATCAAGCGTCTGCACGTGGGCGTCAAGTGCGCCACCATCACCCCCAACCTCCAGCGGATGGAGGAGTATAACCTGAAGCAGATGTGGAAGTCCCCCAACGCCACCATCCGGGCGGCTCTGGACGGCACCGTGTTCCGCGCCCCCATCCTGATCTCCCGGGTGAAGCCCGTGGTCTCCTGCTGGAAGAAGCCCATCACCATCGCCCGCCACGCCTACGGCGACATTTACAAGGCCGTGGAGTACCGGGTGCCCGGCCCCGGCAAGGCGGAGCTGGTCTTTACCGACGAGAACGGCGTGGAAACCTCCCGCCAGACCATTTTCGACTTCAAGGGCCCCGGGGTGATCCAGGGCATGCACAACCGGGACGCCTCCATCCTCTCCTTCGCCCGCAGCTGCTTCACCTACGCCCTGGAGGTGGGCCAGGATGTGTGGTTCTCCACCAAGGACACCATCTCCAAGGACTACGACCAGACCTTCAAGCTCCTGTTCCAGAAGGTCTTTGACGAGGAATACAAGGAGAAGTTTGAACAGGCCGGCCTTACCTACCGGTACGCCCTCATTGACGACGTGGCCGCCAAGGTAATCCGCTCCCAGGGCGGGATGATCTGGGCCTGCAAGAACTACGACGGGGACGTGATGAGCGACCTCATCGCCGCCGCCTCCGGCTCCCTGCCCATGATGACCAGCGTGCTGGTGAGCCCCGACGGCAACTTTGAGTACGAGGCCGCCCACGGCACCATCACCGACCACTACCGCCGCCACCAGAAGGGGGAGAAGCTCTCCTCCAACCCCCTGGCCACCATCGCCGCCTGGGCGGGTGCTTTAAAGAAGCGGGGGGAGATGGACGGCAATCATGACCTGGTCCGCTTCGCCGACTGCCTGACCCAGGCAGGGCTGGACGTGTTCGAGGAGGGCTACTTCTCGGAGGACCTGGCCATGCTGTGCGACCCCTCCGAATACAAGGAGATGCCCGAAAACGGCAAGCTCATGAAGCTCATCCGCGCCCGGCTGGAAACCCTGCTGGCCGCCGGAGCCTGAGAACAGGTAAACCTACCAAAAAACAGAGCATCCTCCCCATGCAGTCATGGGGAGGATGCTTTTTTGTACAGGTTCTTCTTTGGGTTACTCTGCAAGCTTTTGCAGGGTGTCGCCTGCGATCCGGTATACGGTCCAGTCGGACATGGGCTCCGCGCCCAGGGACAGGTAAAAGTCAATACTCGGCTTGTTCCAGTCCAGGCACCACCACTCCAGGCGGCCGCAGCCCCGCTCCACGGCGATGGCAGCCAGTTTCTTCAAAAGGGCCTTTCCATATCCCTGGCCCCGGTATTCCGGCTGCACATACAGATCCTCCAGGTAGATCCCGGCCCTTCCCAGGAAGGTGGAAAAATTATGGAAGAAGAGGGCAAAGCCGACCTCCTTCCGGCCTTCAAGGGCAAAGATGACTTCGGCCTTCTGCCGGTCAAAAATCCATTCCTCCAGGGTCTTTTCGTCGGCAACCACCTCGTCCAGCATCTTTTCGTAGTCTGCCAGTTCCCTGATAAAGCGCAGAATCAGAGGAACATCGCTTCTCTGAGCATATCGGAACGCAGCTTCTGCATCCATTTGATTGACCTCCTAAGCGTTGGTATTGGAATCTCAGGCGTAAATGGTCACCGTCCGGGTGGCGTCGTCCCAGCCCACGGTGCCGCCGGAGTGCTCCACGATAAACCGGATGGGGAGCATGGTCCGGTTGTTGATGATGGTGGGGGCCACGTCCATGGTGTAGTATGCGCCGTGGTTGTCCCAGGCGATGGTGCTGTCAATCTTCAGGTACAGGGTGTCCTCTCCTTTCGTCAGAGAGACGATCCGGTTGACGCCGTCCCAGCCCACAACGCCGTTCATGGCCTCGAACACCGCCCGGACGGGCAGCAGGGTGCGGTTGTTCCGGATGAGGGGCACGGTACCCTGGGGGTCGATGGGCTGGCTGACCCCGTTCACCGTCATCTGGGGGTTGCCGATCTGAAGGGTAATCGTCTTCTCCGCCGTCTGAGAGAAGTGGGCGTACAGGGTCTGGCTGGCCGTCAGATTCACCGTGGTGGAGCTGGTCACCCGGGTGCCGCCGGTGACGGCGGTGTACCAGCCGTCGAAGGTGTAACCGGACAGGCTGGGGGCGGGCAGGTCGCCGTAGGTCCCGCCGTTGGTTACGGTCAGGGTTTTGAGGACCGCACCGTTTACATAAAGGTACACCGTGTACTGCTGGGCGGCCACGGGCTCATACCGGGCATACAGGGTGCGGGGGCTGGTGGCGGTGATGGTGGTGCCGTCGTACCGGGTGCCGCCGGTCTCCGAGGCGTACCAGCCCGCGAAGGTGTAGCCCTCCTTGATGAAGCAATCTCTGATGTAGGTGGAACCGATTACAGTGGTCTGGGTGATGACCTCCCTGCCGTCCTTGTAGTAATGGATGGTCACCGCCTCGACCGTCTCCACGGGATTTGCCGTGTAGTGGGGATAGAGGGTGATATCGGCCGAGCCGTTGAAAACGGTGGTGGCGGTGATCTGGGTGCCGCCGGAGGCAGCGGTGTACCAGCCCTCGAAGGTATAGCCTGTCTTGGAATAAGGGGTGGGCAGATCGCCGTAAGCCTGGCCCTGGGTGACCGACTGGATCGCCACGGCGGAGCCATCCTCATTCAGCCGGAAGGTTGCGGAGAAGGTCTTGGCCGGAGCAGTGCCGGTGGTGGTGAAGGAGTAGATGCCGCCCTTTACCTCCACCCCGTTAAAGACGCCGAAGAACTGGTATTTATAGGTGGTGCCAGGGGTCAGGGTGACCTTCACCTCGCTGTTCATGTCATACCAGGAGTGATAGGTGGTGGTGCTGTTGGCCACATTAGAGACGCTCTCGGTGTACTTTTTTATCTGGGTTCCGCTGGCGTCGTAGAGAATCACACCCATCTTGGTAACCTTCACCCCGGTGGGCTTGGTGATCTGGTTCACCACCACCGCGTTGGTGTTGGTGACCTTCTGCTTGGCGGTGTAGGTGGAGTTGGTGGGCAGGGCGAACTTCACGTTGGGAACGGTGGTGCTGGCGTCGCCCAGGATGCCGGTGGAGTAGTCATAGGTGATGGTGCTGGTGTTGATGGGGTTGGAGGGCTTGCAGTAGGTACCGCTCATGGTGATGGTCCCGGCCATCTCAAAGTGCAGGTGGGCGCCGGTGGAGTTGCCGGTGCTGCCCATGGTGCCAATCTTTTGGCCCTGGGCCACGGTGGCGCCCTTGGTCACGCTGACTGCATTCAGGTGGGCGTACATGGAGTAGCCGCTGCCGTCGGAATGCTTGATGACCACGCCGTTGCCGTAGCCCCAGTTGCAGGTCTTGATGCCGCTGGAATTGGTGTAGGTGCCGCAGTTGGGGCTGCACCCCGCCTCAACGCAGGACTTGCCGCTGCTGGACAGGGCGCTGCTGTTGACGCAGCCGGTGTAAACATAGTACACGGTGCCGGCCTTGGTGGCCACCACATCGGCCCCCTTGGAGCCGCCGATGTCAATGGCGGTGTGGCTGGAGCTGTAGGACTGGGTGATTTTGGTGCTGGAGGGAACCGGCCAGCGGTAGGTTCCCGCCGCCAGCGCCCCAGGGATCAGGGCAGTCAGCAAAACCGCGGTCAGCAGCAGACTGGTGATGCGTTTCCATTGCTTTTTCATGGGACATTCTCCCTTTCTCTCGTTTTTTTCAGCATACTAAACCCCCGGAGGAATTGCAACCGTTTTTTACCATGCAAACCCGGGAGAAAAGATACCCAAACGCTCCCCTTGTGTTTTCCGGCGGCCCTTGCTATAATGATACCCTTCCATAAAACGTCAACAAACAGGAGGCAGAATCATGCAGCACACTGATATTCGCCGCCCGGTGGTGGCCGGGGCGGGGACCATGGGGGTCACCCTGGCTCGGATCTTCGCCCAGAGCGGCCGCACCGTTACCCTCTGGAACCGGCGGCAGGTCTCCCTGGACAAGGCCAAAGACCGCATCCGGGCCGACCTTGCCGTGCTGGCGGACCAGGGCCGCCTGACCGAGGACCCGGAGGTGATCGCCGGGCGCATCCAATACGCCACGGACTTTGCCGTCTATGACACGGCGGACTTCGTGGTGGAAAACATCGCCGAGGACCTGGCGGTGAAGCAGGACTTCTTCCGCCAGGTGTGCCTGCGGGTATCCCCGGAGACGGTGCTGACCACCAACACCTCCGGCCTGCGGGTGACGGACATTGCCCGGGCAGTGACCAACCCCGCCCGGTTCTGCGGGATGCACTGGTGGAATCCCCCGGACCTGATCCCCCTGGTGGAGATCACCAAAGGGGACGAAACCGGCCAGGAAGCCGCCCAGCTGGTCTATGACCTGGCGGCAGAATTGGGAAAAAAGCCGGTGATTGTGAAAAAGGACATTCTGGGTATCATCGGCAACCGGCTGCAATACGCGGTGCTCCGGGAGGCCTTGCACATCCTGGAGCTGGGAGCCGCCGGACCGGAGGAAATTGACGCGGCTATGAAGTACGGCCCCGGCTTCCGCTACTCCATCCTGGGCCCCCTGGAGACCGTGGACCTGGGCGGGCTGGACATTTTCCGCTCGGTGAGCAACTACCTCTTCCAGGACCTGGGAGCCGAAACCGTAAGCCCCCTGCTCAACCAGCTGGCCGACCAGGGCCGCTTCGGGGTCAAGACCGGGGCGGGCTTCTACGACTACCAGCCCGGCCAGGGGGAAGCCAAGCTCCGCTGGCGCAACGATCTGTTCCAGAAGCAGTGGGACCTTCTGAAGGACGAGTAAATTTCTCCTGCAAAATCCTCCCTTTTCCAAGGGAGGATTTTTTTACTCCCCCTGGAATTTTCGTGTTCTTTTAGCAATTTTAACAAACTTCCACTTTTTCACTCCAACCCCTTGCGTTTATTTGCACAATTAGTATAATAAACCCAGAAAAAGAGCCGGGAATCAAATCTTGCTGGCCGCAGGTGGGGAACAGGACCGATGGAAGGATGGTCCGGCCCCGTGTGCGCCGCCAAAAGGATGTGTTTTTATGGCAAAATACGTGTACAAATTCACCGAAGGCAACAAGGACATGCGGGAGCTGCTGGGCGGCAAGGGCGCAAACCTGGCGGAGATGACCCTGGCCGGAATGCCCGTTCCTCAGGGCTTCACCGTCACCACCGAGGCCTGCACCCGCTACTATGACGACAACCGCACCATCGCACCCGAGATCCAGGCGGAGATCCTGGACAACCTGGCCTGGCTGGAAGAGCACACTGGCAAGAAGTTCGGCGACCCCGCCAACCCCCTGCTGGTTTCCGTCCGCTCCGGCGCCCGGGCCTCCATGCCCGGCATGATGGACACCATCCTGAACCTGGGCCTCAACGACACCGTGGTGGAGGGCTTTGCCCAGTTCACCGGCAACCCCCGCTTCGCCTATGACTCCTACCGCCGCTTTATCCAGATGTTCTCCGACGTGGTTATGGAGCTGTCCAAAAAGCGCTTTGAAGAGATCATCGACGACGTGAAGGAAAAGAAGGGCGTCAAGCTGGACGTGGACCTGGACACCGAGGACATGAAGGACCTGGTGGTCCGGTTCAAGGCTTTCTACAAGCAGGAAAAGGGCGAGGAGTTCCCCCAGGACCCCAAGACCCAGCTGATGGAGGCTGTCCGGGCTGTGTTCCGCTCCTGGGACAACCCCCGGGCCAACGTCTACCGCCGGATGAACGAGATCCCCTACGACTGGGGCACCGCCGTGAACGTCCAGTCCATGGTCTTCGGCAACTCCGGCAGCAGCTCCGGCACCGGCGTTGCCTTCACCCGCAACCCCGCCACCGGCGAGAAGGCCCTCTTCGGCGAGTACCTGATTAACGCCCAGGGCGAGGACGTGGTGGCCGGCGTGCGCACCCCCTCCCCCATCTCCCAGCTTCAGCAGGAGATGCCCCAGGTCTATGAGGAGTTCGTCCAGATCGCCAACCGCCTGGAAAAGCATTACAAAGACATGCAGGACATGGAGTTTACCATTGAAAACGGCAAGCTCTACATGCTCCAGACCCGCAACGGCAAGCGCACCGCCGCCGCCGCTTTGAAGATCGCCGTGGACCTGGTGGACGAGGGCGAAATCTCCCAGGAGGAAGCTGTCCTCCGGGTGGACCCCAAGCAGCTGGACGCGCTGCTCCACCCCACCTTCGATCCCGACGCCCTGAAAAAAGCCACCGTCATCGGCAAGGGTCTGGCTGCCTCCCCCGGCGCTGCCGCCGGCCGGGTGGTCTTTACCGCCGAGGAGGCCAAGGAGTGGGCCCAGCGGGGCGAAAAGGTCATTCTGGTCCGTCTGGAGACCTCTCCCGAGGACATTGAGGGCATGCAGGTGTCCCAGGGCATCCTCACCGTCCGGGGCGGCATGACCTCCCACGCGGCTGTGGTGGCCCGGGGCATGGGCACCTGCTGCGTCTCCGGCTGCGGCGAGATCATCGTGGACTATGCAGACAAGTCCTTTACCCTGGCCGGCGTTACCTACCGGGAAGGAGACTGGATTTCCCTGAACGGCTCCACCGGCGAAATCTTTGCCGGGGCCATCCCCACCATTCCCGCCAACCCCAACTCCGGGGACTTCGGCCGCCTCATGGGCTGGGCCGACCAGTTCCGCCGGATGGGGGTTTACACCAACGCCGACAACCCCAGAGACGCCGCCCAGGCCCGGGCCTTCGGCGCCGAGGGCATCGGCCTGTGCCGCACCGAGCACATGTTCTTTGAGGGTGACCGGATCAAGGCCATCCGGGAGATGATCGTCTCCGACGACACCGAGGCCCGGAAAAAGGCCCTGGCCAAGCTGCTGCCCTACCAGCAGAGCGACTTTGAGGGCATCTACGAGGCCATGGAGGGCTGCCCCGTGGTCATCCGCTTCCTGGACCCGCCTCTCCACGAGTTCCTGCCCACCCAGGAGGAGGACATTCTGGAGCTGGCCCAGGAAATGAACCTGCCTGTGGAGCACCTGAAGGACATCATCGAGAGCCTCCACGAGTTTAACCCCATGATGGGCCACCGTGGCTGCCGCCTGTCCGTGTCCTATCCCGAGATCGCCCAGATGCAGACCACCGCAGTCATCCAGGCCGCCATCAACGTCCAGAAAAGACACCCCGAATGGCACATGGTCCCCGAGATCATGATCCCCCTGGTGGGCGAGGCCAAGGAGCTGAAATACGTGAAGGACATCGTCACCGCCACCGCCGACGCGCTCATCGCCGCCTCCGGCCTGGAGCTGGAGTACCTGGTGGGCACCATGATTGAGATCCCCCGGGCAGCCCTCACCGCCGACGAGGTGGCTCAGGAGGCCCAGTTCTTCTCCTTCGGCACCAACGACCTGACCCAGATGACCTTCGGCTTCAGCCGGGACGACGCAGGCAAGTTCCTGAGCTACTATTACGACACGAAGATCTACGAGTCCGACCCCTTCGCCCACCTGGACCAGAAGGGCGTGGGCAAGCTGGTCTCCATGGCTGCCAAGCTTGGCCGCCAGACCCGCCCGGACCTGATCCTGGGCATCTGCGGCGAGCACGGCGGCGACCCCACCTCCATCGAGTTCTGCGAGGATGTGGGCCTGAACTACGTCTCCTGCTCCCCCTTCCGGGTTCCCATCGCCCGCCTGGCCGCTGCGCAGGCATCCCTGAAAAAGAAGGGCTGAGCAAGGTTCCCCCACGAAAAACCTCCGCTTGATGGCAGGCATGCATGAAACAGGGTTAGTCAAATAACGCGAAATAGGCATCTGCCAGACAGGGCTGTCCACGAAACGAAAAAGCACACCATATTCAGCTTCAAAGGCTGGGTATGGCGTGCTTTTTCTATCTATTTGTGTTCCCTTTTCCATGCGGCTGACAAGGCCTCGCTTTGCACGTTGGTTAATTGGGCTTTGCATGTACTTGGACAGGTTCAAAACATCAATGATATTGACAAACTGCTCCTTGGTAATGGCATCGTAGTCTAAGTCGTGCGGAGCGATAAACTGCTGCAATGAAGTGAACTCCTACATCACCCGGGAGGGCGTGACCATGACATAAGTAGTGGAGCTGTTGTCCGATGTGCTGGGCTATGATTGGGTCTGGCAGAAACGCCGGGATGTGAGGTAATATGACTCGCTTTTGTCTCAAGATAACATAAAATAATTAACGATAAACATTAAAAACCTCTTGACAAAGCGTATGTATCGATATATACTGCAAACATAACGATAAACGTTAAATAATTTATGTTTTGCGTAGGAGGCGTTCTTATGAATTCTAAAACTCTTTCAAACTTCCACAAGTTCGGTAAAGTGGGCAAGATTGCAATGACCGTCTTAATGGTCATTGCAATCTTAGCGGCTGCGGCGAGCTGCGTAGCTACAATTTTTGTGGCTACACTTCCAAAGGACGCATTAACTGTTCGTGTTACCAATCATGCTGAATTCAGGATGAATGAAAAGAATTTCGATTTTCTTTGGTACATTCTTGCAGACAGTTTTTCTTATACGGGAGACACAAGTCCCGAGGAAATATTAAGCGATAAGGGTGATATAATCACTCCACCCGAAAATCAGGACTTTAATACAGAACTGTCATTTTTCGACCAGTCATATGCTTCCGCTAAAATCTATTCCGACGGAAATACAAAGGTAATGGAAGCTACATCATCGCCCGCCGAGTATTGCTCCACAGATTTGGTGTCAGTTCTTATAGTCCTCACCTTGGTGGTTGCTTCTGCTGCCGCAGCTCTGTTTATGCTGAAAAGACTGTTTGCGGTGCTTGCAAAGTGTGAATCTCCGTTCTGCGAAGAACTTGTGAAAAAGATGAGAGCATTCGGTTTTTCTCTTCTTCCTGTTGCGCTGTTTGCCACCATTGGTGAAACGCTGTCTACCGCTTTCCTGTCTGCCGGAAGAGACACCGGAATCAGCATTCAGTGGGGTGTCTTAATTGCTTTCGCCGTAACAATGTGTTTGGTGACTGTATTCAAGTATGGGGTTCAGCTCCAGAAAGAATCGGATGAAACGCTGTAAGGGGGCGGACAATGGGACATATTGTTTTAAGGCTGGACCGCGTAATGGCGGACCGGAAAATGAGCCTGAATGAGTTATCAGAGAAAGTCGGCGTTGCAAATGTGAATCTTTCCAAGATGAAGAATGGGCATATCAGTGCCATCCGATTTTCTACACTAGCTGCGATATGTGATGTCCTGCAATGTCAACCGGGTGACATATTGGAATACAGCCCTGAAGAAAAAAATTAACGAAATGAGAGGGCAGAAAACATTTCCAATCAGGATATTATCTTTAACGCATATCGTCTATACTTAATAATCTCGTAAAAGACCCCTGCATATTTTTTGACGACTTTCTTACGGATAACTCTGAAGTGGTCGATTACTCCAGTGCTAATGGCGCATTTCTATACGGAGCAAGCTCATATGTGCGCTCTGCGCGGCGAACAGCCCGGACACCTGAATGTCCG
>JAEDJB010000003.1 GCA_016296565.1 Oscillospiraceae bacterium
ACCAGCTGGGGCTGGCGGCAGACATCGTGGACCAGAGCTACCAGAGCCTGGACGAGAACCAGGCGGACACCCCCGTGCAGCAGTGGCTCATGGCCCACTGCTGGGAGTACGGCTTCATTCTCCGCTACCCGCCGGAGAAAAGCGACCTCACCGGGGTCATCTACGAGCCCTGGCACTACCGCTATGTGGGGAGGGAGGCCGCCGGGGCCATCACTCGCCAGGGGATCTGTCTGGAGGAGTACCTGGCTCAGATTTGAAAAAGCGCCGGTAACCCGGGCGAAATTCCGCCTGGGTTACCGGCGCTTTGTTTCTTCAGCGTTCCTTCTCTTCCTGCAAAAACCGGCTGATTTCCTGCCGGACCCGGAGGGGGTTGTCCAGGTTGGTGCCGTGGTTGGCCCCGGGGATGACCACCAGCTTTGACCCTTTGATTGACTGATGAATGAAGGGCTGCTGCGCGCGGGTCAGGGCGTCATGGTCGCCGATCAGAATCAGCGTCGGGCATTGGATGCTTGCCAGCCCGGAACGGCTTTCCATGCTGGTCACCGCTTTCCACACCCGATTAAACCCATCATGGTCCATGGAGCCCACCACGTCTTTGATATATGCCCTGGTTTCCTTGCTGCTGCCCAAAGCAGCCGCGATGCTCCAGGCAATCCAGCCCATGGGCATGAGCTTCAGGCAGGCCCGGTTGATGGGCACACAGATCCGCTCGTAGAGATTGAACCGGTTTGTGCATGGCGCGCCGATTAAAATGAGGCGGTCCACCTGGTCGGGGGCATGGATCGCCAGCTGGATTGCGGTATGTCCTCCCAGGGACAACCCGCATACGGCCGCCTTTTTGATGTTCAGATGATCCAGCAGCGCTTTCGCGTCCTGCCAGAACACCTGGGGAGAGACTTCCCCCGGCGGCAGGGAGGACTTGCCGTGGCCCCGCGCGTCCATGGTTACCACCCGATATTGAGAAGAAAAATAGTCCACTTCATTGTTCCATTGGCGCAGGTCCCAGGAAGCGCCATGCAGAAAAAGCAGGACCTTCCCTTCCCCTTTTTCCTCAAAATAGAGCCTGGCCCCTAAGTTCTCAAAATACGGCATATTTACCCTCCCTTCTCCGGACCATAGAGCCCGGTTCTCAGCAGCTCGAGGTACTGGTCAAAGGCGGAATAGGCCCCTTCGTCAACCGTCACCTTCTGGCTGTTGACCTCACGGACAAACCCCTCCGCCATCCAGGTGACAACCTTCAGGGCCATGTCGGGCGTAACCCCCTCCTTCAGCCTGGACCAATCCAGGTTGGACGCGGTCCCCGAATGGCTTTCCTGAACCAGCTGGTTGTTTCTCTCTCTGATTTCAGGCGCCACGTCCGGGTGCTGCTCATAGTAGGCGGTATACAGGAAATTCCACAGGTCGGGGTATTGGTTGATAAAGGCGATCCGCAAATGGGAGAGCTGCTTCAGCCGGTCAAAAAAGTCGGGGTTGCCGGTGTCCACTTCCCGTTTCAGACTCTCGCTCAAAGCGGCAGTATAGCGGTCATAAAGGTAGAGGTACAGCTGCTTCTTGTTCTGGAAGTAATGATAGAACAGGCCCTTGGAAATGCCCGCCGCCGCCACAATTTCGTCCACGGTGGTTTTCTTGTAACCATACTTTGCGAACAGAGCGGCCGCGGCATTGACGATCAGGGTGTGCTTTTCTGTTTCCCGCATCATCGTCCTCCTCGGTTGACTAAAATCGTCGGTTTTCTTCAGTATAACAAAACCGACGGTTTTAGTCAATCCATTTGTCTGCACAAAACAGGGCGGCGCAGCCTTTTGGCTGTGCCGCCCTGGGGAATTGCATATGTTTTTTGCGCTTACTTGTGTGCCCCGGTCTTTTCCACCATGTCCTTCTTCAGCTCCAGCATGTTGACCTTGCCGGTGGAGAAGGAGGGGAAGGCGTCGTAGACCACGAAGTGGCTGGGGATCTTGTACCGGGCAATGCGGTCAGCCAGGAAGGCCCGCATCCGCTCCTCCTGGAACCTGGCCCCGTTTTTCAGGATCACAGCCGCCGCCACGATCTCCCCGTAGAAGGGGTCGGGCAGGCCCAGCACCTTCACGTCGGCAATGTCCTCGTGCTCCGAGATGGCGGAGGCAATCTCGTTGGGGATGATGTTCTCCCCGCCCCGGATGATGATCTCCTTCTTCCGGCCCACCAGGTGGACATAGCCGTCCTCGTCGATATAACCCAGGTCGCCGGTGCACAGCCAGCCCTCGTCGTTGAAGTCCTGGCGCTCCAGCTCCAGCTTATAGTAGCAGACCATCATATTGTAGCCCTTCAGCAGGATTTCTCCCGTTTCCGAGCCGTCCCGCTTGCACTCCCGGCCGGTGGCCATGTCCCGCACGGAGACCTGGATGTTCTTCAGGGGCTTGCCGATGGTGGTGGCCACGTGCTCCAGGGTGTCCTCGTAGTCGCTCTCTGTTGCAATGGCCAGCTCCGTCAGGCCGTAGGCCGCCATGATGTGGTTGTTGGGGAAGTTTTTCCGGAGCAGCACCACCTGGGCCTCGGTGGCGGCGGCGCCTCCCAGCAAGCTGCACCGGACGGAGGCCACCTTCTCCTGGCTGAACTCCTTGCTGTGGACCAGGGCCAGCATCATGGTGGGCACCGAGTGGAGGATGGTGCACTGCTCCCGCTGAATGAGGGAGAGGATGGTCTCCGTGCGCATGTTGGCGGGGATATGGACCTCTGCCCCGGCGATGGCGCAGGCGAAGAGGCAGCCCGTAAAGCCGAAGATATGGAACAGGGGCAGGATCTGGCAGTTCCGGTCCCGGGCGGTGAGGTGGGTGTTTTCCGCGGTGGCGGCGGCGGCGTTGAGCACGTTGTAAGCCGACAGCAGCACCCCCTTGGGCTTGCCGGTGGTGCCCGAGCTGAAGATGACCAGGGAGGCGTCGTCGGCCTCCACCTTCTCCTGGAACTGTCCCATGAGGGCCCCGTACTCCCGGTACCGCTTGGAGAAGTCCACGTCGCTGCTCATCTCATACACCCAGCGGATACGGGAGTCCGGGCCGGCCAGCTCGTCGGCAAAGGCATCCCGCTGGCTCACCGCGGGCATGTCGCCCATGCAGAAGTGGGTGATGTCCCCGATCTGGGCCAGCTGGACGATCTCCTTGGCCTTCAGGTCGTAGTTGATGAGCAGGGCCAGGGCCCCCAGCTTCTGGATGGCGAAGAAGGTCATGATCCAGTTGGGGGAGTTTGCCCCGCACAGGGCCACATGGCTTCCCTTGCGCACCCCCAGCTTCTGCAGGTCCCGGGCGATGATCTGGGAGGTCTGCTCAATGTCCCGCCAGGTGTACCGGCGGTCGGCCACCAGGAAGGTGGCGTTGGGGCACCGGTCCATCTTCTCCTGGAGCAGCTCCTGGAAGGACTGGTACCGGTGCTGAGGCTGCTCGGTCCGGGGCAGGCGGGTCATGTCCAGCAGGTGGTCCAGGCCCGCGGAGCGGACGGTCTCGTAGATGGCCTCGCTGGCGTGGATGATCTTCATGACCTTCTCCGGCCCCAGCCGTTTCCGGATCACCAGCAGCTCCCGCAGGCCGGCGGCGGAGATATACACCACATCCCGGAAGTCGAAGAGGATTTCCTGGATGGCGTCGTAGTCCAGCGCCTGGGTTTTTTCGTGGAGGATGGGACAGGTGTGCGGGTCAATCCGTCCCTCAATGGTAATGATGCACTGACCCTGGTGCTGCTGAACGTGAAGTATCATGATGCGCCCCCCTTTGGCAGCTAAATTTGCGTTCGCAGTTTATTGTATCGTCAATATGATACAATAGCCTTTGGAAAATGTAAAGCAAATTTGTAATATCTTCAAAAAAACATATTTCAACAGAAAGCAATCTCTTTTACCCTGCCTCACCCACGAAAAAAGCAAGGTATGACGTTGGTCATACCTTGCTTTGTTACCCTAAGATTTGAGACAAAACTTTCACAAAAAAGATGGCCAGCACCACCAGAATGAGGGGCTTTACGAACTTCACCCCGCCCTGGATAAAGAAGCGGGTGCCCAGGTAGTTGCCCAGGATGCCGAAGCAGCCAGCCACCAGGCCCAGGGTCAGGATCACCTGCCCGCCCGCCAGAAAGACCGCCAGGGCGGCCAGGTTGGTGGTGAGGTTGATGGCCTTGGTGATGCCGTTGGCTCTGGTGATCTCCATGTGGGCCAGGGCCGTGAGGGCCAGAATCAGGAAGGTGCCGGTGCCCGGGCCATAAAAGCCGTCGTAGGCCCCGATGAACAGGGCGGCCAGGGCGCTCACCGCCCAGGTGCGCCGGGGGGAGCAGGGCGGCCGCTCCTCCTGGGTGAGGGCCTTGCCCCGGAGGACATACAGGGCCACCAGGGGGAGGATCACCAGCATCAGCCGGGTGAACACCTCCGCGTCCAGCTTCAAAGCCAGCTTGGCCCCCAGGGAGGACCCCACAAAGGCCAGCGCCACGCACAGGGCCGCCTGCCGCCAGGGGATGAACCCCCGCCGGGCATAGCGGACGGTGGTGAGGGTGGTGCCCATGGAGGAGCTGAGCTTGTTGGTGGCGATGGACATATGGACAGGGATGCCGGCGATGAGATAGGCGGGCAGGGAAATGAGGCCCCCTCCGCCAGCCACTGCATCCACAAAGCCCCCCAGAAACACCAGCGGGCACACAATGAGAAAGTGGAGCAGTGTCAGGGTCATGTCTCTTTAGTTCAGGAAATCCTTCAGCTTCTTGGAGCGGCTGGGGTGGCGGAGCTTCCGCAGAGCCTTTGCCTCGATCTGGCGGATACGCTCCCGGGTGACGTTGAACTCCTTGCCCACCTCTTCCAGGGTGCGGGTGCGGCCGTCCTCAATGCCGAAGCGGAGCTTCAGCACCTTCTCCTCTCTGGGGGTGAGGGTGCTGAGCACCTCCACCAGCTGCTCCTTCAACAGGGTGAAGGAGGCGGCCTCAGAGGGCTCGGAGGCGTCCTCGTCGGGGATGAAGTCTCCCAGGTGGGAGTCCTCCTCCTCGCCGATGGGGGTCTCCAGGCTCACCGGCTCCTGGGCGATCTTCAGGATCTCCCGGACCTTGTCCACCGGCATGTTCATCTCCTCGGAGATCTCCTCGGGGGTGGGGTCGTGGCCCAGCTCCTGGAGGAGCTGACGGGACACCCGGATGACCTTGTTGATGGTCTCCACCATATGGACGGGGATGCGGATGGTGCGGGCCTGGTCGGCGATGGCCCGGGTGATGGCCTGGCGAATCCACCAGGTGGCGTAGGTGGAGAACTTGTAGCCCTTGGTGTAGTCGAACTTCTCCACGGCCTTGATAAGGCCTAAGTTGCCCTCCTGGATCAGGTCCAGGAAGAGCATCCCCCGGCCCACATACCGCTTGGCGATGGAGACCACCAGACGGAGGTTGGCCTCCGCCAGGTTCTGCTTGGCCCGCTCGCCGGCCTTCACCACGGACTCGATGGCCTTCCGGTCCTCGGGGGACAGCTCAATGCCGTCCTTCTCCATCTCCTCCAGCTGGGCCTTGGCCTCCTGGCCGGCCACCATGGCCTGGGCCAGGGCCACCTCCTGCTCGCTGGTGAGCAGGTCCACCTTGCCGATCTCCTTCAGGTACATCCGCACAGGGTCGTCAATGCCGAAGGAGTCCACCAGGGTGTTGGGGTCCACGATCTCCTCCTCAGGGATCTCCTCGATCTCCTCAATGGGGGGCATGGCGTCGGCGCTGATCTCGGGCAGGTAGTCCTCCCCGGTGGTGTCAATGCCCAGGTTTTCCAGCACGTCGTAGATCTTGTCCATCTGCTCGGAGTCCAGAGCGATCTCCTCCAGAACGTCCATGAGCTCGTTGGAGGACAGGCGACCCTTTTTCTTTCCCTTTTCCAGCAGGTCCGCCAGCTTTTCCGCGCCGCTTGCGCCGGCCACGATCTTCATAATTTCTGCCTTGCCGGCCTGGATCTGCTCCTCGGTCACGTGGAGCATCTTTTCCTTATCCCGCTTGTTGTCCGGTGCTTTCTTTTCGCTCATGGCATCCATCTCCTATACACGTCATAAACTTTTCTTTTTTCGGTAACTGTCCCGGGCGGCTAAGAGGGCGTCCTCGCCGGTGTCCTCCCGCTTGGCCCGCTGGGTGTCAATCATGGCGCGGTAATCGGCCATGGCGTTGGTTCCGTTTTCCAGGGCCTCCGGCTGGCGGAGGATTTCGGCCAGCAGCTCGGCCTCCTCCCGCTCCAGCTCTCCCTCCAGCATACCCAGCTGGAGGGGCCGTCCCGCCTGGAGACGGCCGCGAAGAACCTGGTAAATCTTCCCCAGAACCGGGGAGGAAAAATGCTCGGGCTCCAGCCCGGCGGTCTCCCGGGCCAGGGCGGGGTCCAGCATCAGCAGCCGGATCACCCCTTCCTCCGCCCGGGCGGAGCGGGGATCACTGTACCGCAGCTGCCGGGCTCTGGGCTGAACCTGGGCCACCGGGGTCATGTCCCGGCGGGTCTGCTTCTTTTTCGCCCCCCGCAGGCGCTGGTTCCAGGCCCGCTGAATCTCCTGGAGCAGGGCAGCTTTGCCCACGCCGGTGAGCTCGGACAGCTGCCCGGCATAGACCTCCCGCTCCACGGGGCTGTCCAGCGCAGAGAGCATCTCCGCCGCGGCCCGGGCAAACTCGGTCTTCTGGACGGGGTCCGACAGATCATACTTGCTCTGAAGCTGGCGGAGGTTATAATCCACATAGTTTTCCGACTGGTCCAGCAGCCGGGCGAAGGCGTCCCGCCCGTAGGTGCGAATAAACTCGTCGGGGTCCTTGGCGCCGGTGACCCGGAGCACCCGGACCTTCAGGCCGGTCTTTTCCAGCAGGGGGATGGCCCGGTTGGCCGCCTGAATCCCCGCTGTGTCGGCGTCGTAACAGATGACCACCTCTTTGGTAAACCGGGACAGGAGCTTGGCGTGGTCGGCGGTGAGGGCGGTGCCCAGGCTGGCCACGGCGCAGTCAAACCCCGCCTGGTAGAGGGAAATGGTGTCCATATACCCTTCCGTGAGAACGATCCGGCCCATCTTGGTGGTCTTGGCCAGGTTCAGGGCAAAGAGGTTGCGGCTTTTGTTGAACACGGGGGTGTCCGGGGAGTTTAAGTACTTGGGGGTGCCGTCCCCCAGCACCCGGCCGCCGAAGCCGATCACGTCTCCCCGCAGGTCGATGATGGGGAACATCACCCGGTTCCGGAACCGGTCGTAAATGCCCCCCTTCTGGTTGCTCACCGCAAGACCCGCGTCCAGCAGGTCCCGCTTGTCATAACCCTTTTGGGCCATGGCCTTGATGAGGCCGTCCCACCCCTCCGGGGCGTACCCCAGGCCGAAGCGGGTCATGATCCCCTTGGACAGGCCCCGGCCCCGCAGGTAGTCCAGCCCCGGCTGGCCCTGGGGGGCGTAAAGCTGGCTGTGGAAGTACCGGGCGGCCTCCTTGTTCAGGGCCAGCAGACGGCCCCGGCGGCGGCGGCTGGACTCATCCAGGTCCCCCTCGGGAAACTCCATCCCCGCCCGCTTGGCCAAAAGGCGCAGGGCGTCCACATAGGGCAGGTTTTCCAGCTCCATCACAAAGGAGATCACCCCGCCCCCCTTGCCGCAGCCGAAGCAGTGGTAGAGCTGCCGGTCGGGCAGCACGTGGAAGGAGGCGGTTTTCTCCCCGTGGAAGGGGCACAGGCCCCAGTAGCTTCCCCCCTTTGGGGTGAGGGTAACATAGTCGGAGACCACATCGACAATGTCGCTTCGAGCCACCAGCTCGTCGATAAACGCAGATGGGATCGCCATATCCTTTCCCTCCTTCCTGGGGGCGGCACGCAAACAGCGGCGGGAGCAAGCCCCCGCCCTACAGGGCTTATTTCACCGACCAGGCCAGGGGGATAAAGGCGTCGCAGTATTTTTCCACCGCGTACTTGTCGGTCATGCCGGCGATGTAGTCGCAGACGGCCCGGTCCACTCCTTCCCGCATCCGGATGTCCTGGTAGTCCGGGGGGAGCTTGTCCGGGTCCTTCTGATAGTACTCAAACAGCCGGGCGATCATGTCCTGGGCCTTGGATTCCTCCCCCTTGGCCCGGGGATTCCGGTAAACCGCCTCGAACATAAAGTTCCGCAGGCGGGTCATGGCGCTGCCGCAGGCGGGAGACTGGCAGATCTCCTTCTTCCCCTGGCTGGCCTCGATCACATCCTTTACCAGGGTGTTGATCCGCCCCCCGTGGTCAAAGCCCAGCACCTGGGAGATGTCCAGGGGAATGTCCAGGGGGTAGATGATCCCGCCCCGCATGGCATCGTCAATGTCGTGGTTGATGTAGGCAATTTTGTCCGCCAGGCGGACGATCTGGCCCTCCAGGGTCTCCGCCCGGTCCGGCCCCGTGTGGCAGAGGATGCCCCGGCGGACCTCATAGCACAGGTTCAGGCCGTCGCCGCCGTTTTCCAGCCGGTCCACCACCCGCAGGGACTGCTCATTGTGGCGAAAGCCCCCTGCCATGATCTGGTTGAGCACCCGCTCCCCGGCGTGGCCGAAGGGGGTGTGGCCCAGGTCGTGGCCCAGGGCGATGGCCTCGGTGAGGTCCTCGTTGAGGCTGAGCCCCCGGGCAATGGTCCGGGAGATCCGGGCCACCTCCAGGGTGTGGGTCATGCGGGTGCGGTAGTGGTCCCCCTCCGGCTGGAGAAAGACCTGGGTCTTGTGCATGAGCCGCCGGAAGGATTTGGAGTGGACGATCCGGTCCACGTCCCGCTGGTAGCAGGTGCGGATCTCGCAGGGCGTTATGGGCCGCAGGCGGCCTTGGGAGGCCGACGAGAGCGACGCAAAGGGCGAAAGCGTCTGACGCTCCCGCTCCTCGGTTTGTTCACGCAGGGTCATGGGCGGTCCCTCCCCTTTCGATGGACAAAATATGTCTCTTCGTTTCTCATATACGAAAAGGCAGGCAGAATTCCTGCCGAAAACGAAAAATTTCTAACTTTTTTCTGTGAATTACTGTTCCGCCGGGGCGGCCTGGAAGGTCTCCCCCAGCTTTTCCGCCGCGATCTGCCCGGCGGTGAGCTCGGTGATCCTGGCCTCATAGGCCGGCCAGTTCTCCGCCGGGAGCAAGGCGTTCACCCGCACGTCGGCGCCGTACTCAATTTCCCCCAGGACCCCCTGGGCGGCGGCCACCTCCAGCTTCATCCGCTCCAGCAGGTTGTAGGGGCACTGCACCGCCGTCTGGGCCCACTGGCGGACCACGGAGATCCCCGCCTCATTGAGGGCGTCCTTAGCGGACTTGGTATAGGCCCGCAGCAGACCGCCGGTGCCCAGCAGGATGCCGCCAAAGTACCGGGTGACCACGCAGCAGACATTCTCCACTCCTTCCCGGCGAAAGACCTCCAGCATGGGCTGGCCGGCGGTGCCCTGGGGCTCCCCGTCGTCGGAGTAGCGGGTGATGTTCCCCTCCCGGATCAGGTAACACCAGCAGTTGTGCCGGGCGTCATAGTATTTGCTCTTCATCTGGGCAATCTTCTCCCGGGCCTCCTCCTCGGTTTCCACCCGCCACACGTGGCCGATGAACCGGGAGCGCTTTTCGGTAAACTCCGTCTCGCTGTCCCGGGCGGGAACGTAATACTCTGCCATGGGGTCGTCCTCCTTTTTCTCTATAGAGGTCACTCAGTCCTCCCAAAATTCCTTAGGGGGCGTCCAGCCGTCAATGACGTATTCCTTTACCTGGCCGGCGGTCTTTTCCGCGCAGACGGCCACCACCTGGATGGTCTCGCCGTACTCCACGCTCTCCACCTTGGCGTCCCGGTAGAGCATGTCCAGAATGCCCCCCTTGTCGTAGGGCAGGGACAGGGTGACCCGGTGAAAGCCCGTGTCCAGCCGCTTGCCGATCATGGCCCGCAGGTCGTCCAGACCCTCCCCGGTCCTGGCGGAGATGGAGACAATGTCCTCCCCGTGAGGGCGGATATCCCCCACGTAGATGTCCGACTTGTTGAACACGTCAATGCGGGGGGTGGCTTCCGCGCCCAGCTGGCGGATGAGCTTTTCCACCACCTCCGCCTGCTCCCGCCACTCGGGGTTGGAGGCGTCGATAACGTGCAGGATCAGGTCCGCGTAGGCCAGCTCCTCCAGGGTGGCCTTGAAGGCCTCCACCAGGTGGTGGGGGAGCTTGCGGATAAAGCCAACGGTGTCAGAGATAAGCACCGTGCAGGTGTCGGAAATTTCCAGGGTGCGGGTGGTGGTGTCCAGGGTGTCAAACAGCCGGTTCCGGGCGGGGATGCCCGCGTCGGTGAGGGCGTTTAACAGGGTGGACTTGCCCGCGTTGGTGTAGCCCACGATGGCCACCACGGGGACCTCGTTCTTCTCCCGCCGGTCCCGCTGCACCGCCCGGATGCGGCGGACCTCCTCCAGGTCCTCGGTGAGCTTGGCGATCTTCCGGCGGATGTGCCGCCGGTCGGTTTCCAGCTGGGTCTCGCCGGGGCCGCGGGTGCCGATGGGGGACTTGCCGCCGGAGGCCGTCTGGCGGACCAGATGGCCCCACATGCCGGTGAGCCGGGGCAGCAGGTATTTATACTGGGCCAGCTCCACCTGGAGGCGGCCCTCCTTGGTGCGGGCCCGCTGGGCGAAAATGTCCAGGATCAGCCCCGCCCGGTCAATGACCTGCACCCCGATGTCCTCGGTGAGCACCCGCTGCTGGGAGGGAGACAGCTCGTTGTCAAAGACCACCAGGTCCGCCCCCTGGGCGCTGACCAGGTCGGCGGTCTCCGCCACCTTGCCCTCCCCGATGAAGGTGCGGGCCTCGGGGGTGTCCCGGTTCTGCAGGATCATCCCCACGCACTCCCCCCCGGCAGTCTCCAGCAGGGCAGCCAGCTCCTCCAGGGAGGTCTCGGTGGCGTTGTCCTCCCTGGGCAGGCTGTTGGCGCTGAGGCCCACCAGGACGGCGCGGTTTCGTTTTTCTTCGGTATGATGTTCGGTCATAAAAACCTCCCGGGAATGGTTATTCCTTCACCAGAACCTGGGTGATCTCCCCGATATACATCCGGTGATAGTCGTGGTTTTCGTAGTGCTCCAGACCCGCCGGGTCCATGTGGGCCGGGTCCAGGTCGTTCCAGTAGAGCTTGCGGCACACCAGCACCAGGTCCGCCTCCTGGATGTAGGGGGCGTTCTCCCCCGCCATGGCCACGTGGAAGCCGCAGTGGGCAAACTTGTCCTCGTCCCGGCCGCTGACCCGGCCGCAGTAGGCCAGGGCCTTCCGCCAGGCATCCCCAAAGAAGGAGAGGGTGAAGTGGTCCTGCTCCTCCAGAAATTCAAAGGTGTACCGCTGGGGGCGCACGTAGATGGTGGCCACGCTCTTGTGCCACAGAACCCCCAGGCCGCCCCAGCTGGCGGTCATGGTGTTGCAGCGGTCCTGGGTGCCGGCGGTGATGAGGGTCCACCGGTCGTCAAAGAGAGAAAATACGTTTTCGTTTAGCTTCTTGGGGGCAATCTCCCGAAACATGGTACTCCTCCTGTCCTGATCAATCTCGGTTCCAGTATATGCAGAAAAGGCGGGCAGGAACCCTGTCTTAAGATACGCAAAAACCCGTGCCGGAAGCGGCACGGGTCCAAAGCCAAATCTTTCAGTTTTCCAAACCGAACTTTTTGTTGAAGCGGCTGACGCGCCCGCCAGTATCCACCATCTTCTGCTTACCGGTGAAGAAGGGGTGACACTTGGAGCAAACTTCTACTCTGATGTCCTTCTTGGTAGATCTTGTCTCGATCACGTTACCGCAAGCACATCTGATGGTAGCCTGCTCGTACTTGGGATGGATGCCTTCCTTCATGAGTGTTCACCTCTTTCTGATGTCAAAAAATAAGTGCGTCTCATTAAGCGCATGTCATATGATACCACTTTCCCGCAGAAAATGCAACTGTTTTTTTCGCAATTTCGGCGAAAATTTTTCTTCATTTTCCCAGGGTTACGCCGGTGCCGGGACCCAGGAACCAAAGAATCCGCCGGGTGACCTTCTGGCCGGTGAGGGTCTCCAGGGCGTAGGTGTAGGCCGCCAGCTGGCCCCGGTAGTGCTCTGCCCGCTGGGGAGCGTCGGCGGCGGAGACCCGGTCGGTTTTGAAGTCCACCAGGGTAATCCCGTCCAGCCGCTGGAACCAGCAGTCGATGACCCCCTGGAGCAGGATCTCCTCCCCCTCCGGGGCCTGGGGGTAGAACCGCCGGGCAGGGGCCAGCAGGGAGAAGGGGTACTCCCGGTGCAGGCTGGCGCTCTCCCGCATCTCCTGCCCCAGGTCCGAGGCAAAGAACCGGGCCATGGCCCGCACGTCCACCGCCCGGGCCTGCTGGTCGGTGAGGTAGCCCTCCGCTGACAGCCGGGCCAGCTCCTGGCGAATCTCCTCCGCCGAGCCGGTGCGGTCCAGACGAACGCACTGCATGGCCGTGTGCAGGGCAGTGCCCTTTTGGGCAGCGGTGAGGCCCAGGGTTTCCTGGGCAAACCGGGGGCGGTAGAAGGGCTTCTGCTCCATGGCCTGCTTGTCCGCCAGGAGGAACACCCCCGGCTCCTCCTCCCCCTCCGACGCCACCTGGGTGGCGGTGACCTTGGCGGGGGTGGCGGCGGCAGTCTCATAGGGATACCGCCAGCGCAGCTGCCGGAGCAGCTCTCCGGCGTCCGGCACCGGCTCATCCTCCTTGGCAGTTCTCTCCCGCTGGGCGGTCTCTTCCGACACCACCCCGGTGTGGTACTGAATCTTCCAGGCCGGACCGAAGGCTGCCCCCGGCACCGGCTGGGCTCCGGTCCCCGCCGCCTGACGGAGGGCCTCCCCCTCTGGCCGGGCCAGGGCGGTGAGGAGAATCCACTGGCCCGCGCTGGAGCAGGAGGCCAGCACCCGGGGATCGGCCGGGAAGGAGGCGCTCTCCCCCAGGCCCTTCAGGTCCGAAGGGCCGTAGGCCAGGGTGTGGGTCATGACCAGCTTTTCCTTGGCCCGGGTCATGGCCACATAGAGCAGGCGCATCTCCTCCGCCAGCATCTCTTTTTTCAGGGCCAGAGCCACCCCCGTGCGGGCCAGAGTAGAGAACTCCACCATGGTCTCCCGGTCCAGCCCCTTGGGGCCCAGACCCAGCCTGGGGTGGAAGAGGACCGGCTTCTGAATGTCCCCGTAGTTAAACCGCCGTCCCAGGCCGCAGAGAAAGACCACCGGGTACTCCAGGCCCTTGGACCGGTGAATGCTTAAAATCTTCACCCCAGCCTGTTCCTTGGCGGGGGCAGCGGCAAAACGCAGGCCGCCGCTCTCCTGGACCCGGTCCAGGTGGAGCAGGAAGCCGAAGAGACCCTTGTGCCCCGCCCCCTCGAACCGGCGGGCCAGCTCGTAAAAGGCCAGCAGGTTTTCCCGGCGCTTTTCTCCCCCGGGCATGGCGGAGAAAATCTCCAACAGGTCGGTGCGCCGGTACAGGTCCCACAGCAACTGGTGGCTGCTCTTTTCCCCCGCGCCGAAGCGCAGAGCCTCCAGATCCGCCAGAAAGGCCCGGCAGTCCTCCCCGCCCTGGTCAGCGGCGGCGCAGAGGGCGGTATAGAAATCTCCCTCCGCCGCCCCGCGGATTTCCGCCAGCCGGTCCCCGGTGAAGGAACAGACAGGGGAGCGCAGCACCGCCAGCAGGGGAATATCCTGCCTGGGGTTGTCGATGATTTGCAGCCAGGACAGAGCCACGGAGATTTCCGTGGTCTGGAAGAAGTCGTTCCCCTCCTCCGCGGACCAGCCCACCCCCTGCTCCTCCAGGGCCAGGGCATAGAAGTTCCGCACCGGGCCGGGGGAGCGCAGGAGGATGGCAATGTCGTCCGGCTGAAGGGGGCGGGTGCCCCCCTCCCCGTCGGAGACGGGAAACTCTCTTTTTAATAAGGTAGCGATCTCTTTGGCCACAAACCGGGCCTCTAAGTAGTGCTTGCTCTGCCGGTCCTGGGTGAGGGCCGGGTCCTGGCTGAAGTCCAGCACATGCAGCTCGGTCTCGTACCCCTCCCCCTCCGGGAAGGCGCCCCCGGGGTAGAGGGCCTGGTCGTCGGTATAGTCCATCTCCCCCAGGTCCCGGGACATGATGGTCCGGAACAGGTCGTTGGCTGCCTCCAGCACCTGGGGGCGGGAGCGGAAGTTTTTGGAGAGGATGATTTTCCGGTCCTCCCCCTCCTTCGCCTCGGTCCAGGGTGTAAAGGTTCTATACTTGTCAAGGAAAATAGTGGGATCGGCCAGGCGGAAGCGGTAAATAGACTGCTTCACATCCCCCACCATGAAGAGATTTCTCCCCGCGTCGGACAAGGCCCGGAAGATGGTGTTCTGGACCTGGTTGGTGTCCTGGTACTCGTCCACCATGATTTCCGTATACTGGCTCCCCCACTGGCGGGCCAGGTCAGTGGGCTCCCCTTTTTCGTCCACCAGCAGGCGGACAGCGCAGTGCTCCAGGTCGGAGAAATCCAGAAGGGACTTCTCCCGTTTCGCCTGGTCATAGGCCCGGGAGAAGTCCTCCACCAGAGTGATGAGACCGTTCATGGCGGGGCGGACCAGCGCCATGTCGGCCAGCAGGCTCTCGCTGGTGCTGCCGAACTGCTTTTCCAGCTCTTCAACAGCCTTTTTGCACCGGGTGCGGATGGCCTTGATCTGGTCCTGGGCGGTTACGCTCTCCACCCCCTTGGCCCCCTTCAGCCGGGGGAAGGAGATGGTGCACCGGGCGGCTTCGTCCCAGCTTCGCTCAGCGGCCCGGGCAAAGGCGTGCAGGTCCCCGCAGGTGGCGGCCAGGCTGTCCCCATAGGCTTTTTCCAGCACCGGGTCCTGGGCAGCCAAACGGCAGGCTTTGTCCATCTGCCCGGCCCAGTACCCGGCGGTCTGGGCAGCCTCCCGGAGGAGCAGGGCCCCCCAGGGGGTCTGGCCCACGTCGGAAATGCCGGTGAGGTCCAGGGCCGCCCGCTGCTCCTCCAGCCATGCGTTGGGGTCGGGGTAGCTCTGGATCTTGCCGTACACGTCCAGGGTGATCTCCACCAGGCGGCTGTCGTCCCGGCCGGCGGCCAGCACGTCCAGCAGCTTGGCAAAGTCCCCCTCTGGGTCGATGGTCTCGTACCGGGCCTCCAGCACCTGGTCCAGGGTGCGGGCCATGAGGACCTGGGCCTCCTCATCCTCGCAGAGGGTAAAGTCCGCCGGCAGGTCCAGCAGATGCCCCCACTGGCGGAGCAGCACCGTGCAGAAGGCGTGGATGGTGGAAATCTGAGCCTTATAGAGAAGGGCGGTCTGACGGCGGAGATGGGCGTTGTCCGGCTGGCCGGAGAGGGTCTCAGCGATCTCTTTGGCGATTCTGGCCCGCAGCTCCTCCGCTGCCGCCCGGGTAAAGGTGATGATAAGGAACTGATCCACGTTCTTCCCCTCGGTGAGGATGCGGTCCAGCAGCCGCTCCACCAACACCCGGGTCTTGCCGGAGCCCGCCGCGGCGGAGACCAGCAGGCCGCCGCCCCGGTTTTTCACCACCGCCTCCTGCTCAGGTGTGCGCCTGACTGCCATGGTCCGTCCCTCCTTCCTCCTTCTGGGCCAGCCAGTCCCAGAAGTCGCTGTTTTTCACCGACGGAATCCACCGCCGCCGGTCGGTCTTTTCCTCAAACTGGCAGGCCCGGTAGTACTCGCAGTACTGGCAGGCGTTCTTGGACGGCCCCCGCCAGAAGGGGTCGGCGTCGATGTTGCCCGAGGCAATCTCCCGGCAGATCTGCTGGAGAATGGCCTGGGTGTGGCCCTTGAGCCGCCCCAGCTTCTCCGCGCTCACCAGGGCGTCCCCGGTGATCTTCCCCGTCCGGGCGCTCACCCGCAGGGGGAGGAACCGCAGGGTGCCCTCCTGGTGCTCCATGGCGTCCAGCACGGCCTCGTCGTCCAACACCAGCCCCCGGCGGACCAGCTCCTTGTCCATGAGGGTTCGCCGGGCGTCCTCGTCCATGTCCCGGCTGCCGGAGATCATGGCCTCCCGGGCGGGCAGGTAGAGCACCCCCGCCGGAACCGGCTGGGTTCCGAAGCGCTTTTCCCCCTTCTCCTCCAGGGCGAAGAGGTAGAGAAGCATCTGCAAGCCCAAGCCGTTCCAGATTTCTGTGAGATCAAAGGATTTCCGGCCGGTCTTGTAGTCCACCACCCGCAGGTAGAGGCGGCCGTCCTTCACCCAGCCGTCCACCCGGTCCACAAAGCCGGAGATGCGCAGGGTGACGCCCCCTGCCTTCACCTCCACCGGGGGCAGGTCCTTGCCGGGGCCGAAGCCCAGCTCAAAGCAGATGGGCTGGAAGTCCGAGGACCGCAGCTCATCAATCACGTTGTCCACCACCGCCTGGACGTTTCGCTGGAGGCGGCGGAAGAGGTACTGGAACCGGGGCGTCTGGTGCTCCATGCCCCCAAGTTCTGTAAAGATATACTCCTTTACAGCTATTCTGGTCAGGTCCTTCACGTCCTGGTCAGAGCAGGCCTCGATGCCCCCCTTGTCCCGGACCCCCCGGAGCACATGCTCCAGGACAAAGTGGACGAAGGTACCGTACTCCGGGGCGTGGAACCCGGCCGGGCGGCGGTCCTTGGCCCCCAGGCCGTACCGGAGGAAGTAGGCAAAGTGGCAGGATTTATACTGGTCCATCCGGGAGGCGGACATGGCCACCTTCTCCCCGTAGAGGGACTGCACCGCCTGGGAAGAGAGCCTGCCCCGCTCCCACCGGGCGGCCCGGTCCAGCCGCCGGAAGCAGGCAGCGTAGGCGGGGTCTGTCTCCAGCTCTTCCCGGGCCTCGGGGGATCGGGCGGCCAGGGTGCGCAGGCGGTCGGGAGAGTCGGCCATGACGCAGGGACCCTGGGCCTGGGGGAACAGCGCTGCTAAAGTCTCCACCAGGAAGGAGGGCCGGTACTCTCCCCCGCTCTCCCCGCCGGCGGGCCAGGTGACGCAGAGCTTTTCTGTGGGCTGGGCGCAGGCGGTGTAGACAATGGTGTTCTCCCGGCTGAGCTTTTCCTCCACCTGGGGGGCCAGCTCCAGGCCGTAGTCCTCCAGCAGTTCCCGGTCCCGGTCGGTGAGCAGCCCCTGGCCGGGAGTCACCTGGGGGATGGAGCCGTCGTCGGCCCCCAGGAAAATCAGCACCTTGCAGGCCCGGTTGGACAGCCGCTGGGCGTCTCCCGCCGCCACCCGGTCCAGGGAGGCGGGGATGGTGCCCACGGAGTACCGGGACAGCAGCAGCTTCAGCAGCCGGGAAAACTCGGAAAACTCCGCCTCCTGGTCCCCCAGCAGGGCGGTGCACTGCTCCAGGGCGCCGCAGAAGATCTCCCACAGCTGGCTGTACTGGCGGGCCAGCTCCGGCTCCCCCTGCTCCAGCAGGCGGGCGGTGCGGGTCTCCAGGGCCTCCGGGGCCTGGATTTCCTCCAGAAAGCTGTAAAGGGCAAGTACTTGCTCCCCTATGGTATGCTTGGATTTTTTCTTGAACGTCTCCAGGGGCTGGATCACCCGCAGGCGCAGGGCGTTCAGTTCCTCCAGGTCCTGTTCGTCCTGTTCCGTGAAGGTCTGGTGATAGCCCCCGGGGTGCTGGGTCCAGGGCTTGGTCCACCGGCTGCCCCACAGGTCCCAGGTGAGGACGTAGTTTTCCAGCTTGTCACACGCCTGGGGGGTGAGGCCCGCCAGGCCGGTTTTCAGATACCGGAACATATCCTCGTAGGCATAGCCCCCCCGCACCGCGTCCATAGCGGCGGTGATAAGGGTGAAGATGGGCTTTTGGAGAATGTCCGTCCGGTCCGACTGGAACACGGGGATGTCATACTGGGCAAAGATGCCCTCCATATGCTCCCAGTACCGGTCCATGGACCGGGCGGTGACGGCGATGTCCCGGTACCGGAACCGCCCCGACTGGACCAGCCGGCGGATCTCCCCGGCGGCCCAGCGGACCTCCTCCCGGGGGGTGGCCAGGCGGCCCAGGAAAACACTCCCGTCCCACTCCCCCGAATAGGGGACCCGGGGACGGGCAAAAAGATTTTGCTCCAGATAGGCCAGGGGCGGGGTGCGGACCCCTTCCCTCAAGGGCAGGTCCTCCCGGCGCACCGGGCAGTTTGCTTTGGCCGCTAAACGGCGCAGCCAGGTTTCCGTCTTGTGGGCCGGGGCAAAGACCTCCTCCTCCCCTTCCCCGTCCCCCCAGGTGAGGGTGACGGTGACGGAATGGGCCTGGCGGAGCAGCTGCTCCAGCACCAGCCCCTGCTGGGGGGTAAAGTCGGTAAAGCCGTCCAGGTACACGTCCTTCTCCCGGAAGAAGGGATAGGTTTTCAGCTTCTCCGCCAGGCGGGTGAGCCTGTCCCGGGGGTCCAGGCTGCCCCGGGCGGTCATGGCCTCGTAGGCCCCGAAGATGAGGCCCAGATCCCGGAGCTTTTCCCCGTCCAGCCCTTCGGTCTCCTCCCCCACCTGGGTCAGCTGGGCCCCGGTGACGCAGCAGCTTTTCAGCTCGTCCATGGTGGTCAGCAGGCTGGAGAGAAACTCCGGCTTCCGGGATGGCATGGCGTACACGGTCAGGTTTCCGCTCACGGATTTTAAGGCCGCGTACATCACCAGCAGGCGGCCCCCCTCGTCCAGCACCGGCTGGGCGCCGCCCCCGGCCAGGGAGAGAACCCGGTTTTCCAGCCGGGTGAAGGAGAGCACCTCCCCATACAGCCCCGCCTGGTTTCCGTTCTCCCGGCAGAAGCGGCCCTCGGTTTCAAAGGAGGCCTGCTCCGGCACCAGAAGGATCTGGAAGCGGTCCTTCCCCGCCTCCTTCATCCGCCGGAACACCTCCGCCGTCTTGCCGCAGCCGGCCCGGCCTGTGACGATGTGCAGCATGGCGCGCCCTCCTTGCTCGTCAGAATTGCTTCAGCAGTCCCGAAAGGCCCTCCTCCCGGAACACATCCTGGTAGTATTCTAACTCTTCCTGGATGATCCCGTCAATGGCCCGCATGCCCAGAACCTCCACGGGGGCCTGGTCATCGGTGAGGATATGCTCCCCGCCGGTGTAGGGGGTGAGGGCTTCCGCCACGGAAGTCAGATGCTCCGCCAGCGCCTGGTTTTCCACCTGGGCCAGGTTTTCCGTCAGCCGCTGGGGCAGGTCCCCGTCCAGGGCGGCGAACAGCTCCCGGTTGGTGGTGCGGGGCACGTCGGCGGTGCACACGGAGGGGAAGATGCTGGCGATGGTGTCGCACAGGGCCTGGTTGATGCTCCCCTCTCCGTCAGAGTGCATGTTCAGGTTCACCACCATCACCCCGCCGGGGGCCAGGTGGTCCCGCACGAGGGTGAAAAACTCCGTGGAGGACATCTGGAAGGGGATGGTGATGTCCTGGTAGGCGTCCACCAGGATCACGTCGTACTTTTTGTCCACCGCCTGGAGGTAAGCCCGGCCGTCGTAGGTGGTTACATCCACGGATTCGGGCATGTCGAAGTATTCATAGGCAAGATCCGTGATCTTGCTGTCGATCTCCACCCCCTCTATCCGGGCCTGGGGAAAGTAGGTGGTGCACTGGCGGGCATAGGTCCCGGTGCCGTTGCCCAGGATCAGGATCTGGGGGGCGGTCTTTTCCCCAAGGTCCGCCATGACAGGGGCAGCCAGGGCGTAGTCATAGTACATGCCGGTGAGGCCGTCGTCCTTCATCATCACCGACTGGACCCCGAAGAGCACGTTGGTGGAGAGGATCACCCGGCGTTCGGTCTCCTTCACCTGCAGGTAGTTGTACACCGACTCCCCCTCATAGGTCAGGTCCTTCTCCCAGAAGGCGAAGCTCCCGCCGCTGCCCAGCACGGCGCACAGGACGAAGAGCACCAGGGACACCAGGCAGGTTTTGAGCCTGGTTTTGGCGCTGAGGAAGTAGACCAGGCCGATAACCAGCAGAATGCCGGAAAACAGCAGGAAGGTGACGGCGGTGCCCACCGCGGGGATGGTGACGAAGGTGGGCAGGAAGGTGCCCAGGATGCTGCCGATGGTGTTGCAGGCCCCCAGGTTGCCCACGGTGCGGCCGCTGTCGCTCAGGCTGTCCACGGTGTACTTCACCAGACAGGGGGTGACGGTACCCAGCAGGAAAAGGGGAAAGACGAAGATCACCACGCAGGCGCAGAAGGCGGCGATGATGAGAAAGTTGGTGCTCACGGTGAGCACCAGCAGGCCGGAGATGCCCAGAATCACATATTTGCCCAGCACCGGGATGGCAGCAATCCACACGGCGGCGATGAGCAGCCGCCGGTAGAGCCGGTCGGTGTTGGGGTCCTTGTCCGCCATCCGGCCGCCCCAGAGGTTGCCCAGGGCCATGGCGATCATGATGGTGCCGATGATGATGGTCCAGACGATCTGGGAGGAGCTGAAATAGGGGGCCAGCAGACGGCTGGCGCCCAGCTCCACCGCCATCACCGAGACGCCGGCAAAAAACTCCGTGAGATAGAGATACAGCTTGTTTTTGAGGATGGGACGGGTTCCCATGGTATCAAATCCTTCCATATATAGAAAAAAACGGCACAGCTTAAGCTGTGCCGTTTTCTCGCCGGTTATGCGCCCCACCGGCTGGGGTTTTGGGCGTTCTCTGTCTGAAAATCCGGGGACTCAAATCTTGTTGTCGGAGCCCAGCACGTTCACGATCTTGTCCTTCACCAGATCCTTCACGTACTGACGGCCCACTTTCAGATAGCTTCTGGGGTCGAAGTTGGCCGGGTCTGCCACCAGCTGCTGGCGGACCCCGGCGGTCATGGCCAGGCGCAGGTCGGAGTCGATGTTGATTTTGCACACGGCCATTCTGGCGGCCTGGCGGAGCTGATCCTCGGGCACGCCGATGGCGTCCTTCAGCTGGCCGCCGTTTGCGTTGATGATGTCCACATACTGGGGGATGACGGAAGAGGCCCCGTGGAGGACGATGGGGAAGCCGGGCAGGCGGCGGGAGACCTCCTCCAGGATGTCAAAGCGCAGCTGAGGCTTGGTGCCGGGCTTGAACTTAAAGGCGCCGTGGCTGGTGCCGATGGCGATGGCCAGGCTGTCCACCCCGGTGGCCCGGACAAATTCCTCCACCTGCTCGGGGTTGGTGTAGGAGGAGTCCTCGGCGGAGACGTTCACGTCGTCCTCGATGCCGGCCAGGCGGCCCAGCTCCCCTTCCACCACCACGCCGTGGGCGTGGGCATACTCCACCACCTGGCGGGTGAGGGCGATGTTATCCTGGAAGTCGTGCTTGGAGCCGTCGATCATGACGGAGGTAAAGCCCCCGTCGATGCAGGCCTTGCAGATTTCAAAATCCTCTCCGTGATCCAGGTGCAGGGCGATGGGCAGACCGGTGTCGGCCACGGCGGCCTCCACCAGCTTCATGAGGTAGCCGTGCTTGGCATACTTCCGGGCGCCGGCGGAAACCTGCAGGATGATGGGAGACTTGGCCTCCATGGCAGCCTCGGTGATGCCCTGGACGATCTCCATGTTGTTGACGTTGAAGGCGCCGATGGCGTAGCCGCCCTCGTAAGCCTTCCGGAACATTTCAGTGGTAGTTACTAACGGCATAATGATAACCCTCCATGCGCCCGGGGGCGCGTTATTTTCAAAAAAGCCGGTATCCCAATGATCCCGGATAAATCATTTTACCAACAATCATTGATAATTGCAAGTATGCTTGTAATATGATACAATAAATCATCCTACTAAAAAGACAATGGAGGAACCCTCTATGGAAAATTTAAAAGGCGCCTGCATCATCGGCCAGTCCGGCGGGCCCACTTCTGTGATTAACGCCAGCGCCCAGGGCGTCATCCAGACCGCCCTGGCCTCCCCCCAGATCACCCGGGTCCTGGGAGCCGCCCACGGCATCAAGGGCGTGCTGGCCGACAAGCTCTACGACATGAGCCAGGAGGACCCCAAGGAGCTGGACCTGCTCCAGTTCACCCCCTCCTCCGCCCTGGGCTCCTGCCGGTACAAGCTGGCTGACCCGGACGTGGACGACACCGACTACAAGCGGATTCTGGAAATCTTCAAAAAATACGACGTGCGCTACTTCTTCTACAACGGCGGCAACGACTCCATGGACACCTGCAACAAGATCAGCAAGTACATGCAGCGGGTGGGCTACCCCTGCAACATCATGGGCGTGCCCAAGACCATTGACAACGACCTGAGCGGCACCGACCACTGCCCCGGCTACGGCAGCGCCGCCAAGTACATCGCCACCTCCTGCATGGAGCTGTACCAGGACGCCCGGGTGTACGACACCGGCACCGTGGTCATCGTGGAGATCATGGGCCGCCACGCCGGCTGGCTGGCGGGGGCTGCGGGTCTGGCCAGCTGGGCAGGCTCCGGTCCCGACCTGGTGTATCTGCCGGAAGTGGACTTCGACATGGACGCCTTCGTTGCCGACGTAAAGCGCATCTACGAGGCCACCGGCAACTGCCTGGTGGCGGTGTCCGAGGGCATCCACTACGCCGACGGCACCTTCGTCTCCGAGGCCAAGACCTCCGCCACCGACGGCTTCGGCCACGCCCAGCTGGGCGGTCTGGCGGTGATGCTGGCGGACGTGATCAAGCAGCGGATGGGCGTGAAGGTCCGTGGCATTGAGCTCTCCCTGCTCCAGCGGTGCGGGGCCCACCTGGCCTCCGCCACCGACGTGCAGGAGGCCTATCTGGTGGGCAAGGCCGCCGTGGAGGCCGCCGTCTCCGGCACCACCGACCACATGGTGGGCCTGGACTGCATCCGGAACGAGAGCGGCTACCACTGCAAGACCAAGCTGGTGCCCCTGACCCAGGCCGCCAACACCGAGCGGAAGGTCCCCCGGGACTGGATCAACGAGGCCGGCAACGGCATCCAGCAGGGCTTTGTGGACTACGCCCTCCCCCTCATCCAGGGAGAGCTCTCCCGGCCCCAGGAAAGCTCTCTCCCCCGCTTTGCCAGACTGAAAAAGGTGCTGACCACCGACTAATCCCACAGAAAAGCCGCCGCAGTTCAATATTGCGGCGGCTTTCTTCACATACTAGAGGAAACACGAGGAAAAAGGAGGTCATGCTATGGCCAATCATCTCCAGGACCAGACCAGCCCCTATCTCCGCCAGCACGGAGACAACCCGGTGGACTGGTACCCCTGGTGTCAGGAGGCCTTCCAACGGGCCAGGGAGGAGGACAAGCCCATCTTTCTCAGCGTGGGCTACAGCACCTGCCACTGGTGCCATGTGATGGCCCGGGAGAGCTTTCAGGACCCGGAGGTGGCGGAGCTTCTCAACGAGGGCTTCATCTCCATCAAGGTGGACCGGGAGGAACGGCCGGACATTGACAGCCTGAGCATGTCCATCTGCCAGGCCTTCACCGGGAGCGGCGGCTGGCCCACCACCGTCTTTCTCACCCCGGACCAGGTTCCCTTCTTTGCCGGTACCTACTTTCCCAAGGACAGCCGCCAGGGCCTGCCGGGGCTGCTCCAGCTGCTGCCCGCCATCCGCCGGGCCTGGCAGACCGACCGGGACCGGCTCATGGCCCAGGGGGAGCAGGTGCTGGCCCACCTCCAGGCGGAGGCCCCGCCGCCGGCAGAGCCGAACGCCGGGCTGCTGAAAAAAGCCCTGGACCAGTGGCGGGCCTCCTTCGACCCTGTCTGGGGGGGCTTCGGCTCCGCCCCCAAGTTTCCCATGGGCCACAGCCTGGTGTTTCTCCTGGCCTACGGGGAGAAAACCGGGGACAAGCCCGCCCTGGCCATGGCGGAAAAGACCCTGGAGCAGCTCTACCTGGGGGGCATCTTCGACCATGTGGGCGGGGGCTTTGCCCGGTACTCCACCGACCGGCAGTTTCTGGTTCCCCACTTTGAAAAAATGCTCTATGACAACGCCCTGCTGACCCTGGCCTACTGCAAGGCCTACCAGGTGACCCGCCGGGGCCTGTACCTCCAGGTGGCCCAGCGGACGGCGGACTATGTGCTCCGGGACCTGCGCCTGCCCGGCGGGGCCTTTGCCGGAGCCCAGGACGCGGACAGCGGCGGGGAGGAAGGGCGGTACTACACCCTCACCCCGGCGGAGGTCCTGTCGGTGCTGGGCGAGGAGCTGGGGGAAAAATTCAACCGGTGCTACCACATCACCCCCGAGGGGAACTTCCTGGGGAAGAACATCCCCAACCTGCTCCAGGGCCTGTCCGCCCCGGAGGACTGCGAGGAGGCCCTGCCCCTGCTGCGGGCTTACCGGGAAAAGCGATGCTCCCTGGCCCGGGACGACAAGGTGCTCACCGGCTGGAACGGACTGATGATCGCCGCTTTGGCCACCCTCTACCGGGTCAGCGGCCAGGAACGCTATCTGGAAGGGGCCAAGGGGGCCCTGGCCTACCTGGACCGGGTCCACCGGCGGGGCGAGGACCTCTTCGCCGCCAGCCTGGCAGAGCAGACCGGACCCAAGGCTTTTCTGGAGGACTACGTCTTTCTGTCCTTCGGCCTGCTCCGCCTCTACGAGGCTACGTTAGAACAGCGATATGTAGACCAGGCCCAGGCACTCTGCCGCCGGGTGCTGGCGGACTTTCCCGATAAAGGGCGCGGCGGGTTCTATCTGGCCGCCAAGGACAGCCAGCCCCTGCTGCTCCGCCCCAAGGAGACCGCCGACGGGGCCCTGCCCAGCGGCAACACCAT
This sequence comes from Oscillospiraceae bacterium, assembly GCA_016296565.1. GTDB lineage: Bacteria > Bacillota > Clostridia > Oscillospirales > Oscillospiraceae > Evtepia. Next base: position 24,520 of record JAEDJB010000003.1, read on the forward strand.
GCTGGGCTATGTGCTGGTTCGTCTGGCCCAGCTCACCGGGGAGGAAACCTGGGACCAGGCCGCCCAGGAACAGCTGGCCTTCCTGGCCGGGCAGGCGGCGGCCTATCCCACCGCTTACCCGGTGTATCTGCTGGCCCTGCTGGCCCGCACCCATCCCCCGGAGGAGATCACCGTGGTTCTGGCTCCCGGTCAGACCCCACCGGGCCAGCCCTGGCCCTTCCCCCTGGACGCCGTGGTGAAGATTCTGCCGGGTCCCCAGGGAGAGTACGCCCTGCGGGATGGGAAAACCACCTATTACGTCTGCAAGGATCACACCTGCCTGCCCCCCACCACACAGTACCCCAACTAAAAACCGGCACACCCCCTTTTTTCCGGGGGTGTGCCGGTTTTCTGTTACCGTTTTCCGGGGATCAGCAGCATCTGCCCGGGGTAGAGCTCCTCGGAGGTGAGGGCACTGGCCTCCATGATCTCGCTGTCGGTGGACAGGCACGCCTTGGCCACATCCCACAGGGTCTCCCCTGCCCGCACCGCCCGGAGAATCACTGAGGGGCGCTCTTCTTCCTCCTCCCGCCGGTCCCCCAGGGTCACCCGATCGGCCAGGGAGACCATCCGGTCCTCCAGGGCCATCCACCGGAACAGCAGGGGGACGGTGACCTCCGCCCCGGTGCCGGTGACGGAGGCCGTAGGGGCCCGCAGGATCTCCACAGTCAGCAGGCAGGGAGTCTCTCCCCGCTCCGGCAGCCGGTGGGAGACGGTCACCCGCTTGCTGAGGGTGAGGGGACCCTCCTCCCCCTGGCACAGAACCACCAGCTCCACCTCCTGGGTGAGGATGCGGTCCTGTCCCTCCTGCCGCTGGCCGGTGCGGCCCATCCGGGCCTGGACGTCAAAGATCTCCCCCAGGGCGCCGCTGTGCTCCAGCACCTCCCGGGCAATTTCCTGGTCCTCCCCGCTGCCCAGCAGAGAGCGGACCGGGAAGGGGCTGCTCTCCGTCTGGAGCTGGTAGTCCGTGCTGTACAGGTCCGCCAGCACCGGCACCTCCACCTGCCTGCGGAGAACCGCCTGGGCCTGGAGGGCCAGCTCCACCTGGAAGGCCCGGGGGTCCTCCCCCTCCGGGATGCAGGTTACGTCGGTAAAGAACAGGTCCATGTCGCACAGGCCCTCCTCGCTCTCCTCCCCCGCGTCCATGATCTGGGAGTAGGGCAGGTGTAGGTCAGCGGAGAACACCCCGCCGTCGGGCCCCTTGCACAGAAGGGTCAGCACCGCCTCCCCCTTAAAGACCAGCTTGCTGCCGATGACCCGGGCCTCATTGCAGGTGCACTCCGCCCGGGTGCGCAGCAGGCTCTGCACATCCGGCCGGCCGGCGGGCAGGGTCACCGTGTCGCTGTAAGTAAAGGTCTTTTCCTGGACGTAGACGGTCATCATGCTGCGCAGCGTATCCGTCCGCTGGCGCACGCCGTAGTCCTCCCCCTCCTGGGCCATGGAGGCCGGGCTGAGGGTCTGGGGGGAAAAGCCCTCCACCTCCAGCTGGTAGCCCACCCGCACCAGCACCTTCCGGGGGTTGAGCAGGTGGACGTCCACCGACAGGACCCGGGGGGTCACCTTCAGCAGGCACCGCCGGGTCAGCTGGGGCAGGTCCGGGGAGAGCGAAAAGGGCAGGGTCACCTCCATGGACTCCATGGTCTCCTCCCCCTCCGGCTGGTAGAGGATGGTCACCTTCAGCAGGCCGGAGATCTCTGCTTTGCCCTCCTGGGGTTCCTTCCGCTGGAGAAGCAGCCGCCCCTCCCCGTCCAGCACCTGCCAGATGTCCGGGCAGGCGTCGGGGACGATGGTTTCCGCCGTCTCTTCCTGTTCCAATGTGGTGCGGCAGACGGTTTCCCAGCACCGCACAGATTCTCGCTGGAGTTCCAATTCCATAGTGTGACTTCCTTTCCCATAAAGGTTACTGCCTCATCCTATGCTCCAGCGTGGGGGCCTATGCTTAAATACGGAAGATCTTTTTCAGGATGCCCGCCAGGGCCTTGGGGGCGTTCACCACCACCATCTTCATGTGGGTCCCTCCCTTCCCGGGCGCAAAAAACACCCGTCTGCTCCCAGTTTATGCCGGGAACAGACGGGTGTGTGCAGGTTTTCGGGATCAGGGGTTCTCCCAGGGCTTGTTCTCCTTGGCCAGCTCATAGAGCCGCACATAGCTCCGGTGGCGGCTGGGGGAGATTTTCCCCTCCTTCACTGCCTCCAGCACAGCGCAGCCCTTTTCCTTCACATGGGCGCAGCCAATGAACCGGCACTGGTCCAGGTAGGGGCGAAACTCCCGGAAGGCGTATTGCAGCTGCTCCTTTTCCCGGATTTCCCCCTTGTCGGTGTCAAAGGCGGAGAAGCCGGGGGTGTCGGCGATGAGCCCGCCGGAGACGGGGAACAGCTCCACGTGGCGGGTGGTGTGGCGGCCACGGCCCAGCTTCTCGCTGATCTCCCCGGTGGCCAGGCCAAAGTCCGGCTCCAGGGCGTTGAGAATGCTGGACTTGCCCACGCCGGAGTTGCCGGTGAAGGCAGACACCTTCCCTGCCAGAAGGCCCCGCAGCTCCTCGATGCCCTGGCCGGTGGCGGCGCTGACCTTCAGAGTGTGAAAGCCCGCGGCGGTGTAGATCTCATACAGCTCCTCCGCCTGCACCAGGTCCCACTTGTTGATGCAGATGACAGGCTCGCACTGCTTGGTCTCCGCCAGAGCGATGATCCGATCCACCAGGAAGGGGTCGGTCACCGGGATGGCTCCGGAGGCGATGACCACCAGCTGGTCGATGTTGGCCACCGCCGGCCGCTGAAAGGCGTTGCGCCGGGGCAGGAGTTCATCCAGGGAGCCGGTGCCGTCGGACTGGACAGTGATGGCCGCCCGGTCCCCCACCAGGGGGGTGATTTTTTTATACCGGAACTTTCCCCTGGCCCGGCAGGTCACCGGGGCTTCGCCGGGACCGCACTGGACATAATAGAAGCCGCTGAGGGCCTTGAGGATGGTTCCTTCTCGTTTCTCTTCGTTCATGCTGTCTCACTTAATTGAAGGTCTCGTCGTACTGGTCCACCAGGGAGCCGTCGATATAGACGCAGATCTGCTGGGTGCCGGTGCCCTCCACAGGGGTGACCACGCTGCCCACGGAGGTGTCCACCGTCTGGTTGTAGGCCTCCTTGCCGCCCACGGTGATGCGGACGGTGACGGTCTCCCGGTCCTCTGGCAGGGTGACGGTGACGGGCTTGCTGGAGATGGGCTTGGATTCCGGACCCTTGCTGTAGTGGAGGGTGATGGCGGTGCCCTTCTCCACCTGGGTGCCGGGGGCAATGCTCTGGTAGACCACCAGACCCTTGGTCTGGTCGCTGGTCACTTCCTCCACGCTGCCCACCTTCAGCTCCAGGTCCGTGAGCATCTGCCGGGCCTTCTCCAGAGACTGCCCGGTGAGGGTGGGAACCACGACCTTGGTGTTCTCCGGTCCCTGGCTGATGACCAGGTGGACGGTGTCGCCGGACTCCAGCTTGGTGCCCTTGGGAGGCGTAAAGGAGATCACATGGTCCTCCTCCACATCATCCGAGGGCTGGTACTCGGGGGTGTCCACCTGCAGGCCGAGGCCCTGGAGGGCCTTCACCGCGTCCTCATAGGTGAAGTTCTTCACGTCGATCATCTCAATGGCCTCTTTGCCGCCGCTGACCACCACGTTGATGGTGGAGCCCACCTCGGCCTCCGCCCCTGCCTCCGGGTCCTGGGAGATGATCTCCCCCTCCGGGGCCTCGTCGTCAGACTCCACGGAGATCCTGACCACTTTGAAATTATCTGTTATCGTCTGGTCCCCCCAGACCTCGTCCAGCTGACGGCCCACCAGCCGGGGAACCGCCATGGTTTCCGCCTTGTTGAACAGGCCGCTGAAGAAGGTCAGCCACAGGATCAGGGCCGCGCCCACCAGGAAGACGATAATCACAATGGGGATCACCATGCTCTTCCGGCGCTCCTGCCGGTCCTCGTACTCCTCCGGCTCCTCCTGGGGGTACCGCCGGGGAGGCGGCGCAGTGCGGGTGCGGGCCGGGGGCCGCTGGCGGCGGTTCATGGAGCCGGTGTTGTCCACCACCTGGGTGGGCTCGTCAGGCACCGGCTGGCTGCCGTGGAAGGCGGCCAGGTTGTAGTGGAACACCGTGGTGGGGTCTTTTCGGAAGTCCTCCAGGTCCCGGAGCATGGCCCCGGCGTTTACATACCGCTGGTCAATCCGGGAGGCCATGGCCTTCATGGTGATCTCTTCCAGCCCCCGGGGAATCTCCGGGTTCAGCTCCCGGGGAGACAGGGGGGTGGCGTTGATATGCTGGATGGCCACGGACACGGGAGAGTCCCCGTCGAAGGGCAGGCGGCCGGTGAGCATCTCATAGAGAACCACACCGGCGGAATAGATATCCGCCCGGGCGTCAATGTGGCTGCCCCGGGCCTGCTCCGGGGAGATATAGTGGACAGAGCCCAGAGCCTCCTGGGTCAGGGTGTTCTGGGTGGCGGACATGATCCGGGCGATGCCGAAGTCAGCCACCTTCACGCTGCCGTCCCGCAGGACCATGATGTTCTGGGGCTTAATGTCCCGGTGGATGATCCCCCGGCTGTGGGCGTGGCCCAGGGCCCGGAGAATCTGGGTGATGAAGTACAGGGATTCCCGCCAGTTCAGACTGCCGTCCTTCTTCTGCATATACTGCTTGAGGGTAATCCCGTCGATGAGCTCCATGACGATATAGTCCAGGTCGTCGCCCCGGCTCACGTCATAGACGGAAACGATATTCGGATGGGAGAGCATGGCCACGGCCTGGGCTTCCTCATGGAAGCGGCGGCGGAACTCTGCGTCGGAGGCCAGATCCCGCTTGAGAATCTTCACAGCCACGAAGCGGTGCAGCCGGTGACAGTAGGCCTTGTAGACCACCGCCATGCCCCCTACCCCGATCACATCGAGGATTTCATACCGGTTATCGAGCATTTTACCAATGTATTGGTCCATGGCAACACACTCCTTATTTTACTTGGAAAAGAACGATGGTCACGTTGTCCGGCGCACCCTGCGCCAGGGTGCGGTCCAGCAGCCGCCGGCAGATTTCCTCCGCCGTGCCGCCGGCCAGAAGCTCCTGGTGGATCTGCTGGTCTGTGACCTCGTTGACCAGCCCGTCGGAGCAGAGAAGCACGGCGTCGCCTGCCTTCACCGTCCGCTGGAACAGGTCCACTTTGACTTGCCTTGTGGTGCCAAGGGCCCGGGTAATGAGATTTTTCTGGGGGTGCTGGCGGGCTTGCTCCGGCGTGATCTCACCTTTGCGCACCATGTCCCCCACCACGGAGTGGTCCCGGGTGATCTGCTGGATGGCCTGGCCGGTGATATAGTAGGCCCGGCTGTCCCCCACGTTCACCACCCAGAGGGTGTTTTCCTGGATTAAGGCGCCCACCAGGGTGGTGCCCATACCGGCGTAGGCCCGGTTGGTGCCTGCCTTCAGGTAAACCGCCCGGTTGGCCGCCTGGGCGGCCTGGACCAGCAGTTCTCCCTCCTCCTGATACTCCTCGGGTTCATCCAGGCAGACCATATGGTTCCGGAACCGGTCCACAGCCATGGCGCTGGCCAGGTCCCCGGCGTTGGCCCCGCCCATGCCGTCGCACACCACGGCCCAGGCGTACTGCCCGTCCCGTGCGCCGGTGGCAAAGGCGTCCTGATTATCCCTTCGCGCGATCCCTCTGTCGGTCAGTCCCCATACGGAAACCATGCTGGATCATCTCCTTTCCCTTCGCTGGCAGTCTGCTGCTGAGCCTTCATGGCCTTGCGGCGCAGCTGCCCGCAGGATGCGTCAATGTCGCTTCCCAGCCGCCGGCGGACGGTGGCGGTGATTCCCCGCTTTTCCAGCTGCTTCTGGAAGGCCGCCACCCGGGTGCTGGGTTTCAGGGGGCTTTCCTCCACGTGGTTTAAGGGGATCAGGTTCACGTGGGCAACGGTTCCCTCCAGCCGGTCCGCCAGAAGGGCGGCCTGGCGGGGGGTGTCGTTGACCCCGTCGATCAGGGCGTACTCATAGGAGATCCGCCGCCCGGTCTTTTCAAAGTACCGGCGGCAGGCCGCCAGCAGAGCGTCCACCCCGCAGGCCCGGTTCACCGGCATCAGCCGGGTTCGGGTCTCGTCGTCAGGGGCGTGGAGGGACACTGACAGGGTCAGCTGCAGCCCCTCCTCCGCCAGCCGGTCAATGCCCCTAATCAGGCCGCAGGTGGACAGAGAGATGTGACGCATCCCAATATTCATCCCATCCGGGTGGTTCACCAGGGTGAGAAATCGCTTGACGTTTTCGTAGTTATCCAGCGGCTCCCCAATGCCCATGAGGACAATATTGGAGATGGGAGCCCCGGAGTCCTTCTGGGTGAAGATCACCTGGTCCAGCAGCTCCGCCGCCGTCAGGTTCCGCACCCGTCCCCCCAGGGTGGAGGCGCAGAAGGCACAGCCCATGGCGCAGCCCACCTGAGAGGAGATGCACACGGAGTTGCCGTGGCGGTACCGCATGAGAACGGTCTCGATGCAGTTGCCGTCGGCCAGTCTCCAGAGATATTTTATGGTGCCGTCCAGCTTTGAGACCTGTTTTCGGGCCACTGTGGGGGCGGAAAAGCCCCCTTCCCGCAAAACGGTCTCCCGGAGGGCCTTGGGCAGGTTGGTCATCTCCTCCACAGAGGACACCCCCCGGCTGAACCACTGGAAGAGCTGCTTGCCCCGGAAGGCCGGCTGGCCCTGGCTGACGCACCAGGCAGACAGCTCCTCCGGGGTCATGGATTTCAGGTCGGTCATGTCCCTTCCTCCTTTGCCTTCCGGCGGAGCCTGGCGATGAAGAAGCCGTCGGTGCCCGTCTGCTGGGGCCAGAGGGTGCACTGGCCCTCCTCCACGGCGCCGATGGGGCCGGGCAGGGTGAACGCCTCCAGAGAAAAGTCCGGGTGACCGGCCAGAAAGGCCGCCGCCACGGCTTCGTTCTCCTCCTCCAGCAGAGTGCAGGTGGAGTAGAGCAGCACCCCGCCGGGGGCCACGTAGCGGGAGGCGTTGTCCAGAATCTCCTTCTGGATCTGGGGCAGACCGGCAATCTCCTGGGGATTTTTGTAGCGGATCTCCGGCTTTTTCCGGAGAACCCCCAGGCCGGAGCAGGGCACGTCGGCAATGACGGTCTCAAAGCTTTCTTCCCAGGCGGGGCGGAAGGTCTTTCCGTCGGCCACCCGGGCGGTAATGGAAGTAAGGCCCAGGCGGGTAGCTCCCGCCTCGATGAGGACCTTTTTATGGCTGTGCAGGTCGCAGGAGCAGATCTCCCCCTGGTCCCCCATGACCATGGCGGCGGCAAAGGACTTGCCTCCGGGGGCGGCGCACACGTCCAGCACCTTCTGGCCCGGGGTGAGCCCGGCGGCCAGCACCGCAAGCTTTGCGGCAGGGTCCTGGGCGTAGAGCATCCCCTCCTGGTAAGCCCTCCGCTGGGCCAGGTCACCGGTGCCCGTGAGGATCAGGCAGTCCGGCAGCCAGGGGTGCTTTTCCGCCGTGACCCCCTCTTCCTCCAGGCTGGCAATCACCTGGGAGACGGTGCACCGGCAGGTGTTGACCTGGACGGTGACGGGGGGCTCGCTGTTGTCCCACCGGAGCAGCTCTTCGGTCTCCTGGGGGGACAGACGGCGGCGGAAGGCCTCCACCAGCCACTGGGGGTGGCTGTAGAGCAGGGAGAGGTAGGCCTCCGGGCTCCCGGCGTGGATGGCAGGCAGCTCGTCCAGGTGCCGGGCGATGTTTCGCAGGATGCCGTTAACCATCCCGGCGGCCCGGGGATTTTTGCAGTGCTTTTTGGTCAGCTCCACCGCCTCGCTCACCGCCGCGTTGGGGGGAATTTTGGTGAGAAAGAGCATCTGATACAGGCCCAGGCGCAGGTTGGCCAGGACCTTGCTCTCCATCTTGGACAGCTTCATGGTGGAGAAGTGCTGGAGGTAGAAGTCCAGCAGCAGCTTATTTTGCAGAACACCAAAGCAGAGACGGGTGGCCAGCGCGGCGTCCCGCCGGTCCAGGCCCTCGTCCCGGAGCACTTTTTTCAGGTGTCCGTTGGACCATGCCTTTTGCCGCTCCATAGCGGCTAAGGTCAGCAGGGCCGCCTCTCTTGCAGACATGAGCCGTCTCTCCTTTCAATCGTTAATCAACGGGGATGGGGTGGCCCCTCAGATAGTCCGCGGCCTTCAGGCGCTTGCCCCCGTCGGCCTGCAGCTCGTTGATCTGAAGCACCGTGCCGCCGCCGCAGGCGATCTTCAACCCCTTCTTGTCGGCAGCGATCACACGGCCGGGAGCCTTGCCGGTGGACTCCTCCACAACGGTGGTGGAAAAGACCTTGCACCGGACGCCGTTCAGCTGGGTCACCGCGGCGGGCCAGGGGATCAGGCCCCGGACCTGGTTGTGAAGCTCCCGGGCAGGACGGGTCCAGTCCATGGGGGACAGGGCCCGGCTGAGCATGGGGGCCAGGGTCACCTGGTCCTCTGCCTGGGGGATGGCAACAGCGGTGCCGTCTGCCAGCTTCTCCACGGTCTCGGGGAGCAGCTGGGCCCCCAGGTCCGCCAGACGGTCGTGGAGGTCCTCCACCGTCTCGTCCGGGTCAATGGGGGTGGCCCGCTGGGCCAGGATATCCCCGGCGTCCAGGGCCAGGACCATCTTCATGATGGTCACGCCGCTCTCCTGGTCTCCGTTGAGGATGGCCCAGTGGATGGGGGCAGAGCCCCGGTACTTGGGCAGCAGGGAGGAGTGCACGTTGATGCACCCCAGCCTGGGGTAGTCCAGGATCTCCTGGGGCAGAATGCGGCCGTAGGCCGCCACCACGATCAGGTCGGGGGCCAGTTCCTGGATCTGGGCCAGGGCGGTGCCGTCCCGCAGCTTCGTGGGCTGGAACACGGGGATGTCATGCGCCAGGGCGCACACCTTCACCGGCGGCGGCTGGAGCTTCATGCCCCGGTTTTTGGGCTTGTCCGGCTGGGTGAACACCCCCACCACCTGGTGTCCTGCTGCCAGCAGGGCCTCCAGGGAGGGCACAGCGAAGTCCGGGGTGCCCATGAAGAGGATTCTCATGCTTCCTCGCCCTCTTCTTCCAGGCTCTTGGAGAGGATCTCGTCCACCTCCTGCTCGGTGAACAGGCGGCCGCACTGCTCATAGTACATGTGGCCGTCCAGGTGCTCGGTCTCGTGGCAGAAGCACCGGGCGGTGATGCCCTCCCGGGTGTATTCCACCGGGTTGCCGTAGCGGTCCTGGGCCTTCAGGGTCACCTTCATGGGGCGCTTGACGATGCCGTACATGCCGGTGAGGCTCAGGCAGCCCTCAAAGCCCTCCTGCTCCCCTTCCTGGCTGACGATCTCGGGGTTCACCAGCTCCAGGTACTGCTCGTCGTCGTCCATGACCACCACCACCCGGCGGAGAATGCCGATCTGGGGGGCAGCCAGGCCCAGGCCGCCGGATTCCTTTAAGGTGTCGGTCAGGTCCTTGAGCAGGGTATGGAGTTTGGCGTCAAAGTTGGTGATGGGGTGGCACACCTTGTGCAGAGCGGGATCGTCTTTCTGAAGAATGGTCTTAATCATGATGGTAGTTCCTTCCTCTTAATCTGTAGTTTCTTTAGTCCATGGGGTTGACATCCACCAGGAGGGACAGGCCCCGGTTCACCCGGTCCTGCTGGGCCGTCCTGATGAGTTGGGCGAGGGTCGCCCGGGTATCCCGATCGTTCCGGCCCTTGAGCAGAATGCAGTACCGGTAACGGTTGTTGACTTTCAAAACGCCGGCGGGGGCAGGTCCCAGGACCTCCGCTGTCTCCCCGGCCTGTCGGCGGGCTTTGGCCCAGGGCTCCAGGCTCCGGCGGAGCACGGCGCACAGCCGCAGGACCTGGTCCTCCTGGGGACCTGTCACAGTGACCCGGAACAGGTCTGTAAAGGGGGGCAGGCAGAGGGTCTGCCGCAGGGCCTTTTCCTGGGCGTAGAACCCGTCGTAGTCCTGGCCGGCGGCCAGGCGGATCACGTCGTTGTCCGGGGTCCAGGTCTGCAGGACCGCCCGGCCGGGCTTGTCCCCCCGGCCGGCCCGTCCCACCACCTGGGTCAGCAGGGAAAAGGTCCGCTCGGCGGCCCGGTAGTTGTCCGCGTACAGGGACAGGTCCGCGTCAATGACCCCCACCAGGGTCACATTTTCAAAATCCAGGCCCTTGGTGACCATCTGAGTGCCCAGAAGAATGGGCACCTTCTTCCGCCGGAACCGGTCCAGCAGGACCTCATGGGACTGGGAGGCGGAGATGGTGTCCGCGTCCATCCGCATAACCTCGGTGCCCGGGTACCTGGCCTGAAGCTCCTCCTGAAGCTTTTGGGTGCCCATCCCCAGAAACCGCAGGCGGCCGTAGCACTGGGGGCACAGGTCAGGCAGAGGCTCTGAGTGGCCGCAGTAGTGGCACATGAGCCGGCCGTTGGCGCTGTGATAGGTCAGGTGGACCGAGCATCGGGGACAGGTGGGCACCTGGCCGCAGTCCACGCAGGCCACCATGCGGCTGTTGCCCCGGCGGTTGAGAAAGAGGATGCTCTGCTCCCCCCGCCGGAGGTTTTCCTCCAGCTCCTGGCACAGCAGGTCGGACAGGCCGGTGTTGTTGCCTTGGCGCAGGGCCTGCCGCATGTCGGTGATGGACACCTGGGGCAGGGCGTGGTTGTTGTATCGTTTGTCTAAGGTGAAAAGATGGTAGCGCCCCTCCTCGGCGGCGTACCGGCTGTCCACCCCTGGGGTGGCGGAGCCCAGCAGCAGCAGGCCGCCGTGCTGGGTGCACCGGAACTTGGCTACCTCCCGGGCGTGGTAGCGCACCATGCTCTCGGACTGGTAGCTGCTCTCCTGCTCCTCGTCCAGAATGATGAGGCCGGGGTTTTCCAGGGGAGCGAACACCGCCGAGCGGGTCCCCACCACCACCCTGGCCAGGCCTTCCCGCACCCGCTTCCACTCGTCGTACCGCTCTCCGGCGGACAGACAGCTGTGGAGCACCGCCACCTGGCGGCCGAAGTGGGACAGGAAAATCTGAAGCAGGCTGGGGGTCAGGGCGATCTCCGGCACCAGGACAATGGCTCCCCGCCCCTGGTCCAGCACCTGCCGGATCAGGTGGAGGTACACCTGGGTCTTGCCGCTCCCCGTGACCCCGTAGAGCAGGGCCGCCTGGGGCTTTTTCGTGTTCAGCAGGGCGGACAGGCCCTCACAGGCCTGCTGCTGCTGGTGGTTTAACTGAGATAAGGGCCGCAGCTCCCCCTCCGGGGGCAGAACCCGGCGGAACACCTCCTGCTCCTCCAGGGTGATGACCCCGCTTTTGGCAAGGCTCCGGAGGGTCGTCATGGAGGCACCGGTAAAGTAGCACAGCTCCTTGGTCCCGGCGCTGCCCAAGCCGCAGAGCAGCTCGGTCACCGCGTACCGCATGGGGGCGGTTTTGCGCTTTGGGGTCACCAGGGCCATGGCGTCCTCCGGCTTCATGGCCAGACGGGCCATTTTTTCGGTCTTGTCCCCCACCTTCCGCTTGGCCTGGGTCCGGCGCTGAACCAGACCCGCCTTCTCCATCTCCCGGAGAGTGCCCCGGGGGTCCTTCAGGTCGGGGATGGCCTTCAGCTGGTCCAGCTCCAGGGTCCCGCCGTTGGCATAGAAGAGGTCCAGCAGGCGGGCAGCCTTGGGGGAGTGAGCCGCCCAGTCGTAGGCGGTCTCCTTGTCCAGGCCCCCGGTGAGCTGCCAGCCCTCCTTCAGCACATACCAAAGGCCGGTGGGCAGCATGGTGGCAGCGGCGGCGTACAGGGTACAGAAGAACCGCTCCCGCATCCACAGGGCCAGCTGGAGCCCCTCCCGGCTGAGAACCGGGGTCTCGTCCAGCAGGGTGCGGATCTGCTTGAGCCTGCCCTTGGTCTTTCCCTCCTCCAGGGAGAGCACCAGCCCCTCGCTGGGGCGGTTTCCGGTGCCGAAGGGCACCAGCACCCGCATCCCCGGTTCCAGCCGGTCCTCCAGTTCAGGGGGCACAGCATAGGAATAGGGCAGATCAATGGCGAAGGTGGCGGCGGAAAGGGCGATCTTGGCAATTTTCATGGGGCTGCCCCCTCCCTCCGGTTCCCGGACCGGTTACTCGGCAGGGAAGGTCTCCTCCTCTTCTTCTGCCGCAGGCTCTGCCGGAACTTCCACCGGCTCCTGGGGCAGCTTGCCCTGGGCGATCTCCTGGATGGCGATGCTGACGGGCTTATCCTCCAGCATGATATCCTGGCTCTCCGCCTGGGAGGCAATCTGCCGGGCCCGGGCGGCCACCACGTTCACCAGCTTATAGCGGCTGGGAACCTGTTCTAAGAGTTCGTTCATTGCGGGATACAGCATCATAACGCATTACACTCCTTCTACTAAATGGATCCGCCGGTCCTTCCGGCAGCGTTCCGCGGTGAGGATGGCGAAGAATTCCTCCACCGCGCCCTCCACCGTATCGTTGACGATGATATAGTCGTAATTCTTCACTTCTTTGGCCTCCACCCGGGCGATGGCCAGCCGCTTCTGGATGGTCTCCTCCGAGTCGGTGCCCCGGGCGTGGAGGCGGCGGGAGAGCTCCTCAAAGGAAGGGGGAACGATGAACAGAGACACGGCCTCGGGCATCTTTTCCAGCACCTTGGCCGCCCCCTGCACCTCAATCTCCAGGAGCACGTCGATGCCCTGGTCCAGCTTCTGGCGGATCACCGCCAGGGAGGTGCCGTAGAAGTTGCCGTTGTACTCCGCGTACTCCAGAAACTCCCCCCGGTCAATCCGCCGCTGGAAGTCTTCCCGGGTGACGAAGTTGTAATTCACGCCGTCTACCTCTCCCTCCCGGGGGGCCCGGGTGGTGAAGGAAACGGAATAGTAAATCTCCGGCCGCTGGGCCAGCACCTGGGTGATGATGGTGTTCTTGCCCACCCCGGAAAACCCGGAGAGCACAATAAGGGTCCCGTTCTTGTTCATTCTTCTTCCTCCCCTGAGATCTCTTCCCGTCCGTTCAGGCGGCCGGCTACAGTCTCCGGCTGCAGGGCGGAGAGGATGATGTGGTCACTGTCCGTAATGAGGACCGCCCGGGTGCGGCGGCCATAGGTGGCGTCCACCAGGATGCCCCGATCCCGGGCGTCCTGGACCATCCGCTTAATGGGGGCCGACTCAGGGCTCACGATGGCGATCAGCCGGCTGGCCGAAACCATGTTGCCAAAGCCAATGTTGATGAGCTTCAAGGGCGTTCCTCCTTCTTCTTACTCAATGTTCTGCACCTGTTCCCGGATCTTTTCGATCTCGCCTTTGATCTCCACCACCAGGCGGGCCATCTCCACGTCGCTGCACTTGGAGCCGATGGTGTTGGCCTCCCGGTTAAACTCCTGGATCAGAAAGTCCAGCTTCCTGCCGATGGCGCCGCCCTGGGACAGCATGTCCTCCAGCTGCTCCAGGTGGCTGTGCAGGCGAACGGTCTCCTCGTCCACCGCCACCTTGTCGGCAAAGATAGCAGCCTCGGTGAGGATGCGGCTTTCGTCCAGCTGGGTGTTGGCCAGAACCTCCTCCATCCGCTGGCGGAGCTTTTCCCGGTACTCAGCCACGGTCTTGGGGGAGCGCTCCTCCACCTTGGCCAGCAGGGCGGCAATGTTCCCCGCCTTGCTGCGCACGTCCTCGGCCAGCTTGGCTCCCTCCCGGGTGCGCATGGCGTTAAAGTCCTCCAGGGCCAGGTCCAGCACCTGGGAAATGTCCTGGGCGATCACGTCCGCGTCCCCCTGCTCCTTTTCCACCAGGAACACGTCAGGGAAGCGGGAGAGCAGGGACACGGAGATATCGTCCCGCAGGTCATAGGTATCCCGCAGCTGGGTCAGGGCGGCGTAGTAGCCGTCGGCCACAGGGCGGTTCAGGCTCACCGCCACCTTGTCGGCGGCGGTGCTGTCGATGGTGACAAACACGTCCAGCTTGCCCCGGGCCACCTTCTTCTGGACCTGGGACTTGATGGTCTCCTCAGCAAACACATACAGCCGGGGAATCTTCACGGAGCAGTCCAGATACCGGTTGTTCACGGCCCGCAGCTCCACGGTGATGGTACGGTCGTGAAGGACGCTCTCGCCCCGGCCGTAGCCCGTCATGCTTCGAATCAAGAGAAACACCTCATTTTTCCTCTGTAGATTGGCCAGGGCCTCGCCCCGGAAACGCGCGTTAGTTGCACATGTCGCACAGGCAGTTCAGGCAGCACAGGGTGGTGCAGAGGGTGTCCAGGTCGTTGCCCCGGTAGTTCCCCCGGGTGGTCTGCATGCCGATGCTGTTGAGGGCCTGACGGTACTCCTGGTTGCTGGGGTCCATGTTGCAGGCGGTCCAGAAGTTCTGGCGGGCGTCGTCCATCCAGCCCCGGCGGTAGGCGATGGTGCCCATGAGATAGTACCACTCGGCGCTGTTGGTCCGGGTGGAGCGCAGGATGCGCTCAGCCTCTCCCAGGTTGTTCTGGTTGATGAGCTGGCGGACCTGATTGAACACCGGGTCTCTATACTGGCTGCCGGAGCTCTGGCTGGAGCTGTAGCCCCCGCCATAGCCTCCATTGTAGCCGCCGGAAGACTGCTGATAGCCACCCTGGGTCCGCATCTTCACGATGGCGTCGTAGGCTTCGTTGATCTCCTTCATCTTGGCCTCCGCCAGGTCAGCCAGGGGATTGTTGGCGTAGTTGTCGGGGTGGTACTTTTTCACCAGCTCTCGGTACGCCCGCTTGACCTCCTCATCGCTGGCGGAGGAACTGACGCCCAACACGGCATAGGGATCGTTCATAGTGTAGTCTCCTTATTATCTCCTCAAATGGCTTGAGGTTCTTTTCGCTTTTTTCTGTTTCGCTTCCGCCACTGGCCGGTGAACACGGCCTCCTCCACGGCGGGCAGGCCCCGGCCCAGAATGTGGCCCAGCAGGCTCTCCCACTCGCCCCAGTCCAGCAGGGAGAAGGCGGTGTCCGCCACCCCCAGGGAGGCGTGCATGGTCTCCCGCAGGCGGGTGTTCTGTTCCTCCGCCTGGTCCCCCCAAAGGGCCAGGAGGGGGTTGTAGTTGCCCTGCCGCCGGTCCTGGGCCAGGTCGTCCCAGGCGTCCGCCAGGTAGATCCACCGGCCCACATGGTAGAGAATCTGCCCCACGGCGCTCTCCCGGGCCTGGGGCTGCACCCCGGTGGCCGCCCCCTGGAGAATCCGGGCGAAGGTGTCCGCCGGCCGGTCCAGGGAGGGGGTGTTCTCCTCCTCCAGCTGGTGGAGCTGCTCCAGGCAGTCCGCCACCAGCCGGTCAAAGTCCGGCCGCTGGGCCGCCGCCCGGCGGTAGCTGCCCTTGAGGGCCAGGCTGGCTCCCCGGGCGGCCAGCTTCTCCTTCCAGTCCCCGTCCCGGAGGGTGTCCTGGAGCTGCCACCAGGTGAGAATCACGCAGGTGTCCGCCGCCTGGACCAGAGCCGGGCTATTCAGCCAGCAGGCCTTCTTCTTCCAGGGGTGGATGGGACAGGGACAGGAGGGAAAGGTGCAGGCTTCCTCCGGCGGGGCCAGGAGGATGGCCAGGAAAACGAAGTCGTAATTTAAAATGAGCCGGGCCTGCCAGCCGTACCGGTCCCCCAGGGTCCGGCACAGGCCGCAGTAGACGCCCTCGTAGCGCTGGGCGTCCTCAGGGCTCAGAACGGAGGTAACCGCCCTTACATACCCGAACATGCCTTCTTAATCTCCACAATGTGAAAGCGCAGGCCGTTCTGCTTCTTCATGTGCCGGTCCCAGCCGACGGCCACCAGGATGCCTGCCGCAAAGCCCACAAAGGCGGACAGGACCTGGATGCCCTCTCCGCCCAGGGAGAGAGACACCGCCAGGCCGTAAAAGACCAGGGCCAGAATCAGCGGCAGGATATAGACGATAGCGGCAGTCTTGAAGAAGGCGGCGTTTTCGCTGCGCACCTTGACAATGTCGCCCTTGCCCGCGTGGGCGTCGTTAAAGGCTACCACCACCGTGTGGGTGTTGGTCATCATTTTCTCGCATCCGGCGCACTCCGCGCAGCTGTGGGCCGCGCCGCAGGCGGTCTCCCGCTCCACGGCAATCTGGGCCATGCCATTTTCCAGGATGCTCTTTACCACTGCAATTTGCTCCATAGAAACCTCCCGCGCCTTTTGGCGCACAATGTGCAGGTCTTCCCCTGTGCCTACCTGGTCAGGGTAAGGGCCACACTATAGTTGGTACCAATAATCCCAACGCCCTCCAGGCCCTCTCCCACCAGGGAGACCTTGGCCGGCAGGCGCTGGAGCTCGTCCCCCAGGTTGGCCCGGGACAGATCCACCTCCACGGCGATCTGGTTGGCGTTCAGTTGGGCCACCACGCTGGGGTCCCCACGGACCCATACATAGAGCTTGGGGTTCACCAGCTGGGCGGTGTATCCCTGGGGTACGTTTTTCAGCGTAATATTTTCTGTTGCCATCTGCCGGCTGGCCAGCTTTTCCAGGGACAGAGTCACGGTGGCAAAGCTGGGGCAGTTCCAGCCGGTGACCCCTTCGGGCAGCTGGATGGGCAGGGAATAGGACGTTTTGCCGTAGACCTGGCTTAAGTCAATGGTCCCCAGAGAAATGCTCTCGGGCAGGTCCGACCCGTCCCCTTCCTCCACCACGGTCACAGAGACCGGGGAGATGGTGCAGTCCGCGTCCTCCGCCGTGGCGCCGCCGCCGGGCTGGAGGGTAACTGTCAGGGGGATGGACACCACCCGGCGCACCGGCACCGTCACCTGGACGGAGGTAGCGCTGATGGTGACGTTTTTCACGTCGGCGGCCTGGCCGTCGGTCCCCATGAGGACCACGTTGATCTGCTCCTGGATGGTGTCGCTCACCGACTCGCCCCCCACCTGAACCAGGGCGTAGGAGACCTGGTCCAGACTTTCCGAGGGGCCTTTTACCACCAGGGTGGCGGGGTCGGTTTCCACCGCGCCCGCCAGACAGCCGTCCGCCTCGGTGCCGATGAACTCACCCCGGACGGGGATGGTCTTGCTCTCCTGCTTCCGGACGGTAACGGTTACTTTCATGTCGTTCCAGCTGGACACGGTGATGCTGTCTGCGCTCACCTGGGTGGGAAACACCGGCCGGCAGGTCACGTCCCACTCCCCCACTTCAGTGATGGAGGACACATCCACCGTCAGGTAGACGTTCTTCTTGTCCAGCCGCATGAGGGTCTTTTTCTTGCCGGTGACCTTCAGGTTCATCCGCTCCTGGCTCAGCTCCGTGACCATCAGGCCGCGGCTTTCCAGGGTTTCCTCCCCCTGGACCTCCACCGCCAGGTCCCGCAGGTGGCCGCTGCCGGTGGGGTTTTCCACGTTCACCACATACAGCCACAGGCCCATGGAAATGAGGACTGCCAAGGCCATGTTCAGGATCTTCCGCTTCGTGCTTTTCATGGCTTGCTACCTCCCTTGCCAGAGCCAGCCGGTCTTTTTCCGCAGCTTGCTGGGCTCCTGCTCACGGGGAAGCAGCTCGTTGCGCAGAACCCGGCCCAGGGTTTCCGGGGACAGATGCCGGCGCAGATTCCCGCGGATGGCAACGGAGATGGCTCCGGTCTCCTCGGAGACGATGGCCACCACCGCGTCGGACCGCTCGCTCATGCCCAGGCCCGCCCGGTGGCGCATGCCTAAGTCCTTGCTCAGGTTCATGCTCTCCGACATGGGGAGCATACACCCGGCGGCCACAATTTTCCCCTGGCGGACCACCACCGCGCCGTCGTGCAGGGGGGCCTTGGGGAAGAAGAGATTCTTCAGCAGTTCGCTGGTCACCGAGGACTGGAAAGCGGTGCCGGAGGAGATCACATTGGCAAGGTCGGTGTCCCGCTCGAACACCATGAGGGCGCCCACCTTGTTTTTGGACATCTCCCCGTAGGCCTCCACCGTCTCGTTGATGGCGGTCTCCAGCTCGCTGGCCGGGGCGTCATTGCGGAAGATCCGGGAGACGTTGTTGCTGCCGATGCGCTCTAAGAACCGGCGGATTTCCGGCTGGAAGATGATCACCAGGGCCAGCAACCCCAGCTCCACCGCCTTGCTGAGCACAAAGTTTATGGTGTTCAGGTTAAACTGGTAGGACAGCCACATGACCACAAGGATCAGCAGCAGGGCCTTGGCCACCTTGGCGGCGTTGGTCCGCTGGAGGATGTTGATGCCCTTGTAAACCACATAGGCCAGAATGACAATATCCAGAAGGTCGGAAATGGTAATGAACCGCAGAGAGTCTGTCAGTGTTGCAAGATACTGAATAAAGGACATCGCATTTCCACCTCCTGTGCTGCATGGCCGGCTGGCGCCCGGTCAGGTGCCGCCAAGAACTCCATGGTAATTCAAGTTATTATACTGTATTTCCGCCCCATTTACAACCCCGGAACTGCCGGAAATTTCCCTTTTCCTCCGGCGGCTCCCCCCGGACAAACGCGCCCCGGAGAACCCAGGGCGCGTCTGCTGGTCAGGACGTCATCCGCCCGGCCAGCTCCAGGAAGCGCTCCACCTCCCGAGGGGTGTTGAAGGCGGAAAAGCTCACCCGGAGGGTCCCCGTTTTTTCGGTTCCGGCGGTGATGTGGGCCTGGGGGGCGCAGTGAAGGCCCGTCCGCAGGGCCAGACCCTGCTGGGCCAGCCACTCCCCGGCCTGTCCCGCGTCCCGGTCCGCCAGGCGGAAGGAGAGCACGCCGCTCTGGTGCTCCCGGCCGGCAAACACCTGGACCCCGGGCAGCTGGGCCAGACCTGCCGCCGCCTGGTTTTTCAGGGCGATCTCATGGCGCAGGAGCTTCTCCGTCCCCTTCTTCCGCACGAAGCGCATACCCTCCAGCAGGCCCGCCGCCCCAGGGACGTTGTGGGTTCCGGCCTCCAGCCGGTCGGGGAGAAAGTCCGGCATCTCCTGGAGCATGGAAAGGCTGCCGGTGCCCCCCTCCATCAGGGGCCGGACCTTCTCGCTCCGGCACAGGAGCAGGCCGGTGCCCTGGGGACCGTACAGCCCCTTGTGGCCGGGCATCGCCACAAACTCCGCCCCCCAGTCCTCCATGCGGATGGGCAGCAGCCCCGCCGACTGGGCGGCGTCCACAACAAGGGGCACCTGCCGCCGGCGGCAGCGGGCGGCGATCTCCTCCACCGGGAGGATAAAGCCAAAGACGTTGGACACATGGGTGCAGATCACCACATCCACCGTCTCGTCCAGCTGCCGGTCCAGCGCCTCCAGAAGGCGCTCCGGCTGGAACAGGGGCGTTCGCAGGGTCCGCACGCGGACCTCCGGAATGGCCGCCAGAGGGCGGGTCACCGCGTTGTGCTCATACCCGGTGAGCAGCACGGTGCTCCCCGGCTTTACCAAGGATTGAATGGCAATGTTCAGCCCGTGGGTGGCGCTGGTGGTGAGGATCACCCGCTCCGGCTCCGCCACCTGAAACAGAGCGGCGGCCTCCTCCCGGCAGGCCAGCAGGGTTTTTGCTGCCCGGGCAGCCGGACCGTAATCTCCCCGTCCCGGGGAGGCCATGGTGGTCATGGCCTCCCCCATGGCCCGCCGGACCGCCGGGGGCTTCTGGAGGGTGGTGGCGGCACTGTCAAAATAGATCACAGCTCCACCTCCCGGTAGCCGTACCCTTCCGCGCTCACATAGACCCCCTGGTGGGGCAGACCCGTCCCCTTCAGAATGGTCAGGGCCCGGGACAGGGCGTGGGCGGGAATCTTCACCGAATAGCTGCATCCGGCAGGCGAGATGGCCGCCGGAGACCGGAGGATCCGGGCCGGAATCCCGGCCCGCTCCAGAGCCTTGGAAATCCGCTGCGCGTTGGTCTGGGACCGGCACATAATGAGATAAAACATAGGAACCTCCATGCGCTGTGCAAGCGCAGATGGGAGAGGCCCGCACCGCCCCGGAATTTTCCCGGACCGGGTTTTGTTTTTGAGACAAAAAAGCTCCTCCCGCACCCATTCTATGCGCGGGAGGAGAAAACGTGTCGATTTCGTCCCCTTGGTTTACTTGTCCAGCGGCTCCAGCAGGACCACGCTGTGGGCGGCAATGCCCTGCTCCCGCCCGGTAAAGCCCAGGCCCTCTTCCGTGGTGGCCTTCACGCTGATGGCGCTTACCGGCACCCCCATGGCCCGGGAGAGGCTCTGCCGCATCTGGGGAATGTGGGGCATGAGCTTGGGCTGCTGGGCCAGGATGGTCATGTCGGCGTTTTCCACCCGCCAGCCCGCCTGGTGCAGCAGGTCCATCACCTTCCCCAGCAGCACCAGGCTGGAGATGCCCGCGTAGCTGGGGTCCTTGTCCGGGAAGTGCTGGCCGATGTCCCCCAGGGCCGCTGCCCCCAGCAGGGCGTCCATCAGCGCGTGGGTGACCACGTCCGCGTCGGAGTGGCCCAGAAGGCCCAGGGAATGGGGGATCTCCACCCCGCCCAGAATAAGCTTCCGCCCGGGCACCAGCCGGTGCACGTCGTATCCGTGTCCAATCCGCATGGTCAGCGTCCCATCCTTTCCGCGATGATTGCCTCGCCCCACAGCAGGTCTGCCGGGGTGGTGATTTTCAGGTTCTCCTCGCTGCCCTGGGTCAGGCGCACGGGAAAGCCCAGCCGCTCCACCGCCGAGCAGTCGTCTGTGAGGACGGCTCCCTCCTCCATGGCCTTGGTCTCCGCCGCCCGGATGAGGTCGGCGTCAAAGACCTGAGGGGTCTGAACGGCAAAGAGCTCCGCCCGGTCCGGAGTCTCCTGGATGACCCCGTCCTTCGCCCGCTTGATGGTGTCCTTCACCGGGATGGCCGGGGCAGCGGCGGAGCACTGCCGGGCCGCTTCGATGGCCGTCTCGATAACCTCCCGGGTCACAAAGGGACGGGCCCCGTCGTGAATGGCGATGAAGGCCGCCTCCGGGTCCGCCGCCTTCAGGCCCGCCAGCACCGACTCCGTGCGGCTCTCCCCTCCCTTGACCACCCGGCGGACCTTGGAAAAGCCCTCCCGGCGGCACAGGTCGCCGATGGTCACCATCAGGTCCTCCCGGGTGACAATGACGATCTCATCCACCAGGTCCGAGCTCTGGAAGGGGGCCAGGGTATAGGCCAGCAGGGGCTGTCCCCCCATGGGGCAGAGGATCTTGTCCACCCCCTCCATCCGGGAGGCCCGTCCAGCCGCCACGATCACCGCCGAGCAGGTCCGGGCCGGCGCCTGCTTCTTCCCAAACAGCTTTTCTAAGAAACCCATGTGTCCTTCCTTTCTGATCAAGCCAAAAAAGGAGCCGGCCGGCTCCTTTTTTCTCTGTCTCTTATGTTATGCGCCCAGGGCCGCGTCCATGCGGGACTCCGCCTCCTGATAGCTGATGGACTGGGCCATGCCGATCTCGGAGATCAGAATCTGCTTGGCGGAGTGGAGCATTTTCCGCTCCCCGGTGGACAGGCCCCGGCGGCTCTCCCGGAGCATGAGGCTTTTGACCACCTTGGCCACCTCCAGCAGGTCGCCGCTTTTCAGCCGCAGCATGTTCTCCCGGTAGCGGTGGTTCCAGTTGGGCTCCAGGGCTACCTCCAGGCTTGCGATCTGGCAGAGAATCTGCTCCACCTGGTCCCCGGTGAGGATGGCCCGGACGCCGATCTCCCGGCAGCTTTCGGTGGGGATCATCACCATCATGTCCCCTGCGGGCAGACGGAGACTGTAGTAGTCCCGAAGGACGCCGTTCACCTTCCGCGTTACGATGCCGTCCACGATCCCCGCGCCGTGCATGGGATGGACGATCTTGTCTCCGATCCGGAACATCGACCCACCTCCTGAGCCATCACTATCCACTTGCTGCCTTCGGTCACACACTCCTGCCTCTATGTCTGATGAAATAAATATTAGTATTATTATACCGTTGTTTTGTATGGTTTGCAAGCATTTCTCCGGAAAAATGTTGTAAAATCCCCTGTTTTTTCGGGGAAATCCACCCAAAGTAAAAAATAAGCGGCGTCAGATTTCTCTGACGCCGCTTGGATTGGCGAAATTTCAAGGAAATTAAGCTTCTCTCATCCGAGCAAAGCACTCGCTGCAGTAGACGGGACGATCAGACTTGGGCTCGAAGGGAACCTTTGCCTCGCCGCCGCAGGATGCGCAGACTGCGGTGAAGTATTCGCGGGGACCGCGGGAAGCAGCCTTGCGGGCGTCACGGCAGGCCTTGCAACGCTGAGGCTCGTTCTGGAAGCCTCTCTCTGCATAGAATTCCTGCTCGCCAGCGGAGAACACGAACTCGTTACCACACTCTTTGCATACTAAAGTCTTATCTTCGTACATGCTTTTAACCCTCTCTTTGACATTGTAACCCTGGTTTCGCGGGTCAGATAAAATATGCGATCAGCCTTTGCTGTAGTCGCCATGGGAAAGATGCCGCGCGATTTTGCGCCGGATGCGCTGCACGGCGTTGTCCACCGCCTTGGTGGACCGGTTTACCTCTTCAGCAATCTCGGCATAAGACGCCCCTTCCAGGTATCGCGCCAGCACCTGGGCCTCCAGCTGGGTCAGCTGGTTCTGGATGGCCTCCTCCAGTGCCCGCAGATTTTCCTGGTGAATCACAACATCTTCGGGATTGCCCTGGCCATGATATGCTGCGCCAAGGGATGCAACCTCCTGGTCAGCCAAAAAGAGGGACGGTTCGAGGGAGACATAGTTGTTCAGCGGAATGTGTTTGCCGCTGGCCGCGGCCTTCACCGCGGAGATGATCCGGCGGCGGATGCAGAGCTCAGCGAAGGTGCGAAACTGCGCCCCCCGGCCCGGGCGGAATTCCCGGATGGCCGAGAGCAGGCCCAGCATGCCCTCCTGGATGAGATCCTCGCTGTCGCCCCCTGCAAGAAAGAAGGGGCGGGCACACGCCCGCACCAGGCGGGTGTGGCGCAGAACCAGTGCTTCCTCTGCTGCGCGGTCGCCCTGAGCGGCCAGCGCGCATAAGTCTTCGTCTGTCATATGCTGATGGGAAATAGATTCCGAATTCATAATTTCTTCATAATCATTATAGTTGACTTCCTGAAGGAAGTCAAGGGAATTATCAAGTTAATGCTAAATTTCAAAAATTTTGCGTCATTTTTGTACACTTTTTTCGAGCCATTCTGCATTGTTTCCTGCATTCTCTTTTACAGCCGCAGCTGCTCCTGACCCTGGAATGGGATGTTCAGGTGCTCGTAGGCCAGGCGGGTGACGCACCGGCCCCGGGGAGTCCGGGTGAGAAAGCCGATCTGCATCAGGTATGGCTCGTACACGTCCTCCAGGGTTACGGCCTCCTCTCCCACCGTGGCGGCCAGGGTCTCCAGCCCCACAGGGCCGCCGCCGTAATGGGTGATGATGCTGCGGAGCATCCGCCGGTCCACCTCGTCCAGCCCCAGGCAGTCCACCTCCAGGGCGATCAGGGCCTGGTCGGCCACCCCCTTGGTGATAACGCCCCCGGCCCGGACCTGGGCAAAGTCCCGCACCCGGCGGAGCAGCCGGTTGGCGATGCGGGGGGTGCCTCTGGCCCGGCGGGCAATCTCCGCCGCCCCTTCCGCCTCAATGGGCACGCCCAAAATTCCAGCGCTGCGGGTAACGATCTGGGCCAGTTCCTCCGGGCTGTACAGCTCCAGCCGGAGCATCACCCCGAACCGGTCCCGGAGGGGGGCGGAGAGCTGGCCCGCCCGGGTGGTGGCCCCGATGAGGGTAAACTTGGGCAGATCCAGCCGGATGGAGTTGGCGGAGGGTCCCTTGCCGATGATGATGTCGATGGCGTAGTCCTCCATGGCCGGGTAGAGGATCTCCTCCACCGCCCGGTTCAGCCGGTGGATTTCGTCCACAAAGAGGATGTCGTTTTCGTTTAAGTTGGTGAGCAGGGCCGCCAGGTCCCCGGGCTTTTCAATGGCGGGGCCGGAGGTGATGCGGATGTTCACCCCCATCTCGTTGGCGATGATCCCGGAGAGGGTGGTTTTGCCCAGGCCCGGTGGGCCGTGGAGGAGCACATGGTCCAGGGGTTCTCCCCGCAGCTTGGCCGCGTCAATGAACACCGACAGGTTGTCCTTGGCCTTCTGCTGGCCGATGTATTCATTCAGGGTTTTTGGCCGGAGGGAGCCCTCCCCCTCATCCGCCTGGGTGAGCGAGGTGGTCACCAGAGGCTCCTGGTTTTCTTCCATGGAAGAATAATCTATGCTCATGGGGCTGCCTCCTTTACTTTACCATCTTCCGCAGGGCCTGGCGGACGATCTCCTCCAGGGTGAGCTTGTCCAGGTCCAGCCCCTTGAGGGCGGCGGTGATTTCCGCCGGGCTGTATCCCAGCACCGCCAGGGCGGCAGAGGCTTCGGAAGTCTTGTCCTGGGGAATCACCGTGACGCCGGTGCCGCCGTAGCTCTCCTCCGCCGCGGGGAGCTGGCCCTTGGCCAGCTTGTCCTTCAGCTCCAGAATCACCCGCTGGGCGATCTTCTTGCCGATGCCCGGGGCCACCATCAGGGCCTTCTCGTTGCCGGTGATGATGGCGGTGGCCAGGGCCTCCGGGGTGGAGGCGGAGAGGATGGACAGGGCCGCCTTGGGGCCTACCCCGGACACCCCGATGAGCATCTGGAAGCAGCTGCGCTCGTTTTCCGTTGCGAAGCCATAGAGCTCCATGGCGTCCTCCCGGACGTTCAGGTGGGTGTAGAGCTTGGCCTTCTGCCCCACCTGGAGAGCAGAGAGGGTGTAGCTGGTGGTGCGGCAGGCGTAGCCCACGCCGCCGCAGTCGATCACCGCCAGGTTGGGGGCCAGGTGGCCCACGGTGCCGCTGAGATAGTAAAACACAGGCAAGCGCCCCTTTCTTCTGGTGTTTGTTCCGTCATGGCTGATACAGCCGGGAGGTGTGGGACCGGGCGTGGCAGAGAGCGATGGCCACCGCGTCCGCCGCGTCGTCCGGCTTGGGAACCGCGGGGAGCTTCAAGATCCGCTTGGTCATGTCCATGACCTGGTGCTTCTCCGCCTTTCCGTAGCCCACCACCGCCTGCTTGACCTGGGAGGGGGTGTATTCAAAAATCTCCACCCCCAGCTTGGCCGCCGCCGCCAGGATCACGCCCCGGGCCTGAGCCACCCCGATGCCGGTGGTTACGTTGGTGTTGAAGAACAGCTCCTCAATGGCCATGGCGTCAGGCTGAAAGTCTGCAATCAGGGTCTCCATATCCTGCTGGATCTGGAGCAGCCGCCGGGGCATGGGGACCCCAGCCGGGGTGTTGATAGCCCCGCAGCGCACCAGCCGGGCCTGTCCCCGGTCCGCCTCCAAAATGCCAAAGCCTACGATGGCGTAGCCCGGGTCGATGCCTAAAATGCGCACGGTCTCCCCTCCCCTTCTTTGATCGAACTATTGTACCATAAAAGTCCAGCCCTCCGCAAGCCCTGATCCCCCTAAGAAGAACCCCCATCGTTCGGAAGAAACGATGGGGGTAGAACATGGGACTTAATCCTTGATGACTCCCTTCTGCTTCATGGCGCGGGCCAGGTAGACAATGGGGGTGTCAATGAGGCTGGTGAAAATGAAGATCAGGTAGCTGGTCACCATCACGGACAGGAGGGTCTGGGTGTCGTACCAGCCGGCAAAGGCCAGCAGGGTAAAGAGAACGGTGTTGAGGATCTGGGAAATCAGCGTAGAGCCGTTGTTGCGCAGCCACAGATAGCCCTTGCTGTCCCCGGTCTTTTTCGTGGTGAAGGCCCACCAGCGGTGGTACAGCCACACGTCAAACCGCTGGGACACCACATAGCCCACGAAGCTGGCCAGGAGCATCCGGGGGGTGGTGGAGAAGATGGCGGTGATGTGCTCAAAGGCCCAGTCCGATTCGGCAGGGGTGTACAGCAGCCAGTACTGGGTGAAGAGGATCATAATGATCGCGGCGAACACCCCCAGCCACACCGCCCGGGAGGCGCTCTTCTTCCCCTCGTTCTCGCTGAGGATATCGGTGATTAAGTAGGTAGAGGCAAACATGACGTTGCCCAGGGTCTGCTCCATGCCAAACCCCTGGATGAGGATCAGCACCTCCACATTGGCAAAGATGGTGGCAGCCACCGTCATGGCATACAGGCCGGTCTTGCCGAACAGCCGGTAGGCCGCCAGCACCGCCCCATAGATCAGCAGGACCGAGCCTGCCAGCAGCAGTTCGTTAGGCATAGGCCACCTCCGGCGCACCAACGCCAAAATCCGTGTTGTTCAGCAGGATGTCCACCCGGTCATTTTCCAGGTAGTCCGGCATGACCTGTTCTGTGAAGGTCCGGATTACCGCCTCGTCCGGCTTCAGCCTGGTCTGGTTTTCCACAAAAATGTTGACGCAGACCCGCTCGAAGTGGGCAAGGCCGGTTTCGAGGTCCCGGCGCATACTCTCCTCCGTCTGCCCGGTGAGCCCAAAGAGCAGGCAGCACTCGTCAAACTGCCGGGCGATCTCAGCCGGGTCCTCCTCCGGGATTCCCTTGCGCAGCACCTTTTCCCGGAAATCCCGGTCAAAGGTTTCCACCCCGGTTTTGATTTTCAGGGTGGTGCCCACCGCCCCAAAGGCCGCCCGCAGGGCGGGGATTTCCTCCCGGTAGAGCCAGTGGCACTCAAAGTGCAGGGTGCCGATGGCCTTCTCCCGGCACAGGTCCAGAAGAGCCTTCATCGTCCGTGGGTCCAGCTCGGGGAAGCTGCCGGAGTTAATCACCTCCAGGTGGTGACAGCACCCGGTCACCTGCGCCAGAACCTTTTGGTTCAGCGCCCAGTTTTCCGCCTCGTCGGGGGAACTGTCCAAATGATAGTCGCAGAAGGTGCATTTGCGCCAGCGGCAGCCGGTGCCCCGGAGGAGAATGATCTCCCTGGGATTTTTCTCGTGAAGAATGCTGTAACGTACCATAGTTACCCTCTTTCCAAGGGCAAAAAAAGTACGCCCATATGGGCGCACCAATCCAGTATCAATTTTGCCCATAGTTTTGTTTAAGGACAGGATGGTTTCGAACTGTCCGGATACTGTTTCGCTTACTATAACACAGCCCGCCCCAAAAGGCAACCCACAAAAAAGCCGCCGCACAGCTGTGCGGCGGCTTGGGGTATGTATAGGATGGGATCAGGCGTTCAGCCGTGCCTCCAGGGCATCCAGCTCCTGGGCCAGCTCCTTGGGGAGCTTGGCGCCGAACTGCTTGTAGAATTCCCGGACACCGGCGGCCTCTTCCTTCCACAGGTCCTTGTCGACACTGAGCAGGCCGGCCAGGGTCTCCTGGCTTACGTCCACGCCCTCCAGGTTGATGTCCTCCACGTTGGGCAGGTAGCCGATCTCGGTCTCCCGGGCGCCCACCTCGTCGAAGCAGCGCTTGAGAATCCACTCCACCACGCGGAGGTTCTCGCTGAAGCCAGGCCAGATGAACTCACCGTGCTCGTCGGTGCGGAACCAGTTGACGTTGAAGATCTTGGGCGGGTTGGCGATGGACTGCTCCATGTCCAGCCAGTGCTGCCAGTAGTCGGCCATGTGGTAGCCGCAGAAGGGCAGCATGGCCATGGGGTCACGGCGGGTCTCGCCCACGGTGCCCTCGGCAGCGGCGGTCTTTTCAGAGCCCATGATGGAGCCCACGAACACGCCGTGCTTCCAGTCCCGGGACTGATAGACCAGGGGTGCGGTCTTGGCCCGGCGGCCACCGAAGATGATGGCGGAGATGGGCACGCCGTTGGGGTTGTTGAACTCCGGGGAGATGCAGGGGCAATTCTCCGCAGGAGCGGTAAAGCGGGAGTTGGGATGAGCGGCGGGACCCTCTGCGGTCTCGGGGCTCCAGGGGTTGCCCTTCCAGTCCAGGGCGTTGTGGGGCGGGTTCTTATCCAGCTTCTCCCACCACACGGTGTTGTCGTCCAGGTTCAGGGCCACGTTGGTGAAGATGGTGCCCTTCTGGGTGGTGGCCAGAGCGTTGGGGTTGGACTTTTCGTTGGTGCCGGGGGCCACGCCGAAGAAGCC
The DNA here is from genome assembly GCA_016296565.1 of Oscillospiraceae bacterium. Lineage (GTDB taxonomy): Bacteria > Bacillota > Clostridia > Oscillospirales > Oscillospiraceae > Evtepia. Next base: position 52,420 of record JAEDJB010000003.1, read on the forward strand.
CTTCTCGGGGTTGACCGCCCACAGGCGGCCGTCGGGACCCACCCGCAGCCAGGCGATGTCGTCACCCACGCACCAGCACTTCCAGCCGTTCTTCTGATAGCCCTCGGGGGGAATCAGCATGGCCAGGTTGGTCTTGCCGCAGGCAGAGGGGAAGGCGCCGGTGACATAGCGGATCTCGCCCTGGGGATTCTGCACGCCCAGGATGAGCATGTGCTCAGCCAGCCAGCCCTCCTGCCGGCCCAGGTTGGAGGCGATGCGCAGAGCGAAGCACTTCTTGCCCTGGAGCACGTTGCCGCCGTAGCCGGAGTTGATGGACATGATGGTGTTGTCCTCGGGGAACTGGACGATGTACCGCTCCTCGGGGTCCAGGTCGGCCTTGGCGTGCAGGCCCTTGATAAAGTCGGGGGAGTCCCCCAGCTGGTCAAAGATGGCCTGGCCCACCCGGGTCATGATGGCCATGTTCAGCACCACATAGATGGAGTCGGTGAGCTCAATGCCGTACTTGGCAAAGGGGGAACCCACCACGCCCATGCAGTAGGGGATCACATACATGGTGCGGCCCTTCATGGAGCCGTCGTAGAGCTTGCGGAGCTTGGCATACATCTCCTCGGGGTCCATCCAGTTGTTGGTGGGGCCGGCGTCTTCCTTCTTCTTGCAGCAGATGAAGGTGCGGCTCTCCACCCGGGCCACGTCTGTGGGGTCAGACCGGTGGAGGTAGCAGCCGGGCAGCTTTTCCTGGTTCAGCTTGGTGATCTCGCCGGTGGCGCAGGCTTCCTCCCGCAGTCCCTCCAGCTGTGCCTCGCTGCCGTCAATCCAGATGACCTGGTCAGGCTTGGTCAGAGCGACCTGTTCGTTGATCCAGTTAAGGATGTGTTGATTCTTTGTTAATTCCATATGAAATGCCCTCCTTAGAGCCTTTCCTCTTTTTCCTATCCATTATATTCCTCTGCAACTTTTTATGCAAGAAAAAACCATCAACTTCTTTCAATTTCCCATATTTTTCGTGATAATTGGGCAAACTCCGCAAAACTCAGCCGTTCTCCCCGAACCGTATCCGGCAAATTGCAGGAGACAATCGCCTGCCGGACCATTTCCTTGTCCGTTCCTTTACCCAGCATGGCGTGTAAGGCGTTCAGCAGGGTCTTACGGCGCTGGCCGAAGGCCGCCCGGACCACCCGGAAGAACAGGTCCGGGTCCCCCACCTCCGCCGGCGGCTGGCCCCGGAGAGTCATGCGGATCACCGAGGAGGTGACCTTGGGGGCAGGATAGAAGCAGGAGGGAGGCACGTCGTAGAGCAGCTCGCTGTCGGCGTAATACTGGCACAGGAGGGTGAAGGCCCCGTACTCCGCCGAGCCCGGCTGGGCACAGATCCGCAGGGCCACCTCCCGCTGGATCATCACCGTCACCGCCTGGAAGCACCCGGCCTGAAGCAGGGCGGTGATGGCAGGGGTGGTGATGTTGTAGGGGAGATTTGCGCAGGCCACCGCCGGCAGGTCCCCCAGCTTTTCCCGGCACAGGGCGGGGATGTCGGTTTTTAAAATGTCCCCGGGGACGATCTCCACGTTGGGATAGGGAGCCATGGTCTCCGCCAGCACCGGCAGCAGACTCTGGTCCAGCTCCACGGAGACCACCCGCTCCCCCAGCCTGGCCAGCTGCTCGGTGAGAGGGCCGATCCCCGGCCCTACCTCCAGGACCCCCACCCCGGGCGCCGCGCCGGAGGCCGCCGCCGTCTGCTGAGGAACCCAGGGGGCGATGAGGAAGTTCTGGCCCATGCTCTTGGAAAACCGGAAGCCGTGGCGGCCCAGAAGCTCCTTGATCTCTTTTTGGCTGCACAAATTCATGGCGGCACCCTCTTCCTTCTTTTTTGCCTATCTTATCACAGCCCCCGCCCGATTGCAACGACGCACAGGCCCCCGGCCAGACGCATAGATTGGAAAAAAGGAGGGATTGCTTTGCCGATCATCTATCTGTCTCCATCCACCCAGGAGTTCAACGAATACATCACCGGCGGCTCAGAGGAATACTGGATGAACCTGCTGGCCGACGCCATGGAGCCCATCCTCACTTCCTCGGGCATCCGCTACAGCCGGAACACCCCGGACATGACCGCAGCCTCGTCCATCCTGGCCTCCAACGCCGGAAACTACGACCTGCACCTGGCCCTTCACTCCAACGCCTCCGGGGAGGGGCAGGCCGGGCAGAACCGGGGGATTCTGGCCTTCTACTACCCCGGCTCCCCCCAGGGCCTCCGGGCCGCCCAGCTGCTGGCAGACGGCCTGAAGGCCATCTATCCCCTGCCCAACCTGGTGCGTGCGGAGCCCACCACCACCCTGGGTGAGGTCCGCCGGGTCCGCGCCCCGGCGGTGCTGCTGGAGCTGGGGTACCACGACAACTACGAAGACGCCGTCTGGATCACCTCCCACATCGACGCCATGGCGGAAAACCTGGTGCTTTCCCTCACCGAGTTCTTCGGCATCCCCTTTTTCTCCACCAGCAATCCCCTGCCCGGGGTGGTGCAGGTGGAGCAGGGGGCCCTGAACGTCCACGAGCGGCCCGCCTATGACGCTCCCATTATCGCCCGGCTGTACAACGGCACCCAGGTCACCGTTCTCAACGAATACTACGGCTGGTACCTCATCCAGATGGGGGATCTGCCCGGCTACGCCGCAGCCAATTTTATCCAGTTTTTGTAACCGGGATTCGTTCACAAATTGTTCATCCAAAGTTTGAAAATTGTCCACTTCTCTTGACCCGGGGTATGGTATCTTATTATCGTAATCAAAAAGTCATGCAGCAATGACTTCTCTCTTTTCTCTCTCTTTTCTCTCTTCCTAAAATATGACACAGCCGAAAGACCGGGGCTTCTGCCCCGGCCTTTTGCTTATCCCCACAAAATCTTCCCGAACACAAAAACAGAGCCGGAGCGAATGCTCCGGCTCTG
>JAEDJB010000037.1 GCA_016296565.1 Oscillospiraceae bacterium
CGGGGAAGATCTTGATCCAGACCTTACCGCCACGCTTGGTGTAACGGGTCATGGCCACACGGGCGGCCTCGATCTGGTTGCTGGTGATCCAGGCAGGCTCGGTAGCCTGCAGACCAAACTGACCGTAAGTCACGGTGTTGCCGCGGGTAGCCTTGCCCTTCAGGCGGCCACGGTGAACGCGGCGGTATTTCACTCTCTTAGGCAGCAGCATTAGGCATTGCCTCCTTCCTTAGGAGCAGATCCGCCGGCTGCGGGCCGGGGACCACGGTTGTTGTTATAACCACCCTGCGGACGGTTGCCATAGCCAGGCTTACGGTCACGGTTGAAGCCGCCTCTGCGGTCGCCGTCGCGGCGGCGGGGACGATCGGGGCGTTCCTTGAAGTTCTTGGTGTCCAGGGTGCGGGGGGTAGTGCGGAGGGTCTGGCTCAGGACCTCACCCTTGTAGATCCAAACCTTGATGCCGATGCGGCCATAGGTGGTGGCAGCCTCAGCAAAGCCGTAGTCGATGTCGGCGCGGATGGTCTGCAGGGGGATGGTGCCGTCGTGATAGCACTCGGAGCGGGCGATTTCAGCGCCGCCCAGACGGCCGGAGCACATGACCTTGATGCCGCGGGCGCCCATTCTCATTGCGCGGCCCATGCAGTTCTTCATGGCGCGGCGGAAGGAGATGCGCTTCTCCAGCTGCTGGGCGATGTTCTCAGCCACCAGCTGTGCGTCGGTGTCGGGGGTCTTGACCTCCACGATGTTCAGGGCAACGGGCTTGCCCAGCTTCTTTTCCAGCTCCAGGCGCAGGCGCTCAATCTCGGTGCCGCCCTTGCCGATGACCACGCCGGGGCGGGCGCAGTGCAGGTAAATCTTGACCTTGGCGTTGTCGCGCTCGATCTCGATCTTGGGGATCCCGGCGGAGTACAGGGTCTTCTTCAGGTACTTCCGCAGGTTGTAGTCCTCGACCACCAGATCGCCCACTTTTTCGTTGCGGGCATACCAACGGGAATCCCAGTCCTTGATGACGCCCACGCGAAGACCGTGGGGATTAACTTTCTGTCCCATATTCTGCCTCCTCCCTTATTCCTTCTCAGCCACGGCCAGCGTGACGTGAGAGGTTCTCTTGTTGATGCGGTAGGCGCGGCCCTGTGCCCGGGGCATAATGCGCTTGATGATGGGGCCAGGTGTAGCAAAGATCTCGGAGACATACAGCTTCTCGGGGTCCATGCTGTGGTTGTTTTCCGCGTTGGCTGCCGCGCTCTTCAGGAGCTTCAGGAGAGGCTCAGAAGCAGACTTGGGGGTGGTCAGCAGGATAGCGGTGGCCTGGGCCACGCTCTTACCGCGGATCAGGTCCGCAACAATCTTCACCTTGCGGGGAGAGATGCGCAGATACTTCACATGAGCTTTTGCTTCCATTTTATCTCTCCTCCTTACTTACCAGTCTTGCTGCCGGCGTGACCGCGGAAGGTGCGGGTGGGAGCAAACTCACCCAGCTTGTGGCCGACCATGTCCTCGGTGACATAGACGGGCACGTGCTTCCGGCCATCGTGCACAGCGATGGTGTGGCCGACGAAAGCGGGGTAGATCGTGGAGGCTCTGCTCCAGGTCTTCAGCACCTTCTTGTCGCCGGACTCGTTCATTTCCTTGACCCGCTTCAGGAGCTCGGGGGCGCAAAACGGGCCTTTCTTGATGCTTCTGCTCATAGTTTTACTGCCTCCTCCTTACTTCGCGTTGCGGCGCTTGACAATATACTTGTCAGTGCGGTTCTTGGTCTTCCGGGTCTTGTAACCCATAGCAGGCTTGCCCCAGGGGGTAACAGGGCCGGGACGGCCGACGGGGGACTTGCCTTCACCACCGCCGTGGGGGTGGTCGTTGGGGTTCATGACGGAGCCGCGGACGGTGGGTCTCCAGCCCATGTGACGCTTGCGGCCGGCCTTACCGATGGAGATGTTCTCGTGGTCGATGTTGCCGACCTGACCGATGGTGGCCTTGCAGTCCAGACGGACGATGCGGACCTCACCGGAGGGCATGCGGATCTGGGCCTGGCCGTTCTCCTTGGCCATCAGCTGAGCGGAGGTGCCAGCGGAGCGAACCAGCTGAGCGCCCTTGCCGGGATACAGCTCGATGTTGTGGATAACGGTACCAGTGGGGATGTTTGCGATGGGCAGGCAGTTGCCGGGCTTAATGTCGGCAGATGCGGAGGAGACAACCTGGTCACCGGCCTTCAGGCCGACGGGAGCCAGGATGTATCTCTTTTCGCCGTCCTCGTACTGAACCAGTGCGATGTTGGCGGAGCGGTTGGGGTCATATTCCAGACGGATAACGGTAGCAGCCATATCCATCTTGTCGCGCTTGAAGTCGATGATACGATACTTGCGCTTGTTGCCGCCGCCGCGGTGGCGGACGGTGATTCTGCCGTAGCTGTTGCGTCCTGCGTTCTTCTTCAGAGTCTCAGTCAGGCTACGCTCAGGCTTGGCCTTCTTATCGATACCCTCGAACGCGGACACGGTCATGTGACGGCGCGCAGGCGTTGTGGGCTTGTAGCTCTTAATAGCCATTGTGCATTAACCTCCTTATGCCATTCCTTCGAAGAACTCGATGGACTTGGAATCGTCGGACAGGGTGACGATTGCCTTCTTCCAGCTGGGGCGGCGGCCGGCGGGATAACGGCCGGTGCGCTTGAGCTTGCCGGTCACACGCAGGGTGTTGACCTTGACGACCTTCACGCCGAAGACCTCTTCCACAGCCTTGGCGATGTCGATCTTGGTGGCGTCCTTGGCAACCTCGAACACGTACTTCTTGTTCTCGGTATCGGCCATGGACTGCTCAGTGATCACAGGGCGTCTGATGATGTCGTATGCTGTCTTCATGCGAACACCTCCTCGATGATGGCCAGCGCCTTCTGGTCAATGACCAGCTTCTCGGCGTTGACGATGTCGTAGACGCTGAGGATCTTGGCGGTGGTGGTGGAGACGCCGGGGATGTTGCGCGCAGACTTGTACACATTCTCGTTGACCTCAGGGGTAACGAAGATGGTCTTGCCGGCATTCACAGCGTCCAGGAAGCTCTTGATGCTCTTGGTCTTGATGGCATCCAGGGCCAGGTTGTCGACAACCAGCAGGTTGCCGTTGGCAGCCTTGTCGGACAGAGCGGACTTCAGGGCCACTCTCTTCAGCTTGCGGTTGAGGCGGTAGCTGTAATCCCGGGGCTTGGGAGCGAACACGATGCCGCCGTGGGTCCACTGGGGAGCACGGGTGCTGCCCTGACGGGCGTGGCCGGTGCCCTTCTGTCTCCAGGGCTTCTTGCCGCCGCCGGAAACCTCGGCGCGGGTCAGAGCGCTCTGGGTGCCCTGGCGGCAGTTGGCCAGGTGATTGACCACGACTGCGTGCACAGCGGGCTCATTGGGCTCTACGCCGAAAACGCCAGCGGAGAGTTCCACCTCGCCGACCTGCTGGCCGGCCATGTTGTATACATTTGCTTTAGGCATTTCTCAAACTCTCCTTTCCTTAGCGGTTTCTTGCAGATGCCTTCTGGGGGTTGGCACGTGCGGAAGCCTTCTGCGGGTTCAGGCTGATACCGGCTTCGCCCTTCTTCTCGCGGATGGTCTTGGTGGTGGACTTCAGGTAGACGATCCCGCCCTTGGGGCCGGGGACCGCGCCGCAGACAGCGATGAGGTTGAACTCGGGGTCCACACTCACCACGTCCAGGTTCTGAACGGTGACCTGCTCAGCGCCCATGTGGCCGGCGCCGATCTTGCCCTTGAAGATCCGGGAGGGGTCAGTGCCGGAACCCATGGAACCTGCATGACGGTGGACAGGGCCGGTACCGTGGGTTTCCTTCAGACGGGAAGCGTTCCAGCGCTTGATAACGCCCTGGTAGCCCTTACCTTTGCTGATGCCGGTCACGTCGATGTGATCGCCCTTGGCGAAGGTGTCGGCCTTCACTTCGTCGCCCACGTTCATCTCAGCTGCCTTATCCAGCTTGAACTCCTTGAGCACTTTCTTCATGGGAACTTCTGCCTTCTTCAGGTGACCCTGTTCAGGCTTGGTGAGCTTCCGTTCGGGAACGTCCTGGAAGCCCAGCTGCACGGCGTTGTAGCCGTCCTTCTCCTCGGTCTTCTTCTGCACCACGACGCAGGGACCTGCCTCGATCACAGTGACCGGGATGACCTTACCGGCTTCGTCGAAGATCTGGGACATACCGATCTTTCTGCCGATGATGGCCTTTTCCATGTTGGTTTTCCTCCTTATATAGGTTATTGGTTGGCAAACGTGACCATTGGGCTGTCATTGGTTTGTCAACATGACCCGCCTGTCTCAAACTGCGACAGGCAGCGGGTACACTAGGTTGGGTTGGCTTCAGCTCGCCTCAGCCTTACAGCTTGATCTCGATCTCCACACCGGCGGGCAGATCCAGGCTCATCAGCGCTTCCACGGTCTTGGGGCTGGGATTGTTGATGTCGATCAGGCGCTTGTGGGTGCGGCGCTCGAACTGCTCACGGCTGTCCTTGTACTTGTGGACGGCGCGAAGGATGGTGACGACCTCCTTCTTGGTGGGCAGGGGGATGGGGCCGGAGACGGTGGCGCCGGTTCTCTTGGCGGTTTCCACGATCTTCTCTGCGCTCTGGTCGATAAGCTGATGGTCATAAGCCTTCAGTCTGATGCGAATCATTTCGTTCTGTGCCATGTTGATGTCTTCCTCCTAGAAATCATACGAAGTGTCATTTGTCTTTGCCACGCTCCGTACGGTGGGGAATCCGATACACTTATCCGTGCGTATCACTCCATAAGCATGAAGAAAACCGGCATAGTAAGCCGGCTTTTGCCTCTCCTGTCATGGCGATATACGCCATGCAGCAGATTCCCCAGCCGCCCGATTCACGGACATACTCCGCGGAAGTTACCTCCTTTCGGAGCAATCTCCCGCATCATCGCAGACTGCGCCCTTTCACGCGCTCATTTATCATACAACAGAAATGCCATGATGTCAACTGTTTTTTACAAACAAAGTCAACGCCAAATCCAACAAAATAGAAAAGTTTCTGTCCCGCCTCTTGTACAATTTGCCCCCACATTGTCCATTATAGCTGGATGGCGTCTCCCCCCAGGCTCACCCGGTTGTGGGGAGCGTATTTCTGACACAGAGCCTGGATCTCCAGCAGCCGCGGGTCCCTCCCCTTCCGGCTCTCCACCTGGGGCAGCTCGTAGGTCTCCCCGATCATCTCGTACTTGCTGGCCCCCAGGTTATGGTAGGGCAGCAGGTTCAGCTCAGGGTTTCCCTCCAGCCCGGAGACGAACCGGGCGGCGGCAATGATCTCCTCGTCGCTGTCGTTGTACCCGGGCACCAGAGGCAGGCGGACAATGACCTTCCCCCGCCGTTTGGGCAGCTCCCGGCACAGGCGCTGGATGTTCTCCAGAATTCTCTCGTTGGGCACACCGGTCAGTTCCTTATGTTTTGCGGAATCCATGTGCTTTAAGTCAATAAACACCGTGTTGCAATATTGGGCCACGTCCCACAGGTGCTCCCAGGGGGCAAAGCCCGAGGTCTCCACGCAGGTGTTCAGGTAGTTTGCCCGGCACAGCCGCAGGGTCTCCGCCGCCACCTCATGCTGGAGGAGCACCTCTCCGCCGGAGAGGGTCACCCCTCCCCCGCCCTTCCGGTAAAAGGCAGCGTCCTTGGCGGCCTCCTGGTACAGCTGGCGGGCGGTGTATTCCTTGCCCGAAATGGTCCGTGCCCCGGCAAGGCAGGCGGCAATGCAGGTTCCGCACAGGGCGCAGGAAGAAAAGCCCACCTGGACCTTCTCCCCCGGCGTTACCCTGTTCACCCCCTGGGGGCAGACCTCGGCGCACTTGCCGCAGCCGGTGCATTTCACGGGGTTTACCACCAGCTGGGGCTTGGGGGAAAACCCAAAGGGATTGCTGCACCACTTGCAGCGGAGGGGACAGCCCTTGAAGAACAGAATGGTGCGGATGCCCGGCCCGTCGGTGCTGCGGAACCGGCCGATATCAAAAATGGTTGCGGTTTTTTCCTTCATGGTTTCAGCCTCGCAGAGTTCCGGCTTCGCAAAGCCGGAAACAGATCCAATCATGTTTCCCGGGGACCTGGGCCCCGGGAAACATACTTCTCAGCCTGCAAACGTGTGGGCCGTCCGCCGAAGCGGGCGGCCCATGCGCTGCAGCAGGCTGCGATCCCCAAATCTCAGAGCCCAGCGAAGCGGGTCTGAGATTTCTTCAAAATGTATGTTCTGTCCGGTTGATGATGTCGTCCTGGACCCGCTCGGCAATGTCGGTCCAGTAGACGCTGTACCCGGCCACCCGGACCATCAGGGTAGGATAGTTCTCGGGATGGGCCTTGGCGTCAATGAGGGTCTCCTTGTTGATGGTGTTGAACTGGACGTGATACACGCCGTAGTCGTTGAGCATGGTGCGCACCAGGTTGGTGAAGTTGCGCATCCCGGCTTCCTTGTAGACAGGCTCCACATAGGTGGCCTCGGGGCAGTCCAGAGGCACGTCACGGATGGTGGTCATAAGAACGCTCCTTTCCTTATTGCTTTTCAATCAGCTCAGACTGGCTGATCCACATGTTCAGCAGGGTGCCGTTGGTGTAGGCGGGGAAGTCCAGCTTCCCGTAGCTCCGGGCGGCGGCGGTGGGGCCGTTGGTGTCCGCCTGCTGGGTGGCGGACATGGTGTCGGACAGGGGCATCCCCGCCAGACGGCCGTTGGGGGTGGCCCCGGTCATGGCTCCGTAGCCCACGTTGGACTGGACCATCTGCACCGCCGCGTCGCAGTAGTGGCCCCGGTACATCTTCAGGCACATGGTGCAGTCGGAGAACCACTTCCACAGGTCGGCGGCAATCTCGTCGGCAAAGTCGTCGTCGTTGCCGTACTTGGGGGCGGCCTGGAGCTTGCCCCGCAGGTCCTCATACCCCTGGAAGTTGTTCATGCAGGCGTCGCAGACGTCCCGCAGGGTGGCCTCATGGTCGGTGTAGACCACCTTCTTGATGGCGGCCACCGAGTCCACCATGGTGCCGAAGCCGCACATGTTCATGGTGGGGCCTACGTTCACCTTGGCTCCGCCCGCGGTGGCGTCCACCGCCTTCTCCAGGGCGCCCTCCAGCAGGACGGTAAAGGTGGGCAGGTTGAACTGCTCTGCCAGGAGCTTCTCGCACACCAGCAGGTTGGCGTGGGCCTCGTCGATGGCGTACTTCACCTGGGCCTTCACGGCGGCGTAAAAGTCCTCGAAGGTCTCAAAGGACTCCGGCGCGCCGCTCTCGAAGGTGAGAAGCTTTCCGGCGAACATGTTGTCGGACTCCGGCGGCATCACCCCGTTGGTCACCGCCATCAGGGCAGCCCCCGCCACGTTGATGATGCCCGAGTCGGTGTGGCCGTATTGCAGGCCCTCCGCTCCCGGCTCCACGCAGCCGATGGGCGAGCCGTACTTGAGAATTTCCTTCCGGGTGTAGTTGGAGTATCCATCCAGACCGCCGGCCCGGTGCTCCAGCATGGAGTAGAGCCCCTCGCAGTTGAAGAAGGAGGGGTGGCCCATGCCCTCGGCGGCCAGCTCGCAGGCCTCGTAGAGCAGGGAGTCCGGGGTTTTCTGGTGGAGCATGATGCACACAGCGGGGGATGTGGTCTTGGCGTACCGCATGGCCCGCAGGCACAGGTAGGACAGCTCGTTGGTGGCGTCCTTGCCGTTTTCGTCCAGGCCGCCCACGTCCAGGTGGGGGTAACGGTAGTAGCCGCCGAAGATGTAGGCCATCTGGGTGGACTGGAACCACACGTTGGAGGTCACCCGGACGTAGAGCTCCTCGATGAGCTCCATGGCCTTCTCCGGGGTGAGAATGCCCTTTTCAATGTCCGCCTTATAATAAGGATACATGTACTGGTCGAACCGGCCCCAGGTGATGGAGGGACCGGCCCCCTCCACAAAGAGGAAGAAGCACACCGCCCAGGCGGTCTCGCAGGCGTCATAGAAGGAGGTGGCGGGACCCCAGGGAACCCGCTTCATCATGGCGGCCATGTTCTCCAGCTCCTGCTTGCGGACGGGGTCGGTTTCCTCCCCGGCCTTTCTGGCGCAGGCGGCGGAGAGCCGCTCCCCCCAGTCCCGGATGGCCTCCAGGACCTCGATGATGCCGGTGTAGAAAATGCGCTTGTCAATGGAGGCCGGGTCGTTGGGGTCCAGGGCGGCCAGATAGCCCTTGGCCTCCTCGTAATACTTCACAAAGCCGTGCTGGATCACATCGGTCCAGGCGGGGATGAAGTGGGAGCCGTTGGCGCACAGGTAGTTGGACACGTCGGACACGCCCCCGAACTGGCCCCGGTTCCACTCCTCCTTGCTCACATAGTGGCCCCACTGGACCGCCATGGTTTTGTCCTTCCAGTAGGGCAGCAGGTCCTCCTCCAGCTCCTTGTAGTCCTCGTCGGTGATTTCAAAGGGGTCATAGGTGCGGCTGCGCAGGTTGGGCAGATCCTCTGCCAGCCAGTGGGCGTGAAGCTCAATGGCGAAGTTGGCCCCCCGTATGCGCTTGGTGGGCCAGCCCACCAGCTGCTCGTAGTCATACACGTTGTCGCTGAGGGTGCGGTAGACCTCGGCGGAGGCCTTGTACCGGCGCATGATGCTGGGCATCCCCTCAGTCTCCCGGTACACCTTGGTGTAGGCCCGGGCCCGGGTGATGTCCACGTTGGGCCGGTTGGAGTGGAGCATCCCGTTGAGCTCCTGAATGCGCTTGGTGCTGCCGACCTTGGCGACGGTTCCGGCCCGCAGCTCGTTGCCCAGGGCTGCGCCGGCGGTGGGGACATGGCTCATAGTCATACTCCTTTCAGCATAGAAAACTCAGCTCAATCAATCCACCCTTTGGCGGACCACTCCTTGATCTGGTCAAAGTCGTGGCCGAAGAGCAGGGTGGCGTCGTAGTCCTTCTGCATCTGCTTGATGCGGTGGAGGTTGTCGAAAAATTCGTCGGTGGTCTTGTTGATGGTGCCGCCGGGGGGCAGCTCCCGGTCAAAGCTCTCCCGGGAGTACACCGTGTCGCTGGTGGTGATGATGGTGCCGTGATGCTCGGTCTTTAAGATCATGCCGATGACCCCGGGGGTGTGGGACTGCTGAATGAACAGCTCCAGGTCGTCGGCCAGCTTGGTGTCCTGGCTGATGGTCTCAAACTGGATGCCCTCCACGTCGAACAGCTCCCGGATGTAGGCCCCGCCGTTGCCGGTCATGACGCTGAAATAGGCCTCCTTCAGGTCAGCCTCGGAGACCATCACCTTTTTGATGGCCTTGGTGCCCACAAAGTCCTTGAGCCCCGCGGCGTGGTCGAAGTGCAGGTGGGAGATGATGATCCGGTCAATGTCGTCCGGGGTCAGGCCCTTGGCCGCCAGGGCGTCTTTAATGGAGATGCACTCCACCACCGGGTAGTTGTGGAGCATGTCGGGGGTATACACCCTGGCGTGGTCCGGGCTGTTGCCGGTGTCGTAGAGGAGGTTGCCCAGGGTGGGGTGCTGGATGAGGATGGCCACGGCGGGAGACTTGATCATCTCCGCATCGTCGTCCCACTGGACCAGCCGGAACTTGGGAAACTCCATCCGGCCCAGATATAACACGCTGATCTTCATGCCCATAGCGATCATTCTCCTTTATATTATAACGTTTTTCCTAATTCTATTGAACCTGATTTCCCTCCGGAAATCAATCCACAGAACTCCATGGATTCATTCCTTTTCCGCATGAACGGCCCTTCCCCAGCAGAACCAGCAGGAGAACCATCCCCACTCCGCCGGCGATGGTGGCGAAAGCCAGCAGCAGGGAGACCCCCGCGTAGTCCAGCAGCAGGCCGCCGGCGAAGCTGGCCAGCACGTTGCCCAGGGTCATGGCCATGGCAAACCAGGCCTGCCCCTGCACCCGGTCCCCCGGGGCCACCGTGTCGTTGATCCAGTAAATAGAGGCCAGGGTGTACAGGGCGTAGCCGGGCATCTCAAAGATCTGCACCCCGTAGAGCACCCCCATGCCAGGTGCCATCCAGGCTCCCAGGGCGTGGAGAAAAAAGCCCACCCCGCAGACCCGCACCAGGGACCGGCTGCCGGCCTTTTTCAGCAGGAGGGCAAAGCCGAACATCACCGGCAGCTCCGCGAAGGCCTGGATGGAGAGCATGGTTCCCATCTCCTCGCTGGTCCCTCCCAGGGGCTGGACGATCTGGAAGGCGTAGGTGTTCAGCACATTGTGGCTGATAAACAGGCAGACCACCCCCAGGAGAATCCAAACCATCCCCCGGTATTTTCTCAGGAAGGGCCGTTTGTCCGCCGGGGTATCCGCCGCCGCCGGGGCGGTCTCCCCTCCCCCCGTTTCCTCCGGGGTGCGGAACCGGAAGGTAGCCACCGACAGGAGAAGGACCAGGTTGATGGCCAGCATGGCCAGAGGGAGGGCGTTTTCCCCCAGCCACAGCACCAGCCGGCCGCAGAGGGCGGAAAACACCCCGTAGGCCACAGACCCGATCCCCCGGGCCACCCCGAAGTTCAGGGGGATGCCCCGGTTCAAGCAGTCCATCCCCAGGGCGCTGCACAGGGGGAGCACCAGCTGGAGGAGGATCATCAGGCAGCCGTAAAGCACTGTCTGAGCGGCCGAGGCGGTGAACACCCGCAGCAGGCCGCTGAACACCGTCTGGATCACCAGCAGCACCATGGCAAACTGCCGCAGGGATATCCGCCGGAGGTTGTCCGCCGCCCGGGAGACCACCGGCTGAAGGACAGCGGAGAGAATGCCGGACACGCTGATGAGAATCCCGATCTCCGTGTTCCGGAACCCCTGGCAGAGCAGGTAAACGCTGGAAAAGGTGAGGATGACGCAGTAGCTGGCCCAGTAGCTGCTCTGCATCAGGGTATACCGCCCGGTGGCGTGCCGGGGGCGCAGGACGGGGGAAGCCGTATGGTTCATAGCAGGCGCTCCCTTCTTTTTGCCTGTAGTATACCATCTGCCTGCCGCCCTTCACAATGGCCGCCGGGGAAATTTTCCGGGGACTTGCTGTTTCCATTCCTTTTTCGCATCGGTTGTGATAAACTACATTAGGAAAGGAGGAAAGCCCCGTGAACATCGACCATCTGCGCTATTTTCTGGTGCTCTCCCAGGAGATGCACTACAGCCGGGCAGCGGAGCGGCTGAGCATCTCCCAGTCGGGTCTCAGCCACGCCATCGCCGCTTTGGAAAAGGAGCTGGGCGTCCCCCTCTTTGAAAAAAGCGGCCGGGGCATCCGCCTGGGGCAGTATGGCCTGGCCCTGCTCCCCCAGGCCCAGCAGATCGTGGCGGCGGCGGACCGCTGCCTGCGCTCCTTCCAGATGCTCCGGGAGGGAGTGGGCACCATCCGGCTGAAAACCATCCCCCTGCTCATCATCCCCACGGTGACCAGGCTCTGCCGCCAGTTCAAGGAGACCCACCCGGGGTGCGACTTTCAGTTTTCCACCGGCATGTCCAGCCAGGTCTGCCAGTCCCTCCAGGCGGGGGAGATTGACATCGGCTTTTGCTCCAAGCCGGTGGAGGACCCGGGATTGGAGTATGTACCCATTCAGCGCCGCCGGCTGGTGGCGGCGGTCCCCCTGGACCACCCCCTGGCATCCCGGGAGACCGTCCCGTTGGAGGACACCCTCCCCTACCCCCACGTGACCTACTCCTGGGTCAGCGGCCAGCGGGACATGGTGGACCAGCTTTTTGCCCCTGTGAAGGACCGGTGGCACATCGCTTACGAGGTGGAGGACGCCAACTTTATCATGGAACTGGTGGCCCAGGGCTTCGGCATTACCGTCATGCTGGAGACACCCCCTGTCCACCGGCCGGACGTAAAGCTGCTGCCTCTGTCCGGTCCCGCCCGGGAGAGCTGCTTTTACATCGCCCGCCGCCGGCAGCCCCACCCTCTGGCCGCGGTGGATCTCTTCTTCCGGTTCTGCGTGGAGCTGGGACAGAAAGGGTTGTGAAGAACCAAACAGATCGCGGGTTTTGTCGGTTTCCCTTTCCTTGACATTTGATTGCCCCAATTCTACAATTCTCTTAATCCGCTGATTTTAGCCATTGGAGGTGGTCTTTCATGCAAGAAAACACCCGGACCCAGCGCACCTACGACCTGCTCCTCCAGGCCCTCACTGAGCTGCTCACGGAAAAAACCTTTGACGAGATTCGGGTCACGGACCTCTGCGAGAAAGCAGGCATTCACCGGTCCACCTTTTACGCCCATTTTGAGGACAAGCGCCACCTGCTCACCTTCGGCATCCAGGAGCTCATGGACATCTTCCTGGTGGCCCTGCCCTCCGCCGCCGACCCGGACGCCTTTCGCCGGGCCCTGTACCGGATCTTCAAATATTTCCTCAAAAACAAGCATGAGTACACCATGCTCTTCCTGGACCCCCGCAACGCCTCGGCCAAGCAGCTCTTCCACACGGAGTTTGTCCGGGCCTTCCGGGGGGTGCTCAAGGAGAAGGCCCCGGGGGTCCCTCCCACGGACCTGACCCTGTACAGCCAGTTCTTCACCGGCGGGCTGTTCTCGGTGATTACCTGGTGGCTGGAAACCGACACCAGCATGCCCCTAGACCAGCTGGCCGAGCAGTTTGCCAGCCTCAACGCCGCCAACTTCCATCTGTTCTCTCCGGAGACGGAATAACACACGAACGTATATAAAGCGGGGCCGCCGCAGAAATCTTTTCTGCGGCGGCCCCGTTGTGTTTGTGTTTTAGTCCAGCAGGCCCAGCCGGACCAGCTTGCCGGCCATCTCCTGGCTGCCCATGACCCACAGTAGGTCTCCGGTGCGCAGGGTCATGCTCCGGTCCGGGTTGGGAATGGGCAGCAGGTCCCGCTCCAGGCCGATGAGGAAGGCGCTCCACTCCTCCTTGATGCCGCTGTCCCGGATGCTCTTGCCCTGCTGAGGCAGGTCCTTGCCCAAGCTCACGCCGCAGCACAGCAGCTGCCGGCTCTGGAGGATGCCCTCCTGGTTTTCGATGTACTCCTTGAGGGTTTGCAGCCGCGAACCCTTCTGGGGGCGCACCCCGTCCACCGTCTGCTTGAAGCAGAAGTTTTCCAGGTCACGCCGGCTGCCCATGGCCACCAGCAGATCCCCGCCCCGGGTTTTCACGTCGCCCTCGGGGATGTTGATGTGCTCCTTGCCCCGGATGATCTTGATGATGTTAATGTGGTCGGCGTTGCCCCAGCCGTGGTCCCGCAGGGTTTGCCCCTCCCCCACATACTTCTCAGGGCAGGCCAAGGTGACCACATACAGCTGTTCCGTGAGCCAGTGGTGGACCTCCGCCTGGTCCCCCTGGCCAAACTGCTCGGCCAGCTTGCGCTCGTTGAAGTTGGCCAGGAACCGGGCCTCCACCTCCAGGTAGTGACCGGTGAGCCGGTCCGACCGGGTGACGATCCACATGAGAGGAATGGCCCCCGAGGCCAGCCACAGGGGGTTCACCTGGAAGATCAGGAAGGCGGGCAGCACCGCCAGCAGGATCACCACCCCCGCCCGGAAGATCATGAGGATGCTCAGCAGCAGCCGGTTGGAGGTGCTCTCCAGCCACAGGGCGGTGAAGTACCGCTTTTTAATCCGCAGCATGGCCGGCAGCAGGAAGAGAAGGGCCAGGTACATGATTCCACAGGACACCAGTTCCGCCCGGCGGCCGCCCCAGTCCATGCTCAACAGGAAGGGCAGCAGGGAGCGCACCCCCAGGAGGATCACCCCCACCGCCAGCACCCCGTAGAGGGCCAGGGTCTGGAAGTAGTATTTCAGGAAGAAGGTCAGGTCCTTGTTCTCCCCGGACTTGTCCGCCTGTTTCGCTGCGCTGTATTTGGCGATGGCCGCCAACCACTTGTCCGGCAGAATCCGCTTCAGCAGCCGGGTGAGAGGGCCGGCCAACTTCAGCAGGAAGGGGGTGGTGAAGGTGGTCACCACCGACACCGCCACGATGATGGGGTAGAGAAAGGCCCCCGTCACCGACAGGGACTGGCCCAAACCGGCGATGATGAAGGAGAACTCCCCCACCTGGGTCTGGGCGGCGGCAGCGGCAACGGACACGTCCAGCTCCTGCCCGGCGGCCAGGCCCCCCAGGGTGAGGAAGAAGAGCTTGCCCGCAATGGCCACCACTGCCAGCAGGAGGATGGGGGCAATGTACTTGAGAATCATCGCCGGCTGGACCATGAAGCCCACGGACACGAAGAACACCGCCCCGAAGAGGTTTTTGCAGGGGGTGATCAGGTGCTCCACCCGCTCTGCGTGGACGGTCCCCGCCAGCAGAGACCCGGCCAGGAAGGCCCCCAGCTCCGTGGAAAGGCCGATCTCCTCCGCCAGCAGAGCCATAAGAAAGCACAGGGCCAGAGAGAAGATCAGCAGCACCTCGTCGTTCATAAGGCCCACCAGCTTCTTCATCAGGGTGGGCACCAGGTAAATGCCCAGAATCAGCCACAGGGCCAGGTAGAGCAGCAGAATCCCCAGCCGCTCCGCCAGGGCCAAGCCGCTGATGGACTGGGACACAGCGATGGTAGAGAGAATGACCATGGCAAAGATAGCGATGATGTCCTCTATGACCAGGGTGCCCATGGCAAGGTCGGAGAATTTTTCTTCCTTGAGACCCATGTCCTCAATGCTCTTCATGGTAATCATGGTGGAGGACATGGCCAGCATGACCCCCAAAAAGACGCTGTTCATGGTGCCCCAGCCCAGAAGAATCCCCAGGAAGAAGCCCACAATCCCCATGCCCAGGGCCTGAATCCCCGCCGACAGGAAGCCGGGGACCCCCACCTCCGCCATTTTGTGCAGGGAGAACTCCAGCCCCAGACCGAACATCAGGAAAATCACGCCGATGTCGGACCAGACCTCGATATTGGCCATGTCGTGGATGGTGGGGATGAAGTCCACCACCGGGCCCACCAGGAATCCGGCCAGGATGTACCCCAGCACCGAGGGCAGATTGATTTTTTTGCACAGGAGGGTGGTGATGGCCGCCAGCACCAGGATGGTGGCCAGATCGGAGATCAGAGCGGGGATTTCTTGCAAGGGGTTTTCCTCCTTTGGGGTTCTTTGATATCAATACCATTATAGTATGTTAACCGG
>JAEDJB010000038.1 GCA_016296565.1 Oscillospiraceae bacterium
GGATGGTGGGCCAGGTGGCAAAGCGCCAGGCCATCACCAACCCCGACCGCACCGTCATCTCCATCAAGCGCGAGATGGGCTCCAACTATAAAGTAAACATTGACGGCAAGAGCTACACCCCCCAGGAGATCTCCGCTATGATCCTCCAGAAGCTGAAGGCAGACGCTGAGGCCTATCTGGGCCAGACCGTCACCGAGGCCGTCATCACCGTTCCCGCTTACTTCACCGACGCCCAGCGTCAGGCCACCAAGGACGCCGGCAGAATCGCCGGCCTGGACGTCAAGCGCATCATCAACGAGCCCACCGCAGCCGCTCTGGCTTACGGCGTGGATAAGGAGTCCGACCAGAAGATCATGGTCTACGACCTGGGCGGCGGCACCTTCGACGTGTCCATCCTGGAGATCGGCGACGGCGTCATCGAGGTTCTGGCCACCGCCGGCAACAACCGTCTGGGCGGCGACGACTTCGACAAGTGCATCATGGACTGGATGGTGGCTGAGTTCAAGAAGAGCGAAGGCATCGACCTGTCCGGCGACAAGGTTGCCATGCAGCGCCTGAAGGAGGCTGCCGAGAAGGCCAAGATCGAGCTGTCCGGCGTCACCTCCTCCGCCATCAACCTGCCCTATATCACCGCCGACGCCACCGGCCCCAAGCACCTGGACCTGACCCTGACCCGGGCCAAGTTCGACCAGCTCACCGCCCATCTGGTGGAGGCCACTGCCGGCCCTGTCCGCCAGGCTATGAGCGACGCAGGCCTCTCCGGCAGTGAGATTGCCAAGGTCCTGATGGTGGGCGGCTCCAGCCGTATCCCCGCTGTCCAGGAGATGGTCAAGAAGCTCACCGGCAAGGACGGCTTCAAGGGCATCAACCCCGATGAGTGCGTGGCCATGGGCGCAGCCCTCCAGGGCGGCGTTCTGGTGGGCGACGTGAAGGGCCTGCTGCTGCTGGACGTCACCCCCCTGTCCCTGGGCATCGAGACCATGGGCGGCATCATGACCAAGCTCATCGAGCGCAACACCACCATCCCCGCCAAGAAGAGCCAGGTGTTCACCACCGCCGCTGACAACCAGACCTCCGTTGAGGTCCACGTCCTCCAGGGCGAGCGTGACATGGCGCAGTACAACAAGACTCTGGGCCGGTTCAGCCTGGACGGCATCGCTCCCGCCCGCCGGGGCGTGCCTCAGATCGAGGTCACCTTCGACATCGACGCCAACGGCATCGTGAACGTCTCCGCCAAGGACCTGGGCACCGGCAAGGAGCAGCACATCACCATCACATCCTCCACCAACATGTCCAAGGAGGACATTGACAAGGCCGTGAAGGAAGCCGAGCAGTTTGCCGCTGAGGACGCCAAGCGCAAGGAAGAGGTAGACACCCGCAACCAGGCCGACCAGATGGTTTACCAGAGCGAGAAGGCCATCGACGAGATGAAGGATAAGCTGGACGCCAGCGAGATCAGCGAGCTGGAGGCCGAGGTGAACAAGGTGAAGGAAGCCCTGAAGGGCACCGACACCGCCGCCATCAAGGCAGCCACCGACAGCCTGACCCAGGCCTTCTACAAGGTCAGCGAGAAGATGTACCAGCAGGCAGGCGCCCAGGGCCAGCCCGGCCCCGACATGGGCGGCGCAGGCTTCGGCGGCCAGCAGCCCGGCGGCAACCCCGGCCAGGGCCCCGACGACGTGGTGGACGCTGACTACACCGTGGTGGACGATCAGTAATTGCATTTCAGAATCCAACGCATACCGGCGGGGGACAGGATTTCCTGTCCCCCTGCTTGTGCAAATTGCGTTCCAGACAGCCTAACTGTGAGGTGAATCCCAATGGCGGATCAGAATAAACGAGATTACTATGAAGTTCTGGGCGTGAAGAAAAACGCCACGGACGATGAATTAAAGAAAGCATACCGGAAGCTGGCCAAGCAGAACCACCCGGACTTAAACCCTGGGGACAAGGAGGCAGAGGCCCGCTTCAAGGAGATCAACGAGGCCTATGAGGTCCTTTCCGACAAGGACAAGCGGGCCAAGTACGACCAGTTCGGCTTTGCCGGGGTGGACCCCAACTTCGGCGCCGGCGGAGCCGGAGGCGGCTTCGGCGGGTTCGACATGGGGGACATCTTCGGGTCCTTCTTCGGGGGCGGCTTCGGCGGCGGATTTGGCGGCGGCGGCCAGAGCCGCACCGGCCCCGCCAAGGGCCAGACCGTGCGGGCCTCCCTGAGCCTGACTCTGGAGGAGGCCGCCTTCGGTTGCGAGAAGGAGGTCACCATCCAGCACATCGAGACCTGCGACTCCTGCCACGGCAGCGGCTGCGCCGAGGGCACCACCGCCGAGGTCTGCCCCGAGTGCCATGGCTCCGGCCAGGTGCGGATGCAGCAGCGGACCATGTTCGGCACCATGTCCACCACCACCGTCTGCCCTAACTGCCGGGGCGAGGGCAAGATCATCCACCAGCCCTGCAAGGCCTGCGGCGGCAGCGGCGGCTTGAGAAAGTCCAAGAAGGTTTCCGTGAAGATCCCCGCCGGCATCGACAACGGCCAGGCCATTTCTGTCCGGGGCCAGGGGGACATGGGCCGCAACGGCGGCCCCGCCGGGGACCTGATCGTGGGCATCAACGTAAAGCCCCACGCCCAGCTGCGCCGGGACGGCACCTCCATCTATCTGGACCAGACCGTGTCCTTCTACCAGGCCGCCGTGGGCGCGGAGATTGAGATCCCCTCCCTGGACGGCAAGGTCAAGTGCACCGTGGCGCCGGGCACCCAGCCGGGTACCACCCTCCGCCTGCGGGGCAAGGGCGTGCCCATCCTCAACGGCCGGGGCCGGGGCGACCAGTTCGTCACCATCCGGGTGGCGGTGCCCAAGAACATGAACGAGAACCAGAAGGAGGCCCTGAAGAAGTTTGCCGAGGCCATGGGGGAGGTTCCCTCCTCCACCGCGAAAACCGAAGAGGGCCGCCATCACAGCGAAAATCACGGGGACGGGGAGGAAAAATCCTTCTTCTCCCGCCGGAAGAAGAAATAACCACCATTAGAGAGAAGAAAGAGGAGACGCTATGTTTCTCGCAGATTGCCACACCCACTCCGTCTGCTCCCCGGACAGCAACATCCCCATGGTTCAGATGGCCCAGAAGGCCGTGGAGTACGGCCTGACCAACCTGACCCTCACCGACCACTGCGACCTGCTGAGCATCGAGGGGGAGCGGGAGCTGACCTACGACTGGAACCCGGTGCTCCAGGAGCGGAAGAAGATGCTGGACGCCTTCGGCACCAAGCTGGACCTGCCCATGGGCATCGAGTTCGGCATGGGCTTCCTGTTTCCGGAGGCCGCCCGGGTGATCCTGAACCAGCCGGGGCTGGACTTTGTCATCGGCTCCGCCCACAACTTAAGCGAGGAAGCCGGAGGCCGGGACTTTTTCCTCCTGGACTATGAGACCCTGGACAACTGCTACACGGCCCTGGACAACTATTTCCAGTCCATGCTGAAGCTGGCCTCCATGCCGGAGTTTTACGACGTGGTGGGCCACATCATCTATCCCCTGCGGTACATGAATGGGGACTACCCCACCCCGCCCTCCGTGGATCGGTACAAGGACCAGATCTATGAGATCTGCCGCCGGGCCGCCGAGGCAGGCCGGGGCATTGAGATCAACACCTGGAAGGGCCAGACCCTGGCTGAGTGGGGCCCGGTGCTGGACCTCTACCGCCAGGCCGGCGGGGAAATCGTCACCGTGGGCTCCGACGCCCACGCCCCCGCGCCTCTGGGCCGGGGGGTGAAGGAGGCCTACCAGCTGCTCCAGGACCACGGCTTCCGCTATGTGGCGGTGTATCATGAGCGCAAACCGGAAATGATCCGGTTAAAATAATCAACAGGAGGAATGAAGCTATGATCGCACTGGGTTCCGACCACGGCGGCTACGACCTGAAGGAGCGGGTCAAGGCCTATCTGGACCAAGAGAAGATTCCCTACAAGGACTTCGGCTGTGACAGCAAGGAGAGCTGCGACTACCCTGTTTTCGGCAAGGCCGCGGCGGAGGCGGTGGCCTCCGGGGAGTGTGACAAGGGCATTGTCATCTGCACCACCGGCATCGGCATCTCCATCACCGCCAACAAGGTGAAGGGCATCCGCTGCGCCCTGTGCAGCGACCCCCTTTCCGCGGAGATGACCCGCCGCCACAACGACGCCAACATGCTGGCCATGGGCGCCGGGATGGTTGGCCCCAACCTGGCCGAGCGGATCGTCCAGGTCTTCCTGAACACCGAGTTTGAAGGCGGCCGCCACGCCCGCCGGGTGGGTCTTATCACCGACATGGAAAAATAAAAGAAAAAACCGACCGGTTTTCCGGTCGGTTTTTGTTTGCGGGTCACAGGAACAGCTCCGGCTCCCTCCGGGGCCAGGAGAACTGTTCCTCCAGCTCGGTTTTGTGGTAAAGATAGTTGGGGTCGTCAAAGTATTTGGCCCCCTTGGGACAGTGGCGGACGCAGCGGTTGCACTTCATGCAGGGGCCGGTCATCTCCCGGGCGTTCTCCGGGTCGATGGAGCCAAGAGGACACTGCCGGGCGCAAAGGCCGCAGTTGGTGCAGTCCTCGGTGGTGCGGGGCTTGACCTTCAGAATGTTGATGGGGTTTCCGTGGCGGTCCCGGGGGGTGTAGTAGGGGCCCACGGGGTTGTTGCCCTTCACCTTGGCGGAGATGGGACAGTCGGCCCCGCCCTTTTTCCACACCTGGTCGGCAAAGCCTCCGGCGATGGTCAGGTCGCTGGTGTCCGGCCGGCCGGCGGCCTGGGTGCGGGAGAAGGCGTGCTGGCAGGAGAAGGCGGCGGCGGCCAGGGTGGTGAAGCCCCCGGCCTCCAAGGTGAGGGAGAGCTCCATCAGCGCGTCGTCATAGTTCCGGTTGCCGTAGCAGACCACGGGCACTGCCAGCGCGCCGTTGCCCTGAACCGAAGCGACGTACTTGATGAGCAGATTGGGCACCCGGCCGGCGTACACGGGGGTGCCAAAGACCACCAGGTCTCCTTCGCCGAACTGCTTCGGTTCCCGGCGGGCCTGGGGCAGGGTGAAGTCGAAGGTTTGCAGGGGTGCGCCGGACTGGTCGGCCAGGCGGCGGGCAATCCGGGTGACCATCTTTTTGGTGGTGTCGGTGGCGCTGAAATAGGCAGCCCACACAGCATGGATTTTCATGGTTGGGGTTCCCCTTTCAATACAGTTTTTTCTATTATATCGGGATTCCTGGAAAAAGTAAATGAGGAGGGCACGGCTTTTGGTTCTGCTGTTGATTTTTTGGACGACCTTTCATATAATATAATCTAAATAACCTCTCTGTCGAATGTTGGTATTTTTTGGGCAGGGAGAACCGAAAGGATGGAGTCTATGCGCGTTGGATCGCCGGAACCCAGAAAGGAAAAAAAGAAACCCAGCCGCTCCAGACGCGGTGTGATCGTCGGCTGTCTGGTTGTTGTGGCGCTGGTGTCGGTTTACTGCGCCCTGTGCGCGGCGGCGGGCGGCGGCATGATCTATCCCAACGTCTCCGTTTCCGGCGTGGACGTGGGCGGCCTGTCCTGCGAGGAGGCGGAGGTCCGTCTCCAGGAGGCGGTTCAGGCCCAGGAGCCTGACCAGAGCCGGGGCGTGGTCTTCACCGTGACCACGGCGGAAGGGGACGCGGCCAACGTCCAGGTGCCCCTGTCCAGCGTGGTTACCGACTGTGCCGCCACCGCGGCCCGGACCTGGAACGTGGGCAACGGGGACTCCTTCCTTGCCCGGGGCGTCATCTATCTCCGCTGCCTGGTGGCGGGAATGGAGGTTCTGCCGGCTTACGGGGACAGCCAGGAGCTGGAGACCATCCTGGACGACATGGACGCCCAGATCGGCCAGGAGGCGGTGGAAAGCGCCTGGGAGCTGGGGGAGACCCAGCTGACCCTCACCAAGGGAACCCCCGGCTATCTGCTGGACCGGGAAACCCTGAAAACCGAAATCTTTGAGCGCCTGGGCAGCGGCGAGATCGTGGAGCTGGCCGGAGCGGAGCCTCAGTTCACCGTGGAGCTGCGCCAGGCCCTGCCCCAGGAGCTGGACCTGTCGGCGGTGCTGGCGGAGGTGGAAACCCCCGTCCAGAACGCTGAGTTCAACAAGGCGGAAAAGAAGTTCCAGACCGACCACCAGGGCATCTCCTTCGACGCCCAGGCCGCCCAGGAGCGCTTTGACGCCATGGACTGGGGCGCCACAGACCAGATTGACCTGATCATCACCCAGCCGGAGACCACCGTGCAGGACCTGGAGCCTCAGCTCTACCAGGACACCCTGGGCACCTGCACCACCAACATCTCCGGCACCGCCAACCGGGTGCACAACATCCAGCTGGCCACCCAGTTCTTCAACGGCACCGTCCTCATGCCCGGGGAGGAGTTCTCCTACAACGGCGTGGTGGGCCAGCGGACCGCTGCCCGGGGATTTTTGCCTGCCCCGGCCTATGTCTCCGGCGCGACCGTCCAGGAGACCGGCGGCGGCATCTGCCAGGGCTCTTCCACCATCTACCTGGCCGCCCTGCGGGCCAACCTGGAGATCGTGGAGCGGTACAACCATGGCTATATCACCCGGTACGTGCCCGACGGCATGGACGCCACCGTTTACTACGGGGCCAAGGACTTCCGCTTCCGGAACGACACTCCCTTCCCCATCAAGATCGTGGGCTCCGTGTCCGGCCGGACCCTGACGGTGAACATCATGGGCACCAAGAGCAACAACATTACCGTTGAGATGACCAACGAAATTACGGGCACCACCGGCTACAACACCGTTTACAAGGTGGACAGCAGCGTGCCCGCCGGCTCCACCCAGGTGAGCGTGACCCCCTACCAGGGGTACACGGTGAAGGTCTACCGGAACCTTTACGAAAACGGAAAGCTGCTGGAGACCAAGCTGGAGAGCAACAATGTATACAAGAGCCGGGACAAGGTGGTGCTGGTGAACCCCAACGACGCCTACAAATACGGCATCCCGGGCTACAGCAAGCCGGCTCCCGCGCCGGCCCCTGCCCCCGAAACCCCGGCGGAGACCACCCCGCAGACGGGAACCGGGGCAGAATAACCGAAAGGACGCGCTATGAACGAACAATTTCCTCACCGCCGGGAACTGAAGTTCCAGGCAAAACGATGGATGATGCACCCCTCCTGCCTGCGGGCGACCCTGCTGCTGGTGTGCGTTATGATGGCCTTTTTTGGCATCCGGTATCTCCTGGGCGCCAACCTGACCTATGCCCTGGTGAGTCTGGAAAACTACAAGGACACCGCCACCGGCATCTACTATAACGCCGAGGGCTTCAGCATCATCTTCCGCATGGATCTGACCCAGATGGTCCTGGCCATTCCCCTCACCTACGACCAGCTGACTGCCTTCCTGATCGCTGCGGTGGTGACCTTCCTGGTCCTGGCTCCCCTGCGGATGGGGGCCATGGAGCAGTACTGGTCCGTTCTCCGGGGGGGCCAGCCTAAGATCAACCAGGTCTTTCAGTGGTACACCCAGCCCGGGCGGCTGGGCAAGGCCTGGGCGGTGGAGTTTGTGCTCCAGGTGCTGGTGCGCCTGGTGGGCATCATTGCCACCATCCCCAGCCTGTGCCTGTATTATAAGTTCTACACCACGGTGACCTCTTTGGAGCAGATGAGCACCGGCGCTTCCATGCTCCAGTCGGCCGCAGCCCTGCTGGCTATGGCGGCGGCCATCTTCTGCTTCTGGCTGCACAGCCTGTTCCTGCCGGTGCGCTACTGCCTGGCGGCCCACCCGGAGTACAGCCTGAAGGAGACCTTCCGCCGGGGCCTGCGGAGCATGAAGGGGTTCCGGAGCCGGTTCTTCTGGTTCCGGATGACCTTCGCGGTGTGGTTCTTCCTGTCCCAGCTGACCTACAACGCTCTGGACCTGTTTGTGCTGCCCTACACCAGCATGGCCAGCATGCTCTACATCCAGGAGGTGGCCCGGTTCCGGCAGCAGCAGGGAGTCTGACCGAAAAGAGAATACAAAAAATACAATCCCTCCCATGGCTTGCCACGGGAGGGATTTGTTGTGTCCGAATTTTTTAGGTTGTCATTTTGAAGAGGATGCCCGCCACAGCAGCAATGGCGATGAAGGTCACCGAGGGGAGCTTTTTCAGCTTGGGCAGGTTCATGGCCACCAGCATCACCACGAACAGGGCGATGGAGGACCAGTGGAGGGTGAGGCTGCCGTCCCAGGTGAAGAGGGACACGGCGCACACGGCGAAGGCTGCGGCGGCGATGAGCCCCACAGAAGCCGGCCGCAGGGCATAGAATAAGCCCTGGATTTTTGGGCTCTGCCACAGGGTGCTCAGCAGCTTGGACACCAGCAGGATGATGAGGAAGGCGGGGGTCACCAGCCCCAGAGGGGCGATGATGCCTCCCGGCACCCCTGCGGAGGCGTAGCCCACATAGGTGGCCATGTTGATGCCGATGGGGCCGGGGGTGGCCTCGGAAATGGCAATCATGTTGGCCAGGTCCGCCGCGGTGAACCAGCCCGTCCGCTGGGACAGGTCAAAGAGGAAGGGGACCGTTGCCATGCCGCCCCCCATGGAGAACAGACCCACCAGGAGAAATTCCCAGTACAGACGAAGGAGAATCACCGGTCTGCCCCCTTTCGCAGGGCCTGGAGGGCCAGACCCACGGCTCCGGCGGCGATCACCAGAATGGCCGGGGAGAGACCCACAAAGGCCGCCAGCACAAAGGCCGCCAGGAAGATCAGCAGGGTGGGCACGTCCAGCACGGCCTTTTTGTAGAGCTTCACCGTGCTGTTGATAATCAGGGCGCACACGCAGGCCCGAATGCCGGTGAGGGCGTACTGAACCCAGAGGTTGTCCGCGTAGGTCCAGAAAAAGGCGGAGATCACCAGGACGATGAGGATGGGTGGAGTCAGGATACCCAGGGTGGCGAAAACAGCCCCGGTCAGCCCCCGGGTCCGGTAGCCGCAGAAGGTGGCGGTGTTTACCGCGATCACCCCGGGGGTGCACTGAGCCACGGCGTTCAGGTCCAGCAGTTCCTCGTCGGTGAGCCACCCCTTCTTTTCCACCAGCTCCTGCTGGAAAAAGGGGAGCATAGCGTAGCCGCCGCCGAAGCAGCTGGCGCTGATGCGGGCGAAGGTGAGAAAGAGTTCCAGTTTTTTTGCCATGAAAGTCCCTTCTTTGTTACCCGGCGCACAGCTCCAGGATCACTTGGGCGAAGATCTTGGCGGCGGTGAGCAGGTCGCGGATGTTCACCCGCTCATCGGGACCATGAAGGTTGGAGACGAAGCCGGGCATACTGGCTCCGTAGGCAACGCCCCCGGGAATGTCGTGGACATAGGTGCCGCCTCCGATGGCCAGGCACTGGCTCTTCTGGCCAGTGTGCAGCTCGTAGCACTGGGCCAGCACCTGGATGAAGGGAGAGTCGGCGGGAACGTGGTGGGGCGGGTCGATCCGGCCCGTGATGGTAAAGCCCGCCTGGGCCATGGCCTGTTCCGTCACCAGTCGGATGCTCTCGTCGGTGCCGCACAGGGGGGTGCGGCTGTCAAACCGGGCCTGGAAGCCGGTGGCGTGCAGGTTCAGCAGGGTAAAGGCCAGGCTCAGGTGGCCGGAAAGCTCGTCGCGCTGGTCGATGCCCAGGGCCTGGCCGGTAAAGTCCCCGTGGGGGAAGAGCCGGGCCAGGGCGCGGACCGCCCGGGAAGAGGGGCAGTCCGCCAAGGGCAGGGCGGCCAGCAGAGCCACCAGAGCGGTCTGGGCGTTGTGGCCCTCCTCGGGGGTGGAGCCGTGGGCGCCCTGGCCGCTGCAGAGGATGTGAACCCCGTCTTCCCGCTGGGTCAGGGAGAAGGTGATGGCCGCTTCCAGCCCCAGACCGTCACAGGCGGTCTGGATGGTCTCCAGGGGAAGTCCTGCCACCAGGGCCTGAGCCTTGGGGGGAACCATGTTCAGGCGGGGACCACCGGTGATGCTCACCACCCGGGGAAGAACAGTTTCCTCCGGCCAGTCGGCCCCGAAGGTGGGCTGGTAGTGGCCCTTTTCAATGTTGATGATGGGGAAGTCCGCGTCGGGGGAGAAGGTGTAGGGAGCATAGGGGTGCTTGTCGTAGTACCAGTGGATGTCCCGGAACCCGGTCTCCTCGTCGGTGCCGAAGATGAGACGGGCATTTTTCTTTAAGGGAATCCCTAAGTCCTTCACGGCCTTCATGGCCAGCAGAGCGGCCACCATGGGGCCCTTGTCGTCGTCGGTGCCCCGGCCGTAGAGCAGGCCGTCCACCACCTTGGGCTGGAAAGCCTGGGTGACCGTCCACCCCTCCCCGGCGTCCACCACGTCCAGGTGGCCCAGAATGTGCAGGGCGGTTTCTTTCTCGTTCAGGTCCACAACGCCCACATAGCCCTCCAGGTTTTCCCTCTGCAGGCCCAGCTCACCGGCCAGGGCCAGGGCTTCCTCCAGGGCGGCGGCGGGACCGGGGCCGAAGGGCATGCCGGGCTGAGCCTCGCCCAGGGTACTGTCAATGCGGACCAGCCGGGAAACAGCCTGGACCAGCTGGTCCTCTTTCCCGGCAAAATACTCGTCAATGCGTTGCTTGGTGGTCATGTTGCCTCCTTGTCCGGCTGCGCCTCGTCCTCCTCCTCTTCGTCGGAGGGCTTGGCGCTGACCTCGTCCAGATACTTGTAAATGGTGTAGCGGGAGACCCCCAGATGGCTGGCCACGTAGGGCACGGCCCGGCGGTAGGAGAAGGCGTCCATCTCCTTCAGGTGCTCAATGACCCGCAGGCGGTCGGCCTTGGTCATCTCCCGGACGGGCTTGCCCACCCGGAGCATGGCGGCGTCAAAGAGTTCCCCGATGCCGGTGTCCCGGGGCTTGTAGAGGGCGCTGTGGAAGTCCACCTCCGTGTGGATCAGGTCCAGCAGAACCCGGTTGGCGTAGGCCAGGGGGGTAAAATCATAGTTTATACCAAAACCGAAATGATAGTCCTCCCCCTTGATGGAAAAGGTGGAGCTTTTGGTTTGCTGGCCGCTGGGGGTCACCGCCAGCAGGTTCACCACGTCGGTGTCCAGGTAGAGATCCTGCTCTACGCCGGTTACGTCCTGGGTGGAGCCCACCGTCCGGCCAGAGACGTGGCCGTTGTAGATAGCCAGCACCGGGTGGAGAGGATCGGCCAGGTCGTTGATCACGGTTTCGCAGTTGCTGCCGAACATCTCTGCGATGCCCTTGGCCATTCGGTCCAGCATGGAGAATGCTTCTTCTCGGGTCATAAACGTTCACCTCGATAGGAAAGATGGGAGCGAATAACAAAATGCCCTTCCAGCGGAAGGGCATTTTGGAAGGCGTCGGTCAAATAAGATTCAGAACCAGGGTCAGAACAATAAAGACCAGAGCGACCCACTTGGTCCACTTCGCCAGCTTGGCGTCCGCAGACTTGGCTTTGTTCTTGGACAGGAAGGATTCGCTGGCGCCGGCGATGGCACCCAGACCGGAGTGCTTGCCGGACTGGCCCAGGACGAACACGATCAGCACGGCCCCGACCAGGACCTGCAGAATGGAAACGATGGTAACAGCCATAATATAGTATGTTCCTTTCCCTTGTGTGGTTTTGTGCTCATTATGCAAGGCGCTCCGGATGAAGCGCGCAGTATTACAATCGGCTACCCTGTATCCTAGCATACTCCCCCGGGTTTTGCAAGTGTTTTTTTGCGGAGAATGGGGGATTTTTCCCGGTTATGCCAACTTTGGCGGCCCGGCGGGTGATACATTACCATAAGGTGAAGAGGAGCTTTGCCACTTCGGCCCGGCTGACGGGGGCCTGAGGACGCAGCTGACCGTTGGAACCGCTCACCACCTGCTGGCCCACCAGGCTGGCCACATGGGCCTTGGCCCAGGAGGGAACCTGCCCGGCATCGGAGAAGGCGGAGAGGTCGGCCTGGGCATATCCCTTGGCCTGGGTGCGGCTGAGGATGGTCATGGCCTCGGCCCGGGTGATAGAGGCCTGGGCGTTGGCCCGGAGGGAGCCGTCAGAGCCCTGACTGCCCTGCATGATGCCCAGCTGGTAGAGGGCCTTCACCGCGTTAACATCCCAGGAGGGAATCTGGCTCTGGTCCGCGTAGGGCAGCTGGACGTTCTGGTAGTCGTCCAGGTCCAGCCTCAGCCACCGGGCGGTCATCAGGGCGAAGTCGCCCCGGGTGATGGAGCGGTTGGGGTAGAAGTAGGTCTGATTCCCGACGGTGACCCCGCTGACGATACCCAGCTGGTTCAGTCGTCCGGTCATGCCGGCGGCCCAGTGGCCGTTCATGTCGGCAAAGGGATTGGGGGAAGTCCCCTCCAGGGTGACAGACCCCCGGCCCAGGTTGCCGCAGCAGTCGGCGGCGGTGACGGTGACCCGGTGGAGGTCTTTCCCCAGGCCGGACAAGGTGGCGGTGAGGGTGCCGCTGGAGGGGTTAAAGGAGAAGGGGACGCTCTGTCCGTCCACCGTCAGGGTGATTCGATCCTGGGACAGGGCGTTTTTCGCGTTGTCCGTAATCTTGGCGGTGACAGAGCTGCCCTGGACCGACAGGGAGACGGCGGGAGCCTGGCTGTCCCGGTCCTTCTGGTTGGAGAGGGTCACCTGGTCCAGCCAGAGGGTGCCGGTGGTCTTGCTGCCGGTGAGGGTGAGTCCCTCGAAGGAGACCGCCCCGGCGGGAACCGCCCCGGTGATCTCCTTCCAGCCGGTGAAGTTCAGGGTGGTGAGGGTCTGGGTAAGGGGTTGGCCGTTGTCATCGGAGAAGGCGGCGGAGAGGGTGTTGCCCGACTGATCCCCATAAACCCACAGGGAGAGGTACCGGTCCGTGTCCGTCAGATCCTGCCGGGCGGACAGAACGACGGTGCCATTCTTCAATGTGTAGTCAGCCCCCAGGCTTTGCCGGCCATACTGAACCTGGTTGGCGGTGCTCTCTAGGGAGAGCTTGGCAGCGGAGGAAGTGAAATAAGTGTCGCTTCCCTCAAAGTCTGCCAGCAGGGAGACCTGGGGCGGGGCGTTTACGGTAATGGACATGGTCACCGCATATTTCCCGGCGGCCACCTTGATTTTTCCTGTGCCGGAGATGTTCCCGGCGGTAAAGACCCCGTTGGCGTCGATGGTGCCCAGGCTGGGGTCTGCGGTCCAGGTAAAGCAGGTGTCGTCGCCGGTGAGACCCACGGTGCGGTAGGAGGCCGCGGCGTCCAGATCCACCTTCTGCCCCGGGGTGAGGGTCAGGGAGGAGACATTCTTGCCGGTGGCCTTGTCGGTGACATAGATGGAGTCGGGGGTATCGTAAACCTGAATACGGGTGCTGCCGGACACGCCTCCGGACTGGGCGGTAACGGTGTACACCCCGGTCTTGGCCGGGGCGGTGAAGAGTCCGCTGTCGCTGACAGTCCCGTCCTCAGCGCTCCAGGTGACGGCGCCCGGCAGGGAATCCATGGGGTACCAGCCGCTGTCAATGCAGGTGGCGACGCACTGGGTGGTGGCACCGGCCAGCAGGGTCAGGCTGGTGGGGGTCACATAGAGCCGGGCGGCCTTCCCGGTGGGGTCCAGGTTGGAGACCAGGAAGATGGCGTTGGTCACGGACCGGGAATTGCCCTCTGAGGGCTTGTTTACAATGGAGGAGGTACCATAGTCAGGATAGGTGGACACCAGGGTGGTGGAGCCGCCGCCGTCCAGCAGGACCGCTTCGGTGCAGCCCAGCTCTGCCAGACGCTCAGCCACCGCCTGGATGGTGGCGCCCACGCTGTAGCCGCTTTGCCGGCCGTCAATGGTATAGAAGATTACGCTGCCGTCGGCCTTCACCCCCACCGCGGTGCGGGGAGCGGCGGTGGAAGCGTCCAGTCCGCTGGCCACCTTGCCGCCGGAGAGAATCCAGTACATGGCCCCCACGGCGCAGTCCACGGTGTTCCAGCGGGTGTCGGCGCTGTAGACCTCCAGGTTCACGGTGTCCCCGGGCTTGAGGGAACGGGCCATCTCCTGGAGCCATTCACCGCCGGTGTTAGCGATGGACAGGATAAACTTCCCCTTGGGGATGGAGGTTGCCCCGGTGGCCTCCACCACCTTCTCCACCCGGCAGGAGACCAGGGAGCCGATCTTCAGGTTGTTGGAGGTGGTGAGGGAAACTCCATCAGCGCCCTTTACCGCCTGCCCCTCGGTCTTGGTCACCGGGGAGAGGATGATGTCCACCCCGGGCTGGGTGTTTTGGGTGGTGGCGCCGAAGTCGTCGGTAAATAAATAGTAGCCGCCGGTGGAACGGATTTTGTTGATGTCGTTGATTTTTAATGAGTACCCTTTGAAATCTGCCCGAAGGGTCAGGTCAGGCTTCCCGATGACGGCGGTGCCGTCGGCACGGAAGCCCAGGGCGCTTAAGTAAGAGGCGGAGGACCGCAGCACCCCGTCGGTAACCACCAGCCCCAGAGGATTGCCGGTAGCCATCACGAAGTAGTCTCCGTTGATGCCGCTGAGCACCCGGTCGCCGCCCTTTTCCAGGTCCTTGGCCATGGAGGAGACCGTCTGCTTGGCCAGCACCGAGGAGCCGTAGCTCACCTTGGGGGAGACGCTGGCGGAAGGTTTGTAGGTCACATAGTTTTCCGTCCGCAGGTCCGAGCGGGAGGCGCTCCACATCACTTCCCGGGTGAGGGAGGTGTCGTCGCAGATGGGAAGGGTGTAGGAATAGATCCGGCTGCCCATGGCGTCAGAGGCCAGGACCGTGGGGATGAGCAGCGCCGCGCAGAGCAGGAAGGCGGCGGCACGCCGAAAGAATGAACGCATGGTAACTCCTTTTCCGTTGGATGTCTATTGTTGTAATCCCCATTGTAGCACAGAACAGGAGCAGGTGCAAAGGAAAGGAGAATTTGGCTTTTTTCAAAAAATCGAAAAAACCTGAAAAAAGGTGTTGACAAATGGGGTTGCAGGTGGTATTCTATCAAAGCTGTCGCGAGCGACGGGTCAAAAAAGAGAACACGGGGTTGAAAAGTGAAAAACTTTGAAAAACCTCTTGACAACCTCTTGGAACTGTGCT
>JAEDJB010000189.1 GCA_016296565.1 Oscillospiraceae bacterium
ATAAGCTGGTGTAGCTCAGTTGGTAGAGCATCTCACTCGTAATGAGAAGGTCGCGTGTTCGAGTCACGTCACCAGCTCCAAAAAAGGTCGTACTCTTTTGAGTACGACCTTTTTTGCATGGAAAAACCGGGAGAATCTGCGGGGCAGCGCCCGGGGCCTTTACAGGCGGGCGACTTCCCATAAGGTCTCCCGGTCAAAAATATGAAGGGACCAGTTCTCCCCTCGGCCCGGCACCCAGGACAGACCGAAGGTAAACCTGCGGTGATCCCGCAAATTGCGCAGATCGAAACCGCGGAATGTCTCAACGGCAGCCGTCCCGTTTTTCGGCGTTCCGCCGTATCCCAAGCACACAAACCATAAGTGGACCAGTCCGTCATAGCGCTGGCGATCCTCCTGGTTGAAGGCGTCGAGCATGACGGAAAAATCAAGGTCGCTGAACAGCTCCCCGCCTTCCAGCTCCAGGTTTACCTTGCCTCCGTGCTCCAGAAGCAAAGCTAGGGTGTCCGCCGCCACATAGCCGTTGTCAACGAATTGCAGTTCCCACAGAACATTGCAGTCGTCATAGATCCCATTTGGCTCCAACCCGTACTGGAGCAGAAGCTGGATGAGTTCAAAGACATAGGTGCTATGCCGTTCCGGCGAGCCGAGCGGCATATGCCGCCCGCCTGCCGCTGCCTGTTCTTCCGAGCAGTTGTCGAGGTATTGTATCGCGGCTCTGGTGATGTCTTCAGCCGCGTAGATTCCCCTCGCCAGCTCCGCTTTTAGACCAGGAAAATCCGGCGGAAGCTGCATCATCTGTTTAAGGAGAAGGGTTCCCTTCCGGGTTAAAAAGGACTCTGCCATTTTACTTACCTCCAATCAAAAAGTATCCCGGGTCTGGGCGTATGATTGTACTATAAGCCGGACAATCCAGCCTGACTTGCCAACGACCGGCAAGCTATTTCACCGGATAGGCGCACTTGGTAAACACCCAGCCTCCCAGCTCCAGCTTTTTTTGGCTGAACCGGCCGTCCAGGGGACGGGTTTCGATCCAGGAGTCTGTCACTGTCACAAGAAGCTGTGTCCCCTCCCGCTCCACCAGGTAAAACTCCTTCTCCAGATTCTTCACGCCGCTGATCAGCTCGGGAATCCCAAAGGGCGCGTCGGTGAGGATGCCCACCGCGTTGTCGATGATGCGCTCCGCCCTGGTCAGCTTCTGCTTTCCAAGCAGCGTGTGGATCTCCGCGTCGGGAAACCTCTCCCGAACGGCGCGGTCCTTCTTTGCCTTTTTGGTGCCGCCCCCATAGGCGGACAGCGTGTATGGCTCCCGCATCACCAACTCGTCGAAGGTGCTTTCGCTGTCATCCAGCAGATAGTCAACGCTTACATGCAGCAACTGGGAAAGGGCTTTCAGGTTTTCAACGTCGGGGAGGCCCTTTCCCGTCTCCCACTTTGCAACCGCGGAGCGGGAAACCCGCAGCTTTTGGGCCAGCTGCTCCTGGGACAGCCCGGCCTTTGTTCTGGCCTCTTTGATTTTTTCTCCTGCTGTCATCGTGCCGCCTCCTTCCTGGCTTGACGCATTTACTGTATTCCGAAGCTGCGGAAAAAGCAAGCGACTCTCTGTGACAACGCTGTTACGCTGCGTAACACGGTCGGGTTTCCTCTCCCCACAAAAAAGTCCTTGACTTAAAGTGAACTCCAACTTGTAGAATAGGCCTGAACAAAACCAGTGTACCGGAACTACGGCAGAAAATCAATGAGGTGAGCCTATGAACTACATTACTTTGAACAACGGCGTCCGGATGCCCCAGCTGGGGTATGGGGTGTATCAGGTGACCCGGGAGGCGTGCGAGCGCTGCGTCACCGACGCCCTGCGGGCAGGCTACCGCCTGATCGACACGGCCCAGTCCTACTTCAACGAGGAAGAGGTGGGCCGGGCCATCGCCAGGAGCGGGATTCCCCGGGAGGAAATTTTCCTGACCACCAAGGTCTGGATCGAGCACTACGGCTACGAGGCCTGCCGGGCTTCCGTGCTGGCGTCCATGGAGAAGCTGCAGGTGGACTATCTGGACCTGTGCCTGCTTCACCAGCCCTTCAGCGACGTGTACGGGGCCTACCGGGCCCTGGAGGACCTCTATGCGGAGGGGAAAATTCGGGCCATCGGCATCTCCAACTTCTACCCGGACCGGATGATCGACCTGGCCTCCTTCGCCCGGGTGAAGCCCGCGGTGAACCAGGTGGAGATCCACCCCCACCACCAGCAGGCGGAGAGCAAGCTGTGGCACGACAAATACGGCGTTCAGCTGGAGGCCTGGGCCCCCTTCGGAGAGGGCCGGGGGGATATGTTCACCCTGCCGGAGCTGAAAGCCATCGGGGAGAAATACGGCAAGACCGTGGCCCAGGTGATTCTCCGCTGGCATCTGCAGCGGGGCATTGTGGTGATCCCCAAATCTACCCATCCGGAGCGCATGGAGGAAAATTTCCAGGTGTTTGACTTTGCGCTCTCTGATGAGGACATGGCCGCCATCGCCGCCCTGGACAAAAAGCAGAGTTCCTTCTTCTCCCACACGGACCCGGCCATGGTAGAATGGTTCGTGCAGATGGTGGAGGAGCGCAGGAAGCAGCAGGACTGCACCAAGGAAAACAAAAATTGGTAAGGAGAAAAATCATGAGCAAGAACGTACTGATCCTGTCCGGAAGTCCCCGGAAAAAGGGTAATTCCGACACCCTCTGTGACCAATTCATGAAGGGGGCAATAGAGGCCGGCCACCAGGTGGAGAAAATCCGGGTGGCGGAGAAGAAAATCGGCTTCTGCCGGGCCTGCTATGCCTGCCGGGACACGGGCAAATGCGCCATCCGGGACGACATGGAGGGGGTGCT
>JAEDJB010000190.1 GCA_016296565.1 Oscillospiraceae bacterium
AAGTTCTCATCATAGATGGCCCGCTCGCCGCCGATGTACTTGGGGCGGACCCGGGCGGCCAGGAGGATGGCTTCGCCGATGTGCTTCTGCTCCAGGCGGACAGGCACGGCCACGTGCTTCAAGTGCATGCCGATGAGGGTGCCGCCGATGTCCAGACCGGCGTCGGCCTTGATCAGCTCCACCGCCACCGGGTCCCGGAAGCTGTGGTAGGCCGCTGTGGCAAAGGAGCTGCCCGCCTTGGGCTGGGGCACCACGTTGCAGATTTCCGCAAAGGGGACGGCCTCCCGCTCCACGATAATGGCCCGGTTCAAGTGCTCGCAGCACTGGGCGGCCAGGTAGATGCCCCTGGGGGCCAGCACCTGGTTCAGGCCGTCAAAAATGGCCTGGCCGATCTCCGGGCTGGAGTGGCTGCCCACCTTGTGGCCGGCCACCTCGCTGGTGGAGCAGCCCACCACCAGAATCTGGCCCTTCCGCAGCTTGGCAATCTCACAGATCTGCTCCGCAGCCGCCGCGGCTTCCTTCCGAACTTGCTCCAACATTGTTCAACACCTCGATGTTTCATTGGTACCTGTGGGGTCTGCCGGG
This sequence comes from Oscillospiraceae bacterium, assembly GCA_016296565.1. GTDB lineage: Bacteria > Bacillota > Clostridia > Oscillospirales > Oscillospiraceae > Evtepia. The sequence continues at coordinate 586 of JAEDJB010000190.1, forward strand.
GAGGAAACTCCTCTCCGCAGGACATATTATAACGTATTCTGACCTGTTTTCCATAGCCACACAGAGAACAATTCATAAGGTCAGTTGTTTTTCCCCTGCTGACGGGCCGCGGCCCGCTCCCGGGCGAGCTTCCGGCGGATGAGAATGCTCATCACCAGGCGGACAATTTCCGAGCCGATGACGATGCCCCCCACAATGCCCACCGCCACAAAAAGGGTCTCGCTCCCCTTGGCCATGAAGCCCTCCATGTCGCCGTTCACCACCCCGCTCATGGCATAGAACAGGGCGCCGCCGGGCAGCAGCGGGACGATGCCGGGGATGAGAAAGACGTTGGCCGGGGCCTTCTGCACCCGGGCCAGGGTCTCCGACCACAGGCAGATGGCCGCCGAGGCCACCAGGGAGCTGAGGAAGGGGCTGGCGCTCACCTGCCACACCAGCAGGTAGCACAGCCAGGCCAGGCTGCCTCCCAGGGCAGCCACCGGCAGGTGGCAGGGCCGCACATGAAAGAACATGGCAAAGCCCAGGGTGCCCAGCCCGGCGCACAGAATCTGGATGACTGCCTCCTTCATCAGAAGCCACCTCCGATCATCAGAGACACCGCGTAGCCCACCGCGATGGCCCCTGCCCCCAGCAGGGCCTCCACCATCCGGTAGACGCCGGTGAGAATATCCGCGTAGAACAGCTCCCGCACCCCGTTGACCAGGGCCAGGCCGGGGATGAAGAGCATCACGTCGCCGATCATAATCATGTCCAGGTTGACCCCGAACCCCACCTGGGCGCAGGCCCGGGCCAGCAGGCCGGAGAGGAAACAGGCCACGATGGTGTAAATGATCCGGTTCTGGTGGTGGTACCGGCGGACCTGGTCCATGAGAAAGATCACCGCCGCAATCACCGCCGAGGCCACCCCGTCCAGCAGGGTGCCGCCGAAAAACACCGCAAAGGCGCCGGAGCCCAGCAGATAGCCCACCAGCTCCAGCCAGGACCACCGGGGCCGGACCGGGTCCAGGGCCACCGGCAGCTCCTCCACCCCGGGCGGATGGGCGCAGATGTCCCGGGCGGCGGCGTTGATGATCTCCAGCCGCCCCAGGTCGGTGCCGGTGTGGTCGGGCAGGATCATCCGGGTGCTGGTGTAGTGGGAGCTGTCCGGGAGCTTCACCGTCACCGCCGCCTGGGTGGCGATGGCGTGGGCGTCCAACACCTCCAGCCCGTAGGCCCGGAGGATGCGGGCCATGGTGTTCTCCGCCCGCCAGGCCTCCGCGCCGCACTCCATCATCTGCCGGCCGATATTGAGCGTATATTCCACAAGGGCTTCCCATTCCAGTCTCGTCATGGAACCCCTCCTTTCTGCTGTCTGCGGGGGAATTTTTCTCCCCGGGGATACGCAATCTTAAACCAAACCCGCGGGAATTACAAGGGGCAAAGCCCACATAAAGCCCCGGCAAAGCCCCGGATTTTTTTATCCAAAACCGCAGAGGTCCTGCTGGGCATTGACCTTTCCCTGAAAATCGGCTAGAATGGCTTTCAGAAAGAGAACATCCGCCCCCACGTTGTAAGGAGGTATTATTATGTGGGACCGCCCCGCCTTCAAAGAAACCGGCCGCGCCAACTTCAAAGCCAGCTACTGGCCTTTTGTGGCTGTGGTCGTCCTTCTGACCCTTCTCACCGGCCAGCTCTTCTCCTTCAACGTGAAGGATGAGCTGACCCAGTTCATTCACGTCTGCCAGAGCTACGGCTTCACCTCCAGCGAAGTTTTCTACCTGGCCCAGGGGGCCATGCGTTTTCTGATCCCCCTGACCGGGTATTTCACTGTGCTGGGCCTTGCCCTGAAGCTGCTGGTCACCAACCCCTATGAGGTGGGCGCCAGCCGGTTCCTCCTGGAAAACACCACCTTCCACACCGCCCCCTTCTCCCGGGTGGCCGTGGGCTTCACCGGAAACTACGGCAACGTGGTGCTCACCCAGTTCCTCCGGAACCTGTACACCTTCCTCTGGTCCCTGCTGTTTGTCATTCCCGGCATCGTCCGGGGCTACGGCTACTTCGCCGTGCCCTACATCCTCTCGGAGAACCCCAACCTGGATCACCGGCGGGTGCTGGACTTAAGCCGCCAGATGACCATGGGGTACAAGTGGGAGATTTTCGTCACCGACCTGTCCTTCCTGGGCTGGCACATTCTCAGCGCCATCACCCTGGGCATCGTGGGGGTCTTTTACGTAAACCCCTACTATTATGCCACCCGGGCGGAAATCTACCGCTTCCTCCGGGCCAAGGCC
>JAEDJB010000039.1 GCA_016296565.1 Oscillospiraceae bacterium
TTGTCCAGGTGTTCCTTCCACTTCTCCCCCAGGCGGAGGAAAAGGCCGCCGGCCACGTTGCCCAGAGAGATCACCACCAGGCGCAGGAAGGACTGGCCCGGGGCGTCGTAGAGGATGCCGGAGACGGACCAGTAATACATATCCGCCACGCTGTGCTCCATGCCGCAGACGATGAACACCGTGACCCCCAGGAAGATGGCCAGGTACTTGCCCAGCTCGTGGGGGTTGTTGGCGTAGCCGTTCACCGCCGCGAAGATACACACGTTGCACAAAAAGCCCAGCAGGAACAGGCTCAGGTAGGTGGCGTTCATCTTTCCCTCCACCAGGGCCTGGGCGGTAACGTTGATGCCGCTCTCCGCCCCGCAGATACCGGTGAGCCGCTCCATCCCGGCGATGAGCATGGTGCCCGCCAGGTTGCCCACCCAGATCACCAGCAGATCGATGAGGTACCCCGGCCAGGGGTTGTCAAACAGGTAGCAGGCCTTGCCGGTGAAGAGGTTATAGCCCCGGGTGCAGATGGCGAACAGGCCGATGGCAAAGAAGAAGGCCCCCACCACGTTGCCCCCGGGGAAGGCGTCCTTCAGCCGGAGGAACACGGTGCCTCCCAGGCCGATGCAGAAGCCCGCCATCACAGCATAGAGAAACACGCCCCAGGTTCGTTTCATATCGCTCTCTCCCCTTTTCTCTCAGCCCTGGGCGGCGGCGTTTTCCGCCTGGATGTGGTCCAGAATGAGCCCCATAAGCTCCTCCCGGCCGGTGCCCTTCTCCGCAGAGAAGGAGATCACCGGCACCTCCTGGGGCAGCTCCAGGGTCTCCCGGATGCGGGCCACGTTGGGCTCCCACTCGCTTTTCTTGATCTTGTCGTGCTTGTTGGCCACCACCACGAAGGGCTTGCCGCTGGCCTTGAACCACTGGGCCATGGTGCAGTCGTCGGCGGTGGGCTTGTGGCGGATATCCACCAGCAGCAGCCCCAGGGTGAGCAGGCTGGCGTCGTCAAACCACTGGCCGATGAGCTGGCCCCACCGGGCCCGCTCCTGCTTGGAGACCTTGGCGTAGCCGTAGCCGGGCAGGTCCACAAAGTAGACCTGCTTGTCGATGCGGAAGTAGTTGATATGGGTGGTCTTGCCGGGGGCGGAGCCCACCCGGGCGAAGTTCTTCCGGCCCAGCAGCCGGTTGATCACCGAGGACTTGCCCACGTTGGACCGGCCGGCAAAGGCGATCTGGGGCAGGTTGTCCCGGGGGCAGTCGGCCAGCTTGGCGGCAGAGCGGATGAACTCCGCGTTTTGTGTGTTCAGTTTCATGTGATCCCTCTTCTGTCTCTGGGGTCGCATCCCCCGCCCTTCCCCGTGGGGAAAGGCGGGACATGCCGTTTAAGCCTGGTGCAGGGGGGCGTGGGTGTCCGCGCTGCGCATCCCGGCGGACAGTTCTCCGGTCTGGCTGGGCTGGGTCAGGGGCGGACGCTCCAGGGCGTTGGCCAGCACCTGGTCCACGTGGGACACGGGGATAAATCGCAGGGCGCCCCGGACGGTCTGGTCGATCCGCTCCAGATCGGCCTCGTTGTCCTTGGGGATGATGACGGTGTGGATGCCGTTGCGCAGGGCGGCCATGGACTTCTCCCGCAGGCCGCCGATGGGCAGCACCCGGCCCCGGAGGGTGATCTCCCCGGTCATGGCCACGTCACCCCGGACAGGGATGCCGGTAAGGGCGGAGACCATGGCGGTGCAGATGGTGACGCCGGCGGAGGGGCCGTCCTTGGGCACCGCCCCTTCGGGGAAGTGGATGTGCAGGTCCTTGTCCTTGTAGAAGCTGGGGTCCACCCCCAGCTGGACGGCCCGGCTGCGGATATAGCTGAAGGCGGCCTTGGCCGACTCTTTCATCACGTTGCCCAGGTTACCGGTGAGCTCGATCTTGCCGGAGCCCTCCACCACGTTGACCTCGGCCTCCAGCAGGGTGCCGCCCACGCTGGTCCAGGCCAGGCCGTTGACCAGGCCCACCTGGTTTTCCATGCCGTTCTTTTCGGGATAATACTTCCGGGGGCCCAGATACTGCTCCAGGGTGTCCCCGGTGACGCTGACGCTCTTGACCCCGTCGGAGACAATCTTCATGGCGGCCTTCCGGCAGAGAGCGCCCAGCTCCCGCTCCAGAATGCGGACGCCGGACTCCCGGGTGTAGGCCACGATCAGCTCCCGGATGGCGTCGTCGGTGAGCTTCAGCTGGCTCTTTTTCAGGCCGTGGCGCTTGAGCTGCTTGGGAATCAGGTGGTTTCTGGCGATCTGCAGCTTTTCCTCGTCGGTGTAGCTGGGCAGCTCAATGACCTCCATCCGGTCCAGCAGGGGCTTGGGGATGGTGGAGGTGGTGTTGGCGGTGGTGATGAAGAGCACGTCGGACAGGTCGAAGGGCAGCTCCACAAAGTGGTCCCGGAAGGCGTTGTTCTGCTCGGCGTCCAGCACCTCCAGCAGAGCGGCGGCGGGGTCGCCCCGCATGTCGCTGCCCAGCTTGTCGATCTCGTCCAGCAGCAGCAGGGGGTTCCGGGTGCCGGCCTGGCGCAGGGCGTTGATGATCCGGCCGGGCATGGCCCCCACATAGGTTTTCCGGTGGCCCCGGATGTCCGCCTCGTCGTGGACGCCGCCCAGGGAGATCCGGGCCAGCTTCCGGTTCAGGGCACGGGCAACGGACATGCCGATGGAGGTTTTGCCCACACCAGGCGGGCCCACCAGGCAGAGGATCTGCCCTTTCAGGTCGGGGGCCAGCTGCTTGACTGCCAGAAATTCCAGAATCCGCTCCTTCACCTCTTCCAGGCCGAAGTGGTCGGCGTCCAGAATCTTCCGGGCGGCCTGGACGTTCACCCGCTCCTTGCTGGTTTTTGTCCAGGGCAGCTCCAGGCAGACCTCCAGGTAGTTGCGCAGCACCGACGCCTCGGCGGAGCCGAAGGGCTGCTTCTCCAGGTGGGTGACCTCCTTGAGCAGCTTGGCCTCCACCTCCTCCGGGAGCTTGGCCTCGGCAATTTGGCGGCGGTAGGCGGCGATCTCGCTGTCTCCGTCCTCCCCCAGCTCCTCCTGGATCACCCGCACCTGCTCCCGCAGGAAGGCGTCCTTCTGGTTCTGGGTCATGTTCTCCTGGACCCGGCGCTGGATGCCCTGCTCCATCTCCAGGATTTCCACCTCCCGGTGGAGCAGGCGGTTCATCTTGGTCAGACGCTGGACCGGGCGGATTTCCTCCAGGATGGACTGCTTATCCGCCACCCGCATGGACACGTTCTGGGCGATGAAGTCGGCAATGTAGCCGGCGTCCTCGCTGGACATGATGTTCAGCAGCATGTCGGCGGAGGTGTTCTTGGGGGTCAGGTCGCTGTACCGGTCAAAGAGCTCATAGGCCTGGCGGATGGCCGCCTCGGCCCGGAGGGAGTTGGTCTTACCCTCGTAGCTCTGGGGGATTTCCACCGGCTCAATTTCCGCGGCCAGATAGGGGTCTGTCTGGACCAGGGAATGGAGCCGGGCGCGGTACTTTCCCTCCACCATCACCCGGATAGACTTGCCGGGCAGGCGGAGAATCTGCCGCACCACAGAGACGGTGCCCATAGAGAAGAGATGGTTCTGGTCCGGGGCTTCCACCCGGATGTCCTTCTGAGCCACCAGGAAAATAGGCTCGTTGGAGGACATGGCCTTCTCCAGGGCCTTGATGGAAGCCTCCCGCCCCACATCAAAGTGGACCATCATCTCGGGATACACCGTGAGACCCCGCAGGGCCAGGGTGGTCATGGTTTTATAGTTGGTCTTTTCTTCCTCTGGCAAAGGGATTCACTTCCTTTCGTTCCGGGTTTCCAGAGGGTTCTCTGGATATGACGCAGGGGGCGGAGAGTTTCCCCTCCGCCCCACGGTTTGTCGTCTTGCGTTGGCAGGGCCGCCCTCAGGCGGTACCCTCCCGGCGGAGCTGGCCGCCATTCTGCGCCCGCAGGGCCGCAGCGCCCAGCCGGGGCCGGGGCGGCCGCTCCGGGTCGCGGATCAGCTTGGGCTCCGCGCCCTCCTTCACGCTCTCGGGGGTGATGTGCACCTCCACAATGGAGCCGTCGGAGGGGATGTCGTACATGATCTGGTTCATGACCTCTTCCAGCACAGCCCGCAGGCCTCTGGCCCCGATGCCCCGCTCCATGGACTTGTCGGCCACAGCCTCCAGAGCGCCGGGCTCGAAGATCAGGTCCACCATGTCGTACTCCATGAGCTTCTGGTACTGCTTCACCAGGGCGTTCTTGGGCTCTGTGAGGATGCGCACCAGGTCCTCCCGGCTCAGGGGGGTCAGGGCGGTGATCACCGGCAGACGGCCGATGAGCTCGGGGATGATGCCGAACTTCAGCAGGTCGTGGGGCTGGATCTGGCTGAGCACGTTCCGCTGGGCCAGCTCTTCCTTGCCCAGGATCTCCGCGCCGAAGCCGATGCCCTTCTGGTTCACCCGTTTTTCGATGATCTTCTCCACCCCGTCGAAGGCGCCGCCGCAGATGAAGAGGATGTTCCGGGTGTTCACCTGGATGAACTCCTGGTGGGGATGCTTCCGGCCGCCCTGGGGAGGAACGTTGGCAACGGTGCCCTCCAGGATCTTAAGCAATGCCTGCTGCACGCCCTCGCCGGACACGTCCCGGGTGATAGAAGTATTTTCGCTCTTCCGGGCGATTTTATCCATCTCGTCGATGTAAATGATCCCCCGCTCGGCCTGCTCGATGTCGTAGTCCGCGGCCTGGACCAGACGCAGGAGGATGTTCTCCACATCGTCGCCCACGTAGCCGGCCTCGGTGAGGGTGGTGGCGTCGGCAATGGCGAAGGGAACCTTCAGGATCTTGGCCAGGGTCTGGGCCAGCAGGGTCTTGCCGCTGCCGGTGGGGCCCAGCAGGAGGATGTTGCTCTTCTGGAGCTCCACATCGTCCCCCCCGCCGAAGTAGATGCGCTTATAGTGGTTGTACACGGCAACCGACAGGGAGATTTTGGCCGCGTCCTGACCCACGATGTATTCGTCCAGATAGGCCTTGATCTCCTTGGGGTTGGGGATGATATCGGGCATATCCGGGGAAACCTGCCCCTCCGGCGCCGGCATGTCGTCCAGGATGTCCATGCACAGGTGCACGCACTCGTTGCAGATATACGCGCCGGGACCGGCGATGATCTTTGCCACCTGGTCCTGATGCTTGCCGCAGAAGGAGCAACGGATGGCCCGCTTGTCGTCGTTTTTGGTCATGAAACCATTCACCTCTTTTTCAGTCCAGCATAACGCAGAAAAAGGGGGACCGGAACGCCCCCCTTTTCTTGTTGTATCAGCGTTTATCGATCACTTTATCAATGAGGCCGTATGCCACAGCTTCTTCCGCGGACATGAAATTGTCCCGCTCGCAGTCGGCGGTGACCACATCAAGGGGCTTGCCGGTGTTTTCCGAAAGGATGTGGTTCATACGCTTCTTAATGGTCTCCAGACGCTTCAGGTGAATGGCCATGTCGGTGATTTGACCCTGGGTGCCGGCGGAGGGCTGGTGGATCATGATCTCTGCGTTGGGCAGAGCCATGCGCTTGCCCTTGGTGCCCGCGGCCAGCAGGAACGCGCCCATGCTGGCTGCCATACCGATGCAGATGGTGGACACGTCGCACTTGATATACTGCATGGTGTCGTAGATTGCCATTCCCGCCGTAACAGAACCGCCGGGGCTGTTGATATAGAACTGGATGTCCTGGTCCGGATTCTGGGCTTCCAGATACAGCAGCTGGGCAACCACCAAGCTGGCTGTGGTGTCGTTCACCTCTTCCGACAGGAAGATGATCCGGTCGTTCAGTAAGCGGGAAAAAATGTCATAGGACCGTTCTCCCCGGTTCGTCTGCTCCACTACATAGGGTACTAAACTCATGATATAAGATCTCCTTTTCCATTCAGAGCAAAGGATACCCCGCCTGACGGAAATTTATTCCTCTGCCTTGTCGGCTTCGGGCTCTGCTTTCTTCTTGCGGGTGGTCTTCTTGGGGGCTTCCTCGCCCTCAGCAGCGGCCTTCTTGGCTCTGGTCTTCTTGGCAGGCTTCTTCTCTTCTTCTTTCTTCTCTTCTTCCTTGGCGGCCTTCTCAGCCTCGACCTCTTCCTTGGTCACCTCGGTGATCTTGATCTCACCGTTGTCGGGCTCGGCGCTGATCAGGTTGGCCTTGGCGCTGGTGGCCACCACGGCCATGGCCTGGTCGCGGGCCAGATCCTTCTTCAGGCCTTCCCGGTCCAGACCCTCCACCACGCGCTCATAGGGCATGTTCAGGTTGGCGGCGGCCTTCTTCACCTCGGCGTCCACGTCCTCGTCGGTGATGACGATGTTCTCAGCGGCCACCACGGCGTCCAGAGCCAGCTGCTGCTTGACCTGGGTGATGGCGGGCTCACGCAGGTCCTCGCGGATCTGCTCCTTGGTCATCTGCATGTACTGCATGTACATATCCAGGGAGATGCCCTGCTGCTCCAGACGGGCAGCGTAGTTCTCCAGGAAGCGGTCGATCTGGACCTCCACCATGGCCTGGGGCAGCTCGATGTCCACCTGGTCGCACAGCTGAGCCAGCAGAGCCTGACGGAACTTGGCCTCGCTCTGGGCCATGTTGCGGTCGATGATCTTCTGCTTCAGGTCGTCCTTGAACTCGGCCAGAGTGTCGAACTCGGACACGTCCTTGGCGAACTCGTCGTCCAGGGCGGGCGCCTGCTTCTCCTTGACCTCGATGCACTTGACCTTGAAGACCACAGGCTGACCAGCCAGGTCCTCAGCGTGATAGTCCTCGGGGAAGGACAGGTTCACGTCCTTCTCGTCGCCGGCCTTCATGCCGACCACCTGCTCCTCAAAGCCGGGGATGAAGGTCTTGGAGCCCAGAGCCAGCTCATAGCCCTTGGCAGTGCCGCCCTGGAAGGCAACGCCGTCCTTCAGGCCTTCGTAGTCGATGACGGCGGTGTCGCCCATCTCGGCAGCCCGGTCCACGGCCACCAGCTGGGTGGCGCGCTCCACGTACTGCTTCAGCTCGTTGTCCACGGCATCCTCGGTAATGGTGGGCAGAACCTTCTCGGCCTCCAGGCCCTTATACTGCTTCAGGGTGATTTCGGGACGAACGGTCACAGTTGCCTTAAAGGTGAAGCCTTCCTTGCCCAGGCTGATGATTTCCACCTGCGGGGGTGCCACAGGGTCCAGGCCGGATTCCTCAACGGCGGCGCTGCAGGCCTCGGGATAGAGCTCCTCAATGGCGTCTTCATAGAACACGCCGGCGCCATACATACCCTCGATCACCTTGCGGGGTGCCTTGCCCTTGCGGAAACCAGGCACGCTGATGTTGCCGCGGCTCTTGCGGTAAACCTTTTCGATGCCTGCTTCGAACTCTTCCTGACCCACTTCCACGGTCAGTTCGACTTCAAATTTTTCTTTGTTTTCTACAACGCTCTTGACATTCATGTCCTTTTTTCCTCCTGTGAAACGCTCTTTCAGGTCTTACAAACGCCTGGAAGGGCATTGTATTGCAGTATATATAGGCTATAATATCAGATTCCTTCCGGAATTACCAGACTTTTTTTAATCATTCCAGGATTTTTTCCGGGCGAAATTTCAGAAAATCCGCCGAAATCAGCCGGTAGACCACCCCGGACCGCTCTCCCTGGACCGCCAGGCGGTGGCTGGCCCCGTGGAGATGGCCGTAATAGCAGGCCCGCACCCGGTACTTCTCCAGCAGCTCCAGGATAGGGTCGCAGCGGTACCCGTCATAGAAGGGGGGGTAGTGGAGAAAGCACAGCTTCTCCGCGTCTCCGGCGGCTTTCAGGGAGGTCTCCAGCCGCAGCAGCTCCCGGTTGAAGACCTTGGCGTTCTGTCCCTGCTGCTCCTCCTCATAGAACCACCCCCGGGTGCCGCAGAGGGCGGTGTCCCCGTAGAACAGGCAGTTGTTGTGGAGGATGGAGAAGGTGGTAAACCCCTTCTCCTGGAAGAACCGATCCATCTTGGCTGCGGTGTTCCACCAGTAGTCGTGGTTGCCCTTCAGAAGGATCTTCCGCCCCGGCCAGGCGTTCAGCCAGGCAAAGTCCTGCTCCGACTCCTCCAGGCTCATGCCCCAGGACACGTCCCCGGCGATCACCAGAGTGTCCTCCGGCTTAAGGACCGACAGGCCCTGGGCGAGCTTTTCCATGTACCCCTCCCAGACGCCGCCGAACACGTCCATGGCCTTCTGGCTGCTCAGGGAAAGGTGGGTGTCTCCCATTACATACAGTGCCACCGGATCACCTCACGTTCTTACTGGAGCATCTCCAGCACCACGTCCATCATCTGCTCCTTGTCCACATGCTCCTGGAAGCGGACGTCCTTGTTCCGCAGGGAGGCCAGAGGTCTGGGCGCGGGACGGCCGGAGACCTCCTCCAGCTGGTCCAGAGCGTCCAGGCCCTGGCGGACCTCCTCCACCCCCAGGCTGTGCAGCACGCTGTCGCAGAACTTGAAGGGGCTGGCGGTGGAGACGAACACGGTCTTTCTGGTGTCCCCGCTGGCCTTCCGGTACTCCTCCATCACCTGGTAGGCAACGGCGGTGTGGGGGTCGATCAGGTAGTGGTGGTCCTGCCACACGGTGCGAATCACCTGGCTGGTGGTGGCCTCGTCGCAGAAGCCGGCGAAGAAGTCCTCGGTCAGGCGGGCCTTCAAGTCAGAGGTGACGGCATAGCGGCCGGTGGTGTTCAGCTGCTTCATGTAGTCTGCCACCGCCTGGTCGTCCTGGCCGGTGAGGGCGAAGAGCAGGCGCTCTAAGTTGCTGGACACCAGAATGTCCATGGAGGGGGACATGGTGGTGTGGAAGGGGCGGTTCTTGTCGTACACGCCGGTGTTGATAAACTCGGTGAGCACGTTGTTGCTGTTGGAGGCGCAGATCAGCTTGCCCACGGGCAGGCCCATCTGACCGGCATACCAGCAGGCCAGGATGTTGCCGAAGTTGCCGGTGGGGACGCAGTAGTTGACCTTCTCCCCCATCTGGATCTTCCCCTGGTTCAGCAGGTCGCAGTAGGCGGAGATGTAGTACACCAGCTGAGGCAGGATGCGGCCCCAGTTGATGGAGTTGGCAGAGGACAGGAAGTACCCCCGGTCCGCCAGGTCCGCCCGGAGCTTCTCGTCGGAGAACAGAATCTTCACCCCGGTCTGGGCGTCGTCGAAGTTGCCGTGGACGGCGCAGACCCCCACGTTGTTCCCCTCCTGGGTCTTCATCTGGAGGGCCTGGACCTCGGACACCCCGTCCTTGGGATAGAACACCAGGATCTTGGTGCGGTCCACGTCCTTAAAGCCCTCCAGGGCGGCCTTGCCGGTGTCCCCGGAGGTGGCCACCAGGATGCACACGGTCTTCTCCTCCTGGTTCTTCACCAGGGAGGCGGAGAGCAGGTGGGGCAGCAGCTGTAAGGCCATGTCCTTGAAGGCGGAGGTGGGGCCGTGCCACAGCTCCAGGCAGTAGGTGTCCTCGTCCAGGGTGTGGAGGGGAGCCACCCGGCTGTCGTCGAACTTGTCGGAAGCGTAGCCCGCCTGGGTGAAGGCGGTGAGCTCCTCTTCGGAAAAGTCCTCCAGGAACAGCTTCATCACAGCCACGGCCCGCTGGCCGTAGGTCTTGCCCTGCAGCTCCTCCAGGAAGGCAGGGGTAATCTGAGGCAGAACCTCGGGGGTGAGCAGGCCGCCGTCCCGGGCCAGACCCTGGGCAATGGCCTGGCTGGCGGTGAGGCTCACGTTCTTGTTTCTCGTGCTGACATATCTCATTGGGATCACACCTTTCCAATCGGATGGGTTCAAATGGGTTATAATAAAAGTATTAAAACGCGTTTTCCCAGTGCCGGATTTCCGGCCGGCGCGTTTGTTCTCCGTTGGGAGCGTAAACCTCCACCACGTCAAACCGGGGCTGACGGTCCGTGGGGTGCTCCATCAGATAGTGCAGGGCGGCAATGCGCACCTTCCGCTGCTTGGCGGGGGTGACAAACTCCCGGGCCTGGGCCAGATCCGCGTTTTTGCGGAGCTTCACCTCCACAAAGCACAGGTACCCGCCCCGGGCGGCCACCAGGTCGATCTCCCCTTCCCGGCAGCGGTAGCGGGTGGTGAGAATCCGGTAGCCCCGCCATTTCAGGTAGCGGGCGGCCTGCTCCTCGCCCCAGAGGCCCAGGGCGGTCCGGTCCCCGCCCCTCACAGCTTCTTTAAAAAGGTCAGGCGGTGGATGGGGCAGGGTCCGTACTGACGCAGGCGCTCATAGTGGAGCTTGGTGGGGTAGCCCTTGTGCTTTTCAAAGGCATATTCGGGGTACTGCTCCGCCATTTCCAGCATGTACCGGTCCCGGGACACCTTGGCCAAAATCGAGGCCGCCGCGATGGAGGCGCTCTTTCCGTCCCCCTTCACCACGGTCTCGTTGGGGCAGGTAATGCCGACGGACCGGTTGCCGTCGATGAGGGCAAAGTCGGCGGGCGGGTCCAGGGCACGGATGGCCCGGTCCATGGCCAGCATCCGGGCGTTTAAGATGTTGATCTGGTCGATCTCCTTCTCGTCCGCCCAGGCCACCGCCCAGGCCACGGCCTGGCGGGTGATCTGCTCAAAGAGGACCTCCCGGCGCTTTTCCGTGACCTTCTTGGAGTCGTTTAAGTAGGGGGCGTCCCACCCCTCCGGCAGGATCACCGCCGCGGCGTACACCCGGCCGGCCAGGGGACCGGCTCCGGCTTCATCGGCGCCGCACACCCGGGTCAGGCCCCGGGCAAAGCAGGCCCGCTCCAGCTGCCACAGGTCAGGGCGCTCCATGGGTGTCCTCCTTTGGCTCCAGGTCCTCGGGCAGCTCCAGGGTGATCCGCCCCAGCTTGCCCCCCCGGAACTCGTCCAGCAGGATGTTGGCCATGCGCTCTAAGTCCACCTCGCCCCCGGAGATGAGAAAGCCCCGCTTCCGGGCCCCTTCCTCCAGCAGGTCCCAGCCGGTCATCCCCTCCTGGGGGACGAGCTTGAACCGGGCGGTGAGGGCTTCCGGCTTGCGCTGGGCCAGCAGCTGGATCAGGTGGAAGGCCAGGGTCTCCACGTCCATGATGGCGTCCCGCACCGCGCCGGTGAAGGCCAGGTGCATGCCGATGGTCTCGTCCTCAAACTTGGGCCAGAGGATGCCGGGGGTGTCCAGCAGCTCCAGGCCCTGGTCCACGGTGACCCACTGCTTGCCCCGGGTGACCCCGGGCCGGTCCCCCGCCTTGGCGGACTTCTTCTTGGCCACCTTGTTGATGAAGGTGGATTTGCCCACGTTGGGGATGCCCACCACCATGGCCCGGACCGGACGGCCCACCTGGCCCTTTTCCTTCCACTTGGCGATCTGTTCCTTCAGCGCCCCCCGCATCACCGGAGAGAACTGCTTGACCCCCGCGCCGCTGCGGGCGTCGCACTCCAGCACGGAGATCCCCTGGGCCCGGAACCAGGCCCCCCAGGCCTTGCTGGCGGCGGGGTCCGCCTGGTCCGCCCGGTTCAGGATCACCACCCGGGGCTTGCTGCCCACCAGGTCGTCGATGTCGGGGTTGCGGCTGGCGATGGGGATGCGGGCGTCAATGACCTCCGCCACCACGTCCACGTATTTCAGGTTCTCCGCAATCATGCGGCGGGTCTTGGTCATGTGGCCAGGATACCACTGAATATTCACTGGGTTCCCATCTCCTTCCGTTGGTTTAATTGACAAATTAGTATACACGATTTTAAGATTTTTGAAAACCCCCTTTCCAGGAAAAATCCCCCGCTCTCAGGCAAATGGTGAAAAGGCACCAGAAAGCAATCAGCCTGCCGGAAAGGGCTTTGCCGTTTCCAACAAGCTGATTGTCTCATCTGTTTCCTGTGGAGTCCGTTTATTTGCCCACCAGGGGGCTGCCGCAGTATTCGCAGGTGCCGCTGCTGCCCGCCCGGAGCCGGGTGGTGCCCCCACAGGCGGGGCAGAGCACATCCACAAAGCCGGCCCCCTCCTCCTCCGCGGTCCCGCTAGAGAGGATCACCCGGGGCTGCCCCCGGGTCTGCAGGGAGCAGTTGCACAGATATCCCTTGTCCAGCAGCTGCTCCAGCTCCGGGAGGATAGCGGAGGGCTCCATGCCCGTCTGTCTGGCCAGCTCGGAGAGGGTGACCACCCCGTCCTGGTCGCAGGCAAAGATGGCGCTGTACCGGTTGGCCCGGTCAGCCAGCTTCCGGCCCCGGAGGCCCAGACAGCACAGCAGCACCGAGGGGATAAGCAGCACCACATAAACCGCCAGGTTCTGCCCCAGGTCCTCGTCCGTCAGGGCCAGCACCACGGACAAGGCGAAGAACACCGTGAGGATTGCCCCCAGAATGACGAAGAGCCGGTTTCTCCGGGCCGCCTTTGCCGCGGTTTTCGATCGATACATGCCGTTCATAGTTTCTTTCCTCCCTTCCTGTTTCCGGGACTTCTCATGGATTCTGTTTCTGCCGGGGATTTCCCTTCGCCGTCTTTTTCAGGCTGCGCACCCCCAGAAGCACCAGCACAGCGGCAAGGATGACAGAGATAATCAGCGCGCTGCTGGTATACTCGTTGGCGTCCACCAGATCGTCAATGGTTTTCTCGCCCTGAACCATGGGCAGAATGTCCAGTCCCTCTGCCTTCACCAGCGTGTCGCCCCGCTGAATCCCGATGCAGGTATAGAGCAGCGGGTCATCCGGGGAAACCACTTGGTAGGAGATGCGGACCGTCCCCGCTCCCGCGGCGCTGCCCCATTTCTTCTCCAGCGTCTGCTTCCCGGGAAGAGTCTGGCTGTCGGACAGGTAGATATCCTGAACCAGGTTCCAGCCATATTCTTCCAGGGCGGCAGGGTCATAGTCCTGGTAGAGCTTCGGCGACGACACCTGGAGAAGATAGGATTCCGGAACGGTAAAGTCGCCCAGCTTCGTGGGGGCCACGAGGGCACTGCTTACAAGCTCCGGCGTGTTGATGCCGTTGTTGCCCCCTTCGCTGTAATCGTACCCGACCCGTTCCCAGTCCCAGGTAGTTTCCTCGCCCTCCGTCTTGCTCGCTTCATACACCTCTACGATCCGCTGCGCCCGCAGGCAGGGCAGCTGGACGCCCGTGACACTGTCCACAAGGGGCAGCTCTCCCTCCAGCTTTCCGGACACAACCACCAGCTTGCCCTCGTTTTCCGGCAGAAGGGTTCCTCCCTCCAGATAGACCGCGCTTTCAATCTGCCCCACGGTTTCCGGGGACGAAAGAAAGCCCGAGATCCCTGCCGCCAGAACCAAAGCGCCGGCCGCTATCAGAACAATACCTTTCACTTTTCCCATTACAGTACCTCCTTAACAATGTAGGGGGGATTCTGCTATGCCGATGGATTCCTTATAATACAACTATAAAGAATCCTATGACAAATTACAAGAAAAACCTGATTTCTGCCTAAAAAAAGGAAAAGGACGTGCCGAAGCACGTCCTTTTTGGAAAACTCGATTGATTACAGCTTCTCCTTGACCTTGGCTGCCTTGCCCACGCGGCCGCGCAGATAATACAGCTTTGCCCGGCGGACCTTACCCTTGCGGATGGTCTCCACCTTTTCGATGACGGGGCTGTACAGGGGGAACACCTTCTCCACGCCCACGCCGTAGGAAATGCGGCGGACGGTGAAGGTCTCGTTGATGCCGCCATGCTTCTTGGCAATGACGGTGCCCTCGAACACCTGGATACGCTCACGGTTGCCTTCCTTGACCTTCAGGTGGACACGGACGGTGTCACCCACGTTCACAGAGGGGGCTTCCTTGGCGGGCATGTTCTTCTCAATAAAGCTCTTCATGAGATCCATAGTCTTTTTCCTCCTAATTATACAGGTGTTCGTGAGGCTTGTCTCTGCCGCCTTGTCCCGGCGGCGCTCCCAGAGGACCACCCTTTTTTATCCATAGACCATAGGACATTGTAACAGGCCGGCGGGCAGATTGCAAGCACAAATTTCACTTTTTTCTCCCCCCTTCTTTTCCCCCTTCGGGACAATTCGACGGAAAGGGAAAGCACTTGACATTCCTCCCTATATCATGTACGGTCATGGGGAGGAATCCCCGCGGCCCGGCCGCGGCGTTTGGAGGTTTTATACTATGAAAAAAAGCAATCCCATTGCCCTGCTGCCCATCGGGGTGTTTCTGGTCCTCTATCTGGGGCTGGGCATCCTCTTTGAGTACGGGCTGAAGATCCCCATGGGGTTCTACAACATCCCCATTGTGGTGGCTTTTCTGGCGGCTCTTCTGGTGGCCTGCGTCCAGAACCGGTCCCTCTCCTTTGACGACAAGCTGGTCCTCATGGGAAAAGGCGTGGGGGACAAAAACATTATGATCATGATCCTCATCTTCATGACCGCCGGCATCTTTGTAGGGGTGGTGGGCCGCAGCAGCGCCGAGAGCGTTGCCTACTGCCTGCTCTCCCTGATCCCCGCCCGGTACGCGGTGGCGGTACTCTTTGTGGTGGCCTGCTTCGTCTCCCTGGCCATGGGCACCTCCGTGGGCACCATCACCCTCATCACCCCCATCGCCCTGGCGGTGGCGGGGGCCTCGGACTTCAGCGTGCCCCTGTGCGTAGCCTCGGTGATGGGAGGCGCCATGTTCGGGGACAACCTGTCCTTTATTTCCGACACCACCATCGCCGCCTGCAACGGCCAGGGCTGCCAGATGAAGGACAAGT
>JAEDJB010000191.1 GCA_016296565.1 Oscillospiraceae bacterium
ACGAAAGAGAGTCATCATATCGATGGCTCTCTTCTTTTGTCTGAGGCACAGCCAGGAACCGCTGACCTCTTGACCAATCCAATCTGTCAGCGGCAGCCGCCAATGGGCGTAAGCCCGTTGGCGGTTCGATCCCGCTTATCTCCACCAACGAAAGAGAGTCATCGTAACGATGGCTCTCTTCTTTTGTCCTGAAAAATAATCTTCTTGTTTTCAGGTATTTCATGGTTGAAATTGCAAAAAAGTATGATATAATGTACCCACTCTTGATTAGAGTCTGTCTGATCAAAGATTTTGACCGCCTTTCCCACCCGAAAGGCCAAGGCTACACGGACGGCCGGGTCAAATGCCGAAAACCCGTCGAAGAGCCGGGGACCGTACCGCGGGTGCGGATTGGCAACTTTCGTTGCCTTATTGATTGAGTTAGAAGCTCAAATTTTATAAGTTGGAACGCGTCAACTTGTGAAACGGTCAATAAGAGTAGTAAAAGTAATCTTTGCTATATAGACTCTGATGCCAATTCAAATCAGTTCCCCTGGATCATGGAGGATTCGGGATGAACTCGTGCTGTTTCTTCACAGGCTGCGCCATTCCAATGCGCAGCCTGTTTTTTGCGCGATTTTCCCGGTAAATGGCTCCGGAGAGCTGTTTATAAAAGAGAAATTAGGAGGAAAGAACATTGAAGAGAACTGTAACCGCGCTGTTTCTGACCGCCGGACTGCTGCTGGGGCTGGCAGCCTGCGGCACGTCTCAGACCGCTGAGACCTCCCCGCCCCCGGCCTCCCTGGAGGAGATGTACACCGCCTTCCTTGACGCCGTCTCCCCGGACTACGCCTACGACATTGCCCTGGAGCTGACCACCAATCCGGAATTTTTCAACTCCGAGCTGGGCGGACGGAACGCCGGCAGCGACGCCGAGCACGCCGCGGCAGACTATCTGGCCGGCGTCATGGAGGAAATCGGCCTGTCCGATGTGGAGAAAGCCGCCGCCCAGTGTGACCTCTGGCAGTTCAACGGCGCAAGCTTCACCGTGGACGGCACGGAGTACCCTGTGTATACCTACGCCACCGCCTCCACCCCTCCGGAAGGCATCACCGCGGAGCTGGTTTACGCAGGCAAGGGAACCATGTGGGACTATGAGGACCTGGATGTGGAGGGCAAAATCGTCCTGATCGACATTGACCAGCGCAACGACTGGTGGATCACCTATCCCATGCTGGAGGCGGAGTTCCAGGGAGCCGCCGCCATTCTGGCCGCCAATGTGGGCGGCTACGCGCAGATTGCCGACGACGCCCTGAACAGCCAGGACATCTGCGGTCCCACCGCGATCCCCACCATGTCCATCGGCGCGGCGGACTCCCTGGCTCTGCAGGAAAAGCTGAAGGAAGGCCCTGTGACCGCCACTCTGGTGGTGGACAACCAGGTGGAGATTGACAGCGGCACCACCTATAACATCATGGGCGTGCTGAAGGGAAAATCCTCTGACCATCAGATCCTGGTGGGCGGCCATTATGACGCCCACTTCTACGGGTTCCAGGACGACAACTGCGCCGTGGGCCTGGTGCTGGCCATGGCCAAGGCAATGATCGACGCCGGGTATCAGCCGGAAAACGACATTGTGTTCTGCCTGCACGGCGCGGAGGAGTGGGGCTCTTCCTACACCCAGTACGACTGGACCGTGGGCGCCTGGGAGATGATCAACAACGTCCACCCCGACTGGGTGGGCAAAACCCTGGCGTTCATCAACTTTGAACTGCCTGCCTATGCGTTTGACACCTACACCAGCACCTATTCCGCGCCGGAAATGTACGCCATGCTGGACTATTTTGCCAACGAATATGCGTTTTCCCCCGACCCGGAGGGCTGCTTCCCCGACGGCGTGCTGACCGGGGGATACCAGACCTATACCTATTCCGACGACTTCTCCTACTATGCCGCCGGGGTGCCCTCCACCGTGAACGGGTTCCTGCTGCAGCAGGACATGGAGACCGTGTTCCCCTTCTACGAAAACATCTACCACACCCAGTACGACACCCCCGACACCTACAACGAGGCGGTCATGAACTTCAACATCCAGTACTACGGCGCCCTGGCAATGTACATTGACCAGACCCCCGCCCTGTACCTGGACTTCACCGCCCAGTATGACCGGATCGCTGCCTCCGTGGACGAAGAAACCATGGTTGCCGCCGGGGTGGATATGGATGCCTATCACGCCGCCCTGGACGCTCTGAACGCGGCCGCCCAGGCCATGACCGAGAAGGTTGTCAGCCTCAACACAGAATACCTCCAGGCCCGGGCAGACAACGACACGGACAAAATGGCGGCGCTGTGGGCCGAGGGCAAAGCGCTGACGGATCAGAACCTGGCAGCCTTTGAATATGCCCAGAAGAACCTGCTGGGTCTCATGTATGAGCGCCCCATCGTGCCCCATGAAGCCCCCCAGGAAAACATCCAACTGTGCCAGGCGATCATTGGCTGCCTGGAGGACGGCGACGTGGCCACGGCGGTGGATGAGTATGCCTGGACCGTGAACAATGTGCTGGAATGGTACGCCATGTATTTCTCCCCGGAGGTGATTGCCACCCAGGACGACATGCTCTGGGGCGAGGACAACCTGGACAACCTCTACTGGGGCACGGACATTGGCTTTACCAAGGCGGACGTGGACGCCGCCACCCGCAGCATTTTCGCCCGCTATGAGGAAGTTGGGGGCGATTTCTCCCAGGAAATCGCCGTCTATGAAGCCGCCGTACAGGCGCAGACCCAGGTTCTCCTGACCCTGGGCACCCAGGAAACCAGCGCCATGACGGAGCTGGCAGAG
>JAEDJB010000192.1 GCA_016296565.1 Oscillospiraceae bacterium
GGGGAAGAGATCGGCGGCTTCGGCTTTGATTAACTGATAACCCTCTTCCCGCAGCAGCTTCACGTCCCTTGCCAGGGTGGCCGGGTCGCAGGAGACGTACACCAGGCGCTGGGGGGACATCTGGACGATGGCCTGGATGACCTCCGCCGAGATCCCCTTCCGGGGCGGGTCCACGCAGATCACGTCCGGGCGGATGCCCCGCTGGGCCAGGGCCAGGGCGGCCTGGCCGGCGTCGGCGCAGAAGAACTCCGCGTTGTCCACCCCGTTCCGGGCGGCGTTGGCCTTGGCGTCCTCCACCGCGGCAGGGACCACCTCCGCCCCGATGGCGCGCTTTGCCTTCCGGGCCATGCACAGGGTGATGGTGCCGATGCCGCAGTACAGATCCAGCACCGTCTCCTGCCCGGTGAGCCCCGCAAAGTCCAGGGCCCGTCCATAAAGCACCTCCGCCTGGTCCCGGTTCACCTGGTAAAAGGACGGCACCGACAGCCGGAAGGTGAGGCCGCAGAGGGTGTCCTCCAGATAGTCCCGCCCCCAGAGGGTGCGGTAGGTCTTGCCCAGAATCACGTTGGTCTTGTCCGTGTTCACCGACAGCACCACCCCCACCAGGCCCGGCTCGGCGGACCGGAGGGCCTGGATCAGCTCGTTCTTGTGGGGCAGGGTTTTCCCGTTGGCGATCACCGCGCAGAGGGACTCCCCCGCCCGGTTCACCCGGACGTAAAAGTGGCGGATCAGCCCCTGGTGGGCCGTTTCGTCGTAAGCGGGGACGCCGTATTTCTCCATCCACCCCTTGAAGGCCGTCCGCAGACGGGTGGCGGGGAGGGGCTGGAGCAGGCAGTCCGCCGCGTCAATCACATCATGGCTCCGGGCCCGGAAGAAGCCCACCCGGGGGCCGTCAGCCACGGGAAACTGGATCTTGTTCCGGTACCGGTCGGGCTCCTTGGCGGCGTGGATTACCTCCACGGTCCCCTCCCAGCCGCCGATGCGCTGGAGGGCGTCCTGGACCCGGCGGCGCTTCAGCTCGGTCTCCTCCTGGTAGGTCATGTGCCGCAGCTGGCAGCCGCCGCACTTGGGGTACTGGGGGCAGTCGGGAACCTGACGCTGGGGGGAGGGCTCCAGCACCTCCGCCACCCGGCCCCAGGCGGCGGACTTGCCCACCTTCAGCAGCTGGACCCTGCACAGCTCCCCGGCCAGGGCCCCTTTCACAAAGACCGCCTGGCCGTTCAGCCGGGCCACACCTTCGCCGGAGCTGCCGTAGCCCTCCATGCGCAGGGGGTATACCTCGTTTTTCTTGGCTGTCATGGCGACTGCTCCCTTCTTGTGGGAATTTTCACAGGCCGGCGGGAGCAAGCCCCGCCCTGTATTGTTCATTATACCACAAGGGCGGATTCCTGAACAGGGCGGATTTTTCTCCGGGGTTTTTTGTGTGGTTTTTCAGGGGCAAATTCACAGAATCTTCTTTTTTCTTTTTCACAGATGTGTTATAATGCGGTGAATCTGGGTTTCTGTACCCTTTTATCATGTAAAATGCAGCGGTTCACCGCTTTTTTGAAAGGATTCTCCAATTATGGGTTTTTTAACGAAACTGTTCGGAACCAACATGGCAAAGGAGCTCAAGCGCATTGAGCCCATTGTCAAGAAGATTGAAGCCCTGGAAGAGGAATACAAGGGCTACACCGACGCCCAGCTCCAGGCCAAGACCCCGGAGCTGAAGGAGCGCTACCAGAAGGGCGAGACCCTGGACGACCTGCTCCCTGAGGCCTTCGCCACCTGCCGGGAGGCTGCCGACCGTGTCCTGGGCCTGCGGCCCTACCGGGTGCAGCTCATCGGCGGCATCATCCTCCACCAGGGCCGCATCGCCGAGATGAAGACCGGCGAAGGCAAAACCCTGGTGGCCACCCTCCCCGCTTACTTAAACGCCCTGTCCGGGGAAGGGGTGCACATCGTCACCGTCAACGACTACCTGGCCAAGCGCGACAGCGACTGGATGGGTAAGGTCTACCGCTTCTTAGGCCTCACCGTGGGTCTGGTGATCCACGGGGTGGACGCCAAGGGCAAGCAGGCGGCCTACAACGCCGACATCACCTACGGCACCAACAACGAGTTCGGCTTCGACTACCTGCGGGACAACATGGCCATCTACAAGGCCGAGCTCATGCAGCGGGGCCACGCCTTCGCCATCGTGGACGAGGTGGACTCCATCCTCATCGACGAGGCCCGGACCCCCCTGATTATCTCCGGCATGGGGGATCAGTCCACCCAGCTGTACACCCTGGCGGACAACTTTGCCGCCGGCCTGAAGGGCCTCACCCGCGCCACCGTGGACGACAAGGAGGAAGAGGACGAGGACATCGACGCCGACTACGTGGTCAACGAAAAGGCCCGGGCCGTCACCCTCACCGCCCGTGGCATCGCCAAGGCAGAAAAGGCCTTCAACGTGGAAAACCTGGCCGACCCGGAAAACTCCACCCTGTCCCACCACATTAACCAGGCCATCCGCGCCCGGGGTCTCATGAAGCGGGACATCGACTACGTGGTGAAGGACGGCGAGGTCATCATCGTGGACGAGTTTACCGGCCGCCTCATGTACGGCCGCCGGTACAACGACGGCCTGCACCAGGCCATTGAGGCCAAGGAAAAGGTCACCGTCGCACGGGAGTCCAAGACCCTGGCCACCATCACCTTCCAGAACTACTTCCGCCTGTACAAGAAGCTCTCCGGTATGACCGGTACCGCCCTCACCGAGGAGGAGGAGTTTAACTCCACCTATCAGCTGGACATTGTGGAGGTCCCCACCAACAAGCCTCTGGTCCGCATCGACCA
>JAEDJB010000040.1 GCA_016296565.1 Oscillospiraceae bacterium
CTTTCGTTGGTTGTTGAAATCAGAAGCAGTAGGCCACGGGGTTCACCCGGCTGCTGCTGGAGCTGTTGAGCCACAGCTCAAAGTGCAGATGGTTGCCGGTGGAGCTGCCGGTGGAGCCCACATAGCCGATGACCTGGCCCTGGCTCACGGAGGTGCCGGGGGACACGGCTCGGGAGGACATATGGGCGTACAGGGTCCGGCTGCCGTCGCTGTGGGCGATGGTCACATAGTTTCCGTAGGAGGAACCGTAAGTAGAAATGATGACCACGCCGCTCTTGGCTGCCATGACGGGGGTGCCGGCGGGGGCGGGCACGTCGCAGCCGCCGTGAAGCTCTCTGCCGTGGAAGGGGCAGTTTCTGTACCCGAAGGGGGAAGAAACCCGGGTGTACCCGGACAGGGGCCACATGTAGCCGCCGCTGCCCACGGAGCCGGAACTACCAGAGCTGCTGCTGGAACCACCGGAACTGGAGCTGCTGGAGCTGCCCTGGTTCTTCTTGGCGGCCTCTTCCGCGGCCTTTTTGGCTGCGGCCTCCGCCTCGGCCTTCTTCTTGGCCTCTTCCGCCTTCCGCTGGGCTTCCAGCTGGGCGGCGTAGGTGGCTTCAGCCTGGGAGATCTGCTTGGCAACCGAAGCGGAGTCCTCCTCCACCTCGTGCATCTTCTGCTCGTAGATGTCGGCCTGGCTGTTGATCTGGGCAATCAGCTGCTCCACCTGGGCCTGGTCGGCCTCCAGGTCAGCCTTCTGGGCGGTGAGGTTAGCCTTGGTTTCCTCTTCGGCGGCCTTGTTCTCCTCCAGGTCGGCCTTGGCGTCTGCCACGGCCTGGCGGGCGGCGGCCAGCTCGTCCATGATCTGGTTGTCGTAGTCCACCACTTCGGCGATGGCGCTCACCCGGTCCAACAGGTCGGAAAAGCTGCTGGCGTTAAAGAGGACGGACCAGTAGGAAATGTCTCCCCGCTCCTCCATGCTCCGCACGCGCTCGCAGAACTTGTCGTAATACTGGGCCTCTTTCTCCTGGGCCTCGGCCAGTTCCTCTTCCTTCAGGGCGATCATTTCGCCATATTTCTGGATGGCCTCCTCAGAGACGGTGATCTCCTGGCGGAGGACGTTGATCTTTTCCTCCAGCAGGATCTTCTCGTCCAGGGCTGCGTCCTTGGAGCTGGCCAGCTTGTTCAGCTCTGCCTGAATCTCGGCCTTCTGGGCGCTGAGGGTGGAAGCCTGGTTCTTCAGGTTGTTGATCTGATCCTTGGTAACCGCTGCCTGGGCCTGGGGCACCACCACCGTCATTGCGCAGAACACCATGACCACAGCCAGCACCAGCGCGCCGGCGCGGCGCAGACGGCCATGGAAATGTTTTGTTGCGTAGTGCATGATGATTCACCTCGTATTTTCTCTTGCTGCACAAAACGTGCCGGTTTGCACGTTCGGCTACAGTATAACACACCTCCGGCAGTTCTGCAAGAAAGAGACAAAATATTAACATTTCTGTAACAAAACCCAGACTTTTCCCTTGAAAATCAGGGGGCGGAGCCGGAAAACCTCATTCCGGCCCCGCCCTTTTTTGAAGAATCAATAGAAGGAATAGTTTACCATGTTTTCGTACAGGGACCGGTCCTCTGCCGGGCCGCCCTCCCGCAGATCCAGAAGGGCTCTGCCGTGCATCTTCTCCCGCAGGCCGGCCTCCGTGCCGGCATCCAGACGGTCTCCCGGCAGAATGGTAATCAGCCCCGCCTGCCACAGAAGCTCAGCGGCGAAGATCAGCTGCTCCCCGCCGGCCTGGACGGTCATGGTGTGCAGGCCCCGGCTGAGCAGCTCCCCTTCGATCTGCCCGGCCGATTTCCCGTCCTGGGCCAGGATCACCAGGGGGGACTGGCCCAGGTGCCTGGCCCGGAGGGCGGGGGTGATCTTCTTCTCCCGTCCCCCCTGGGCGCTGGAAACTTCCTGGATGACGCCGCAGGCGCTGGTGGCGTTGGTGAGGCGGTCAATGAGGATCAGCTCCCCCAGGGTTCGGTGGCTGGAAAACAGGTCGGCAACGATGGGCTGGGACAGCTCGATGACGCACAGGGCGATCTCGTTTTTCTGGAGATTCCCGGCGGTTCTGTGCTCCCCGGTGTTCACGTCCACCACGTATTTGATCTCCGTGATGGTCCCCGGGATCATCTGGGTGCCCGCTTTCACAAACATGGTCCGGCTGCCCGACAGGGTCTCGTCGTCCATCCACAGGAGCATGGCCTCGATCCGGCTGGAGACCTTCAGCTGGGTGTCCTTCACCAGCACGCAGCCCCGGGAAATGTCCACCTCCCGGTCCAGCTGAACGGTGACCGGCTGGCCGGCTGACGCCCTCTGGCTCTCCCGGTCCCCCACCAGGATGGTCTTGACTCCCGCCTGGGTGCCGCTGGGCAGGACCGTAATCTGGTCCCCCACCGCCAGCGCCCCGGACTCGATCTGTCCCTGGAAGCCCCGGAAGGTGTGGTCCGGCCGGCAGACCCGCTGGACCGGCAGGTAAAAGCCCTCCTCCTGGCTGGGGCTGTCCACCCGGACTGTCTCCAGGTGGGCCAGCAGCGGGCCGCCGTCGTACCAGGGCATATCAGGAGATGACCTGGTCACGTTAGCCCCCTCGGTGGCCGAGAGGGGGATGATCTTTACGTTCTCCAGACCAAGCTCCTCCCGCAGCTGGTCGATCTGCCCCTTGATTTCCTGGAACCGGGCCTGGCTGTAGTCCACCAGGTCCATTTTGTTCACCGCAAACACAAAGGCCCGGATGCCCATGAGGGCGCAGATGCGGGCGTGGCGGCGGGTCTGGACCAGGACCCCCTTGGAGGCGTCCACCAGGATCACCGCCAGGTCCGCAAAGGAGGCTCCCACCGCCATGTTGCGGGTGTACTCCTCGTGGCCGGGGGTGTCCGCCACGATGAAGCTCCGCCGGTCGGTGGTAAAGTACCGGTAGGCCACGTCGATGGTGATGCCCTGCTCCCGCTCAGCCATGAGGCCGTCCAGCAGCAGGGAGTAATCCAGCTTGCCCCCCCGGGAGCCCACCTTGCTGTCCAGCTCCAAGGCCTGCTCCTGGTCGGTATACAGGAGCTTGGTGTCATACAGGATGTGGCCGATCAGGGTGGATTTGCCGTCGTCCACGCTCCCGCAGGTGATAAATTTCAGCAGGCCGTTTGCCGCTTGATCCTTTCCCATCAGAAATACCCCTCCCGTTTCCGTTTTTCCATGCTGGCCTCTCCGCCGTCCTTGTCAATGACCCGGCTGGTGCGCTCCGAGGTCACGGCGCTGAGGGTCTCCTCGATGATGGCGTCCAGGGTGTCCGCCTGGGACTCTACCCCGCCGGTGAGGGGGTAACAGCCCAGGGTGCGGAAGCGAACCTTTTTCAGCTCCGGCGTTTCCCCGGGGAGCAGCCGCATCCGGTCGTCGTCTACCATAATATAGTTGCCGTCCCGCAGGACCACCGGCCGCTCCTTGGCAAAGTACAGGGGGACGATCTCAATGCCCTCCTGGCGGATGTACTGCCAGATGTCCTTCTCCGTCCAGTTGGAGATGGGGAACACCCGGATGCTCTCCCCCTTGTGGATGCGGGTGTTGTAGAGCTTCCACATCTCCGGGCGCTGCTTTTTGGGGTCCCAGGCCTGCTCGGCGTTGCGGAAGGAGAAGATGCGCTCCTTGGCCCGGGACTTTTCCTCGTCCCGCCGGCCGCCGCCGAAGGCGGCGGTGAAGCCGTATTGGGTGAGGGCCTGCTTCAGAGCCTGGGTTTTCATAATGTCCGTGTAGGCCGAGCCGTGGTCAAAGGGGTTGATCCCCTGCTCGATCCCTTCCTCGTTGCGATAGACCAGCATATCCAGCCCATACTTTTCCGCCACATGGTCCCGGAACTGGATCATCTCCTTGAACTTCCAGGTGGTGTCGATATGCATAAAGGGGAACGGCGGCTTCTCCGGATAAAAGGCCTTGAGGGCCAGGTGCAGCAGCACGGAGCTGTCCTTTCCGATGGAGTACAGCATGACAGGCTTCTCACATTCGGCGGCCACCTCCCGGATAATGTAGATAGCCTCAGCCTCCAATTTTTCCAGATGGGACAGTTCTCCCATGGGGTGATCCCTCCTTTTAATATTTGTTGGCATTTCGCCGGTCAACGGTGATGGTGATGGGGTCGGCTCCCCTTCTTCGGATGATCCAGGTTTGCAGGTCCCCCTGGGACTTGGTCTGCATCAGGTTTCCCCGGCCGCCGATGTCCGCCCCTAAGAAGTAGGAGATGGCCTCGTGGCGGCACTCCTTCAGGCAGGAGGCGCAGCCCCAGCACTCCTCCGGGTGCTTTAAGTAGGCGGTGCCGTCCGGCCGGCGCTTGATCAGGTTGCCGGGGCAGACCTCGGCGCAGCTTCCGCAGCCGGCGCAGGCGCTCTGCTCAATGAGAATGCTCATAGGAAACCTCTCCTTTCACCAGGGGGCGGTGGAACACCTGGATTTTGCCATCCACCAGCTTGGAGTTGACGTAGTATTCGCAGGCCGCGTCCTTCTCCGGGTAGTCTGTGTTCACCCCGAAGCCAGGCCAGCGGGTCTCCTTCCGGTCCAGCAGGTGGGCGATGAGGGACTGGCAGACCACCAGGCGCTCCCGCAGCTCAAAGATGTGGACCAGGTCGTCCATATCCTCCGCCCGGAGCCGGCCGGCCAGGTCCGTCAGCAGCCCGATCCGCTCCCGGGCCAGGGCCAGCTGCCGGGCGTTGTAGCGGTAAGCGGTGCGGATGCCGCCGGCGTACTCGTCCATCACCTTCTGCATGGCCTCCTCCAACTGGAACACGTCGTAGCCGGTGTTCTCCTTTTGGGAGAGGTGGGCTTCATAGGTTTCCAGCACAGGCTTGGCCGCCTGGGAAAGGGCCTGGTCAGAGAGCGGAGGAAGGGTGTTCTGATCCTCCAGGAAGGCCAAAGCGGCCAGCTTTCCCTCCGCCAGGGCCCCGGTGACGAATTTTTTCGGCGCGCCCCCGGCCACGTCCCCGGCGGCGTACAGGCCCCGGAGGGTGGTGCGGCGCTGGCTGTCCACCCAGTAGCCGCTGCCGGTGTGGCCGCCCACGATGTAGGGCTCGGTCCCCTCCACCTCCACGTTTTGCTGGGAGGGGAGCTTGCCGCTCTCCAGCCATTTTAAGGTCTGGCTGGGGGCCATGTTCAGGTAAGCCCGGAGCAGGTCCTGGTCCTGCTCCGAGGTACACCCTTCGGTGCGCAGATAACAGGGACCCCGGCCCTCGTGGGCTTCGTTGGTGGTGCCGTAGGCCCGGCCGGAGGTGGACAGGCCGTACTTCTTCTCATACACCTCGCCCAGGCCGTTGATCTCCTTGGCTCCCACCCCCAGGGCGATGGTGCCGGTGGGGGCGATGGTGTCCTTGCACCGCTGGGCCACAAAGCGCATCTCAAAGCTGGTCATCTCCGCCCCGGCCCGGATGCCCATGGCGTAGCCCGCGCCGGTGTTGAAGGGGGGATACCACATCTTGTGGCGGGAAAACCCGGGGTTGTTGGGCCGGTACAGGCCCGCCGCGCCGCCGGTGGCGCAGAGGACACCCCGGGCGGCGATCACATAGGCGGTTTCCGTATGGACGGAAAAGCCCACCGCGCCGCACACCCGGCCGTCCTGGGTGAGATAGTCGGTGATGTTCACGTGGTTCAGAACTGTGACGTTCTCAAACTGTTTCACCTGCCGGGCCAGGATGGGCTTGATGTTTTCCCCATTGATCTTAATGTTCTGCTTGCCACGGGAAACATAGTTTCCCTGGGCATCCTTCTGGATCACCAGGCCCATGGTCTCCAGGTCCGCTGTGGCCTCGTTAAACTCCCCGGCCATGGACAGGACCAGGTCATCCCGGATGATGCCCTCCGCGTCCCAGCGGACAAACTCAAGATAGTCCTTGGTGGTCTGTCCCTGGGTGATGTAAGCGTTGATGGCGTTGACCCCAGCGGCCAGACAGCCGCTGCGCTTGATGTTGGCCTTCTCTACCACCAGAATGCGCAGGTCCGGGGCCTGCCGGGCCGCCGTAATGGCGGCGTAGCAGCCCGCGGTCCCTCCGCCGATGATGAGCAGGTCGGTGGTCAGAGTCTTTTGCTTCACTTCCATGTTCTCCTTTCGGCCCTTCCGTTAAATGATAACGCTCTCTCTCTTCAGAGACTGGTTGTCGGCCAGGGTGATCTTGTCCCCGTCGATGATGAACAGGCGGTGGATAAACACATCCACGGTCTCCCCGATCTGCACCGGCGGGTCGTTAATGCTCCGGATGGCCGAGAGCAGATTGCCGTGGAGGAGCACCCGGATCTCCAGGCTGCTGCCCCGGAAGATGATGTCCTGGACCACGCCCTCCTCGGCGGACTTTTTAAACTGCACGTTCTCGCCCTTTTTATAGATGCTGATGAACTCCGGCCGCAGGATGGCCTCGGTATCAGGCCCCTCCGCTCCAAAGTACTGGAACTCGTGGTAGTTCTTCACCGGGATGGAGTTGCCCAGGAACCGGGCCACAAAGGAGGTGGCGGGGTTGCTGTAAAGCTCCTGGGGGGTCCCGTCCTGCTCCACCCGGCCCTGGTTGGTGACGATGATGTCGTCGGCCACCTCAATGGCCTCGTCCTGGTCGTGGGTAACGAAAATGCTGGTGATGTGCAGCTGAGTAATCATCTCCCGCAGCCAGGTGCGCAGCTCCAGCCGCACCTTGGCGTCGATGGCGGCGAAGGGCTCATCCAGCAGCAGAAGCTGAGGGTTGGGGGCCAGAGCCCGGGCAAAGGCCACTCTCTGCCGCTGGCCGCCGGAGAGCTGGCTGGGGTAGCGCTTCTCCAGCCCTTCGCAGTTGATGAGCTTCAGCAGCTCCCGCACCCGCTGGTCGATCTCCTCCTTGCTGGCTTTCTTCACCCGCAGGCCGAAGGCAATGTTGTCATAGACGGTCATGTACCGGAACAGGGCGTAGTTCTGAAAGACGAACCCGATGCCCCGCTCGCTGCCGGGGATGTTGTTGACCACCTTGCCGTCAATGAGGATCTCCCCGGAGTCCGGGTTCTCCAGCCCCGCGATCATCCGCAGGATAGTGGTCTTGCCGCTGCCGCTGGGGCCCAGCAAAGCCACCAGCCGGCCTTTGGGAATGGCGAAATTGATATCCTTGGAGGCCTGAAAGTCTCCAAAGTGTTTGTTAATGTGTCTCAGCTCCACATAGCTTGTGTTTTCCTGCATGACTTTCCCTCCTTTTTATCTGATGTCGTTGGCTTTGTCTCCCTTGTGCTCCAGCCAGCACCGCAGGACCAGAATGATGATGGCCATAATCACCAGCAGGGACGAGGCGGCGAAGGCGCCGGTGAAGTCATAGCCCTGGTAGAGCAGCTCCACGTACAGGGGCAGGGTGTTGGTCTTGCCTCTCAGGTGGCCGGAAAGCACCGACACAGCGCCGAATTCACCCATAGCCCGGGCGGTGCAGAGCACCACGCCGTAGAGCAGGGCCCACTTAATATGGGGCAGGGTCACTTTTCGGAAGATGGTGAAGGTGCCCGCCCCCATGAGGGCTGCCGCCTCTTCCTCGTCGGTTCCTTGGGCGCTCAGCACCGGGATCAGTTCCCGGGAAATAAAGGGGAAGGTGACAAAGATGGTGGCCAGGACAATGCCCGGCACGGCGAAGATGATCTGGATGCCCGCCTGGTCCAGGATGGGATAGAGGGGGCTCTGCCGGCCGAAGGTCAGCACGTAGATAAGGCCCGCGATGATGGGCGAAACCGTAACCGGCAGGTCGATGAAGGTGGAGAGGATCTTCTTGCCCCGGAAGGCAAACTTGGTCAGGCACCAGGCGGCGCACAGGCCGAAGAGGGTGTTGATCACCACGGCCCACACCGTAGCCTCGATGGTGAGCAGGGCCGCTTTTCTGGCGTAAGTATCGGTAATGGCGGCGAGGTAGGTTCCAATTCCTTCCCGCAGGGCGGTAATCACAATGTACACCAGAGGGAGGAGCAGCATCACTGCCAGGAACACCACGCAGAGAATAATAAGCACCCATTTTAATACACCGATGTCTTTTCGCAGTTGCATGGTTCTTCCTCCTTATGCCAGGCCGCTGACGCGCTTGGAGACCCGGCTCTGCAAAAACGCGTTCACGGAGAGAATGATAAAGGCGATGGCCAGCATCACCAGGGCAATGGAGGTGGCGCTGGCGTAGTCAAACTCCTGAAGCTGCGCCATGATCATCAGGGGGGCAATCTCCGTTTCATAGGGGGTGTTGCCCGCGATGAACACCACGCTGCCATACTCCCCGATGCTCCGGGCAAAGGCCAGGGTGAAGCCGGAGATCAGCGCCGGGAGAATTTCCGGGAAAATCACCCGGCGGAAAATAGTGCCCCGGCTGGCTCCCAGGATCATGGCCGCCTCCTCATACTGCTGGTCCAGCTTTTCCAGCACCGGCTGGACGCTGCGCACCACGAAGGGGATGCCGATGAACACCAGGGCAACGGTGATGCCCACCCGGGTGTAGGCGATTTTCAGGCCGAAGTGCTCGTAGAAAAACTGGCCCACCCAGCCGTTGGTGGTGGTGAGGTGGGTCAGGGAGATGCCCGCCACCGCCGTGGGCAGGGCGAAGGGCAGCTCGATGATCCCATCAATAAACCGCTTGCCGGGGAAATTGTACCGCACCAGCACCCAGGCCAGAACCAGCCCCATGCCAGCGTTAATCAGGGAGGCCACAAAGGCAGTGGAGATGCTCACATAGTAGCTGGACAGCACCCGGGGCTGGGTGATGGTGCGGAAAAAGTTGGACGGCGACAGCTGCGCCGTGTAGACCACCAGGGAGCACAGGGGGATCAGCACCACCAGACTCAGAATGGCGATCATAATGCCGAAGCTCAGCCCGAAGCCCGGGATCACGCTTCGTCTTGCTCTCTTACTCAGTTTCATACCTTAAGGACCTTTCCCAAAATGCTTCGGCTTCCCCGCCGGGAACAGGCCCCGGGCCGGGGAAGCCGAGCAGATGTCAAATGGTTGGTGAGATTGTCTCCGCCGGATTACTCCTCATAGATCTGGTCGAAGTTGGCCCCGTCAGCGAAGTGAACGGCGAGGGCTTCGCTCCAGCCGCCGAAGTGGGTGATGTCCACCAGGTTCACCTGGTCGTTGATCCACTTGCCGTCGGCGGGGATTTCGGTGATGGTGTTGCTGTCGCTGGAGGACACATACTGGCTGTAGATGCTCTCAGTGCTGGGACGATAGAAGTTTTCTGCCTCGATGACCTGGGCCTCGTCGGAATACAGGTAGTTCAGATACTCGGTGGCAGCGTCCACGGTGCCGTGCTTTTCGGCCACTTCATCCACCAGAGCCACGGTGGGCTGGCACAGGATGGAGACGGAGGGGACCACGATCTCATACTCGCCGGGGTACTCCTCCAGGGACAGGAAGGCTTCGTTCTCCCAGGCAATCAGCACGTCGCCCTGGCCGTTCTCCACGAAAGAGGTGGTAGCACCCCGGGCGCCGGAGTCCAGAACCACCACGTTCTTATACAGGGTGCGGATGGATTCCAGGATCTCGTCCTCGCTCTGGCCGGCCTGCTCGAAGTAGTACCAGGCTGCCAGGTAGTTCCAGCGGGCGCCGCCGGAGGTCTTGGGGTTGGGGGTGATGATGCCTACGTCGTCCCGGAGCAGGTCATCCCAGTCCTGGATGTCCTTGGGGTTGCCCGCCCGGACCAGGAAGACGATGGTGGAGGTGTAAGGGGAGCTGTCCAGGGGGAACTCGGAGGTGAAGCCCTCGTTGATGAGGCCGGCATCGGCCACCACCTGGACGTCACCCTCCAGGGCCAGGGTCACCACGTCGGCCTCCAGGCCGTTGGCAACCTCCAGAGCCTGCTTGCCGGAGCCACCGTGGGACTGGGTGACCTCCACGGTCTGGCCGGTCAGTTCCTTATAGTGGGCTGCGAAGGCCTCGTTGTAGGCCGCGTACAGCTCACGGGTGGGGTCGTAAGAGACGTTGGTCAGTTCAATGGTTCCGGCGGCGGCGGTGTCGCTGCCCTCCGCGGGCTCCTCCGTCTGGGTTCCGCAGCCCGCCAGCAGGGAGACGCCCAGGGCGGCGGCAAGGGTCAGGGATGCGATGCGATGATTCCACTTTTTCATGATACTGTCCTTCTTTCCTTTTATTTTGATGGAATGTATGATTTTTCGATTGGTTGGCAGAAGCAGGTCAGCTCACAGGCAACATCGCATTCGATACACAGCAGATGGGAAATTCATCTTCTTTCCTCCTTCTTCCTACTTTCATAGTAGGAATAAATGTTGCTTGGAGTATAGGGCATCCCACCGGAAATGTCAAGCCATTCCGGCCAAGTTCTTCCATCCGCTTTTCCGATACCCCCTATCCCGGGTTTTTTCCTTTCTGATATTTTTCCTGAATGATCCGGCAGCCCTCCAGCACCGGGCGGGCACAGGCCAGAAACTCCTCCCCCTCGGGGGTGGTGACGATGCCCCGGTTGCTCCGCTCAAAAAGCCGGACCCCCAGCTCCTCCTCCAGGGCCCGCACCGACTCCGACAGCCGGGACTGGGAGAGGAACAGCCGCCGGGCCGCCTCGCTGATGGACCCCGCCCGGGCTACCTCCGCCACCGATTGCAGCTGCTGCAGCGTCATCCTGCCGCCTCCTTTCTTTCTCTATCGTCATATCGGAAAGTCCGATATCTATTTTCCTGTTAACATGGTAGAATAATAGTAAATTAAACGTAAGCAAGGTGAACAGTATGGAATTCAACACCAAACTTCTCCACGGCCAGGCCGTGGGACCCTACCCCAACGGGGGGACGCTCCCCCCTATCGCCCAGACCAACGCCTTTCGGTATGACTGCTTTGAGACCCTGGAAAAGGTCTTTTCCCATAAAGCCATGGGCTTTGCCTACTCCCGCATTGGAAACCCCACCGTTGCCGCCTTTGAGCAGCGGGTCTCCCAGCTGGAGGGCGGAGTCGGGGCCATCGCCACCTCTTCGGGGATGGCGGCTTTGTCCATGGCCCTGCTGTGCATTCTCTCCCCCGGGGACGAGATCATCGCCGGCAGCGGCTCCTATGGGGGCACCATTGACCTCTTCGGCAACCTGGAAAAGCTGGGCATCCACACCCGGTTCTTCCACGAGCCCACAGCAGAAGAGATCGAGCCCCTGATTACCCCTCACACCCGGGTGATCTTCGGAGAGGTGATCTCCAACCCCTCCCTGCGGGTGATGGACATCGCGGCAGTGGCCGCTCTGGCCCACCGGCACGGGCTGCCCCTGATGGTGGACAGCACCACCGCCACCCCTTACCTGGCCAATCCTCTGGCCCTGGGGGCGGATATTGTGATCCACTCCTCCTCCAAGTACATCAACGGCAGCGGAGACGCCATCAGCGGCGTCATTGTGGACGGAGGAAAATTCCCCTGGGACTTCTCCTTCCACACCGCTTTGCAGGGCTTTGAAAAATACAAAAAGCTGGCCTTTCTCACCCGGCTGCGCACGGATATCTGGGAGAATTTCGGCGGGTGCCTGGCCCCCATGAACGCCTTTCTGAACGTGGTGGGGCTGGAGACCTTGGGGCTGCGCATGAGCCGCATCTGCGAAAACGCCGCCGCCCTGGCCCGGGCTTTGGAAGAAGCCGGGGTGGCGGAGGTACGCTACCCCGCCCTGCCCGGTCACCCCGCCCATGCGCTGTGCGCTCGTCAGCTGCGGGGAATGGGCGGCGGCATTTTAACCTTCCGGGCCGGGTCCAAGGAAAAGGCTGTATCCCTTCTGAACCATCTGCGCTACGCCGCCATCGCCAGCAACATCGGCGACGTGCGGACCCTGGTGATCCACCCCGCCTCCACCATCGCCCTGAAAAACACAGAGGAACAGCGGCAGGCCGGGGGAATCTACCAGGATACCATCCGGGTGAGCGTGGGCATTGAGGACAGCAAGGACCTGATCCAGGACTTTTTACAGGCCATCAGCGCCGCGGAATAAGGGCCCCGGCCGCCTCGGCCAGGGCCTCCGCCGAGATGGTTTCCGCCATCACCGGGGAGCAGCCAAAACAGGCTTCATAGACCGCCGCGCTGACGGGGCCGATGCACACCCCGGTGATCCCCTCCCCCGGCCTCCAGCCGTCCCGTGCCAAGGCCCGGACCGCACCGGCGCTGCCGAAGAGGACGCAGGGCGGGGACGGGGTGTGGGGCAGGGTCTCGTAGGCCGTGTCGTAGAGGGAAACCCGCCGGCAGGGGATGCCCCGGGCAGTCAGCGTCTCCAAAATTACGTTGGAGCCCTGGACCGAGTCGAACACATAGACCTTCTCCTGGGGAGAGACGGTCTGAGCCAGAGTCTGGGCCAGGGCCTGGCCGGTAAACTCTGCCGGGCACAGGTCCGCCTGAATCCCGCGCCCGGCCAGGGCGGTTTTTGTGGCCTGGCCAATGACCGCAAACCGGCAGCGGGCCAGGCGGCGAAGGTCCACCCCTTCCTCCACCAGGCGGCGGAAGAAGACGTCGATTCCCCGCTGGCTGGTGAACACGGCCCAGGCCCCGTCCAAGTCTCCCCAGGGGATTTCTTCCGGGACCGGGGTACAGACGGCCCGCTGGAGGGAGCGGGGGATCAAGCCCCGGCTGCGCACCAGGTCCGCCAGCTTCTCCTGAAACTCTGCCGTTCCGGTAAGGCCCACCTCTGCCCCCTGGGGGCTGCGCAGGTCCAACGCCGCCGCCGGACCCACCACAATCACCGCCGGGGGCTGGACCTGAGCCGCTTTGGTCCGGGCCGTAATGTCCTCCAGGGTTCCCACAACCCGGGCCGGGTGGGGGGAATTGCCCCCGGAGAGGACTGCCGCCGGGGTGGTGGGGTCCTTTCCCAAAGAGATGAGGGCCTGGGAAAGCTCCCCCAGCCTGCCCAGGCCCATGAGAAACACCAGCGTCCCCTCCAGCTTTGCCAGCTGGGCCAGGTTGTCCGGCAGGGTGTCCGCCGCCGTGTGGGCGGTGATGATATGAACGCTCCGGCTCACCCCCCGGTGGGTCACGGGAATCCCCTCCTCCAGAGGGATGGCCAGGGCGGAGGAAATGCCGGGGATCACCTGATAGCCGATCCCGGCATCGGCCAGGGCCTGGGCCTCCTCCCCGCCCCGGCCGAAGAGATAGGGGTCTCCCCCCTTCAGGCGCACCACCTGGTGCCCCTGGCGGGCGAAATCCACCAGCAGAGCGTTGATTTCCTCCTGCTTGTGGGAAAGGCCCCCCGCCCGCTTCCCCACCGGGATACGCCGGGCGGTTTGGGGGGCCTGGTCCAGCAGGCTGGGGTCGATGAGCTCGTCATACAAAAGCACGTCGCAGCGCTGCAGGGCCTTCTGCCCGGCAACGGTGATCCAACCGGCAGGGCCGCATCCGGCCCCCACCAAAGATACCTGTCCTGTCATGGTCAGCCCTCCTCCAAAAGTTCTGCCAGCGCCGCGCTGGTTTCTGCTTCATTCAGAGGGCCGTTCTTTTCCAGACCCCGGGCAAAGAGCCGGGCCAGCGCCTGCTTGCGCCGCTCCGGGTCCTCAAGCCGGGCCTTCACCACCGGGCGCTGGCTGCCCAGCCAGTCCAGAATGTCCCCCAGGCTATCCGGGAGAAGGCCGGCAATCTGCTCCTTCAGCCAGATGGCGGCGTTGGGGCTGGTTCCGCCCGTGGAGATGCCGATGGTGAGAGGCCCCTGCCGGACCAGGGCGGGAAAGAGGAAGGTGCAGTCCTCCGGCTCGTCCACTACGTTGACCGGGATGCCCTTGGCCTTGCAGTAGGCCGACACCATCCGGTTCACCTGCCGGTCGTCTGCAGCCGCAATGACGAAGGTCAGGCTTCTGTCCAGGTCGCTGGCCCGAAAGGTCCGGCGGAGCACCGTAACCCGGGGCAGGTCCGCCAAAGCCGGCAGGATCTCCGGGGCCACCACCGTCAGAGATGGGCCAAAGGCCAGCAGGCGCTCTGCCTTTCCCAAGGCAGTCTGCCCGCCCCCGACGATCAGGCCTCTGCCGCCGGTCAGGTCCGTAAAAAAGGGAAAGTATGCCATGATGTTTCCTCCTGTCTGTTGAAGATATGGGATAAGACACGGCGAAAGGCCGTGTCTTATCCGGGTTCACAAAAATATTGCCAGCCGGAGGCCGTCTCCAGCCGGTGAAGGGTCACCCCAAAGGTCTCCGGGATTACCGGGCTGTTGTAAAGTTCCTCCGGCCGTCCCAAGGCGGCCAGCTCCCCCTCCCGCAGCACCGCTACCTGGTCTGCCGTCCGGAAGGCCAGGGGGAGATCGTGGAGCACCAGCACCACCGCCTTCCCCTGCTCCGCCAGCTGCCGGGCCAGGTCGGTCACCTGAAACTGGTGGGCGATATCCAGGTAGGTGGTGGGTTCATCCATGAGGACGGTGCCGCTCTCCTGGGCAAGGGCCATGGCCAGATAGACCTTCTGCCGCTGGCCGCCGCTGAGGGTGCTCAGGAACCGGTCTGCCAGGGGCAGGGCACCGGCGGCCTCCAGGGCCCGGGTGACCGCGTCGTAGTCCGCCTGCCGGTACCGCCGGGGATAGCCCAGGTGGGGGAACCGCCCGTGGAGCACCAGCCGCCA
>JAEDJB010000193.1 GCA_016296565.1 Oscillospiraceae bacterium
TTAGAGGTTAAACTTGTATGACCATAACGAAATATAAGAAGCATCGTATCCTCATCTCGTTATGCCTTTTGATCGGGTTGCTGGGTCTTCTGGTTAGCTGTACCTACAACTCCCCTCCCACGCCAGGAACGATTTGTGGGACATATATATCCGACGAAGGAATTTATCAAAAGATTTTTTCTGTTGATCAGCCCTCTGCCGATCAGTCCAATGCGTTTTACTACGCGGACCAACAAAATGACTACTATATTCTCGGCCAGATCCAACCCCAAGGGGAGGACTCTTACTTGCTTTCCTGTCAGGATTCCAACAACGCAGATATCATCCCCGACCAGGAGTTCACCTATGACGGCAAAGGCTTTTCTATCACCATCCAGGGTGTGCGCTTCGACTTCGAGAAAGACGATGATGCACCATGTATCATCGGTGATATCGCGCGCTATTCTTAACGCAGCGGAACGACAGCATCCTGAAAACAGGAACACCTCGTTTGTAAGGGGCTGTTGCAAAATAGCCCGGTGAAAAAATAACGCACAAAAATCGGCATCCTTTTCAGGTGATTCAAGCCTAAAAGGATGCCGGTTCTCACTTTTTTCAGGATTTCTTTGTGGGAATCGCTCATGCAATTTCATTCAGAGAATCCTCCTGTTATCATTCCCGCTTCAACTGCTTCTGCTTCAATGCCGTGGACAGGGAGAAGCGCTTTTCCTCCCCAGAGTCGAATAAAATCGTGGCGATGTCCCCCTGCCGGTTCACCACCTTGCCGGGGCCGAAGATCCGGTGGGACACCCGGGTTCCCGGCAGGTAGGGGGTGGGGTCGGCCTTGGGGGACGGTTTCGTCTCCCCGGGCTTGGGTCTGGGACGAACGGTCTGTTTCCTGGGCTCCTGCCGCTGGGGAAAGAGGTCCGCCGCGAAGGTGCTCATCAGGCCGGGCTTTTTGAACCGGAAGACCGCCAGGTGGTCCCTGGCCCGGGTCATACCCACGTAGAAGAGCCGCCGCTCCTCCTCATAGGCCTCCAGATCCTTGGGGTTTGGCCGCTTCCCCGGGGGCAGCTCCACTGAGGGCAGGATGCCGTCGGCCACGTCCATGAGGATGACCCGGTCGTACTCCAGGCCCTTGCTGGCGTGGATGGTGGAGAGGATGAACTGGCTCTCCGGGTCCGTGGACCCTGCCCGCACCAGCTCCTGAAGCTGGCCAAGACGAAGGGCCAGACGGTCCAGGGTGGGCTCCTGCCGCCCCAGGGCCTCCAGAATGTCCAGCTTGCCCAGGTCCCCGCCCCGCTCCTTCAAGTAGTCCCCGTACCCCATGAAATGGCGGATGCGGTAAACCGCCCGGTCCGCCGGTTCCTGCCCCAGTTGGGCCAGGTGGTTGGAGAGGTTTCTGCAATGGATTTGGGTCCACTGAGACAGGCCGGGCAATTCCGCCAGAATGGGCAGAATGGGGTCCTGTCCCCCGCTCTCCCGCACCGCCTGCTGGGCGGCGGTCTTGGGGATGCCCGCCCTGAGCTTATAATAGATTCGCAGAAAGGCCTCCCCGTCCGCCGGGTTTTGGGACAGGGCGAAGATATCCAGCACGTCCCGCACCACCCGGTGGGAGAAGAAGCTCCCCTCCACCTGGCGGCACCGGCAGCCCACCCCCTGGCGGTCCAGCAGGTCCAACAGGGGCAGGGCGCTGTCGTTGTTCCGGTAGAGCACCGCCGTCTGGCGGTCGCAGGTCCGGGCCAGCCGGGCCAGATAGGCATACTGATCCCCCCGGTCATAGGCCCACAGGGCCTTTACCGCCGGGCCCTCCCCCCGAACGGCGGTCATGTGTTTTTCCCTCCGGTTGGTGTTCCGGCGGATAAAAGACGCGGCCGCCTGGACGATGGGGGCGGTAGAGCGGTAATTGCGCTCCAGAAACAGAACCTGCCCCTGGGGATAGACGGTTTCAAACTCCATAAGGGCGGCAGGCCAGGCACCCCGGAAGCCGTAAATGCTCTGGTCCTCGTCCCCCACCATAAAGAGGTTGGGGTGGTCCCCTGCCAGCAGACGGAGGATGGTGTGCTGAATTTTGGAGGTGTCCTGGGCCTCGTCCACGCACAGGTAGGGGTACCGGGCCTGAAAAGCCCCCAGAATGTCCGGGTACTGGCGGAGAATCCGGGCGGCGTAGACCATCTGGTCGTCGTAGTCCATCCACCCCCGCTGGCGAAGGGCGGCGCAGTAGCCCCGGTAGACGGCGGACACGGGCAGGTCGTCCTGGTCCAGGCTCTCGATTTCCTCCGGGTTCAGCTGCATGTTTTTAATGTAAGTAATGGCGGTGCGCAGGGTTTTCACGGTGCTCTCCGTGGGAAACTCCCCGGTGGCCTTCCGGCACAGCTCCCCCACCAGGGCGGTGAGGGCCCCCTCGTCGGTGATCAGCTGAAAAGCCTGACGGTTCTTTGTCTGCTCATAGTACCGGATGATCCGGGCGGAGACCCCGTTGATGGTGCGAAATTCCAGCCGGCCCGCCAGGTCCTCCCCGAACCGCTGGGCAAACCGGGCGGCCATGTCCCGGGTGGCAGCCACCGTATAGGTCATGGTGAGGATGCGCTCCGGGGGAACTTTCTTGCAGAAGATCAGGTACCCCAGGCGGCAGAGCAGGACTGTGGTCTTGCCGCTGCCGGGCACCGCCAGCAGCAGCACAGGACCTTCCGATGCCTGAACCGCCCGGGCCTGCTGGGGGTTCAGCGTCAGGTCCCACTGGTCCCGAAATTCCTCATATGTCAACGCTGCCTCCCCCTTTTTCGCCAGTTTTCTCCACTATACCGGGTTTTTCCCCGGCTGTAAAGAGGG
>JAEDJB010000194.1 GCA_016296565.1 Oscillospiraceae bacterium
GTGCTTCGGAAGGGCAAGTATGTGGGCACCGTGGAGACCAAGGACACGGACAAGCAGAAGCTCTCCAACATGATGGTGGGCCGCCCGGTCCAGCTGGAGGTCTCCAAGACCCCTGCCCAGCCCAAGGACGTGGTCCTGGCAGTCCGGGACCTGAAGGTGACTTCCAAGCTCCACAAGTCCGATGCCGTCCGGGGCGTCAGCTTTGACGTGCGGGCCGGGGAGATCGTCTGCGTGGCCGGCATCGACGGCAACGGCCAGACCGAGCTGATCCACGGCATCACCGGCCTGGACAAATGCTCCGGCGGCAGCATTCAGCTCTGCGGCGTGGAGATTGCCCACAGTTCCATCCGCAAGCGCCTGAAAAACATGGGCCATATCCCGGAGGACCGGCACAAGCACGGCCTGGTGCTGGACTTCTCCCTGGAGCAGAACATGGTTCTGCAGAAATTCCGGGAACCCCAGTTCCAGAACCACGGCTTTATTAGGCGGGAGGCCGTCCGCTCCTACGCCCAGAAGCTCATTGAGCAGTATGACGTGCGCAGCGGCCAGGGTCCCGTCACCACCGCCCGGAGCATGTCCGGCGGCAACCAGCAG
Source organism: Oscillospiraceae bacterium (assembly GCA_016296565.1). GTDB lineage: Bacteria > Bacillota > Clostridia > Oscillospirales > Oscillospiraceae > Evtepia. The sequence continues at coordinate 595 of JAEDJB010000194.1, forward strand.
AAGGCCATCATCGCCCGGGAAGTGGACCGGGACAAGCCCCTCATCGTGGCCGTCCAGCCCACCCGCGGTCTGGACGTGGGCGCCATTGAATACATCCACGGCCAGCTGGTGGCAGAACGGGACAAGGGCAAGGCCGTCCTGCTGGTCTCCCTGGAGCTGGACGAGGTCATGAGCCTCTCCGACCGCATCCTGGTGATGTACGAAGGGGAGATCGTGGGCGAGCTTGACCCTAAGAAGACAACCATTCAGGAGCTGGGCCTGTACATGTCCGGCGCAAAGCGGGACCGGAAGGAGGGTGAAGCCGTATGAAAAAACAGCCTGTTTCCTCTCTGCTGCAGAAGGATGCCACCCGGTCGATCCTGGCCTCCATTCTGTCCATCCTCATTGGTCTGGTGGTGGGATGCGTCATCGTCCTCATCGTGGGTCTGACCAGCGACAACCTGAGCCTTTCCAGCGCCTGGGACGGCATCCGGCTGATCTTCGCCGGTATTTTCAGCACCGGGCGCAGCGCCGCAGGCAGCCTGACCTTCGGCTTTAACCCCACCAACATCGGCAACATGCTCTTCCGGGCCACCCCCCTGATCCTCACTGGTCTGTCGGTGGCTGTGGCCTTCAAAACAGGTCTGTTCAACATCGGCGCGCCGGGCCAGTACCTGATGGGTACCCTGGCCACCCTGATGCTGGCCCTGGGCATCCCCTCGGAGACAGTGCCCCCGGCCCTCATCTGGATCATCGCCTTTGTGGGCGGCTGCCTGGCCGGTGCCCTTTGGGGCGCCATCCCCGGCCTGCTGAAAGCTTTCCTGAATATCAACGAGGTGCTGGCCTGCATCATGACCAACTGGCTGGCCGCCAACCTGGTCACCTGGCTGTTTGACATCAGCAACTTCAAAAACGTGGTGGAGAACACCAAGTCCGGCTACATCTACAAAACCACCTTCAACGGGGTGGCCACCCCCAAGCTGGGGCTGGATAAGCTCTTCCCCGGCTCCCAGGTCAACGCCGGTATCCTGGTCGCCATTCTCATCGCCATCCTCATGTATGTGATGATGAACAAAACCACCCTGGGCTACCAGCTGAAGGCCTGCGGCGCCAACCGTCACGCCGCCCGGTACGCTGGTATCCAGGACAGACGGAACATTGTCCTGTCCATGGCCATCGCCGGCGCTCTGGCCGCTGCCGGCGCCTCCCTTTACTACCTGTCCGGCAACACGGAGTTCTTCTGGTCCACCTACCAGTCCCTCCCCTCCACCGGCTTCAACGGCATCCCTGTGGCCCTGCTGGCTGTGAACAACCCCATCGGCGTGATTTTCACCGGCTGCTTCATGTCCATGCTGGATATCTCCGGCCTGCAGCTGACCAAGCTTACCGCCTACAACGAGTATATCACCGACGTGATTATCGCCACCATCGTCTACCTGAGCGCCTTCTCCCTGGTGATCAAGATGCTCATCAGCGGCCGGAAAAAGAAGCAGGCGGCTGCTCCTGCGGCGCTTCCCCAGGACGACGATGCACCACCGGAAACGACCCAGAATGAAGAGACCGGGAAAGGAGGCGAAGAGGCATGACATTTTTGATCCAGCAAACTTTGATCTACGCAGTTCCTCTGATGATCGTGGCTCTCGCCGGCGTCTTCGCGGAGCGGAGCGGTATCATCAACCTGGCTCTGGAAGGTATCATGATCTTTGGCGCGTTCGTGGGCGTGCTCTTTGTGCGCACCATGCAGGGCTCCGAGGTTTTCACCGCGGCCAAGGCAGCCGGGGACTGGGGCACTCTCCAGGGGCTGGAGATTCTGGCCATGCTGGTGGCCGCCGTCATGGGCGCCATTTTCTCCCTGCTGCTGTCCTTTGCCTCCATTAACCTGCGGGCAGACCAGACCATCGGCGGCACCGCCCTGAACCTGATGGCCCCCGCGCTGGTCCTCTTCCTCATCCGCATCATCGCAAACCAGAACACCCTGCAGATGGCAGAGGGAGACGCGGCCAGTTGGTTTATGATCAAGAAGACCACCCTGGGCTTTGACAAGTCCGCGGACCTGGGCTTCTTTGGAAACACCTTCCTCCACAAGGTCTATCTGGCCACCTATATCTGCATCATCCTCTTTATTGTCCTGTCCATCATTCTCTACAAGACCCGGTTCGGCCTGCGGCTGCGCTCCTGCGGTGAAAATCCTCAGGC
>JAEDJB010000195.1 GCA_016296565.1 Oscillospiraceae bacterium
CCGTGCTTCAGCTGCTTTTTGCAGGAGGGCCGCCGGAAGTTGGCGGTGGGGCCGCCCACGTCATGGATATACCCCTTAAAGCCCGGGTGGTGGGTCAGCTCAGTGACCTCCCGGATGATGCTCTCGTGGCTGCGGGAGGTGACCATCCGCCCCTGGTGGAAGGCCAGGGAGCAGAACTTGCAAGCCCCGAAGCACCCCCGGTTGTGGATGACGGAGAAGCGCACCTCCTCAATGGCGGGCACGCCCCCCTGGCTGTCGTACACCGGGTGGGGCTCCCGCATGTAGGGCAGCTCCGCCACATGGTCCAGCTCCTGGGTGGACAGGGGCATGGCCGGAGGGTTGCAGATGAGGTACCGGTCCCCGTGGGGCTGGATCACCGCCTTGCCCCGGACGGGGTCGTGCTCGTCGTACTCCACCAGGTTGGCGGCGGCGTAGGCCCGCTTGTCCCGGCTCACTTCCTCAAATGATGCCACCTGGAGGGAGGGGAACCGGCAGGCGTCGGGGCTTTTGGCGGCAAAACAGGCGCCCTTCACCCCGGTGATCTCCCCCACAGGGGTCCCGGCGGCTAAGGCGGCAGCGATCTCCCGGGTGGCCCGCTCCCCCATGCCGTAGGTCAGGATATCCGCCTGGGCGTCAAAAAGGATGGACCGGCGGACCTTGTCCTCCCAGTAGTCATAGTGGGCGAAGCGGCGGAGGGAGGCCTCCAGGCCGCCGATCACCACGGGAATGTCCCCATAGACCTCCCGGATCTTGTTGGCGTAGACGATGGTGGCCCGGTCCGGCCGCAGGCCCGCCTTGCAGCCGGGAGAGTAGGCGTCGTCATGGCGGCGCTTTTTGGCGGCGGTGTAGTGGGCCACCATGGAGTCGATGTTGCCCCCGTTGATGAGGACCCCGTACCGGGGCCGGCCCAGGGCGGTGAAGGACTCGTTCTTCCGCCAGTCGGGCTGGGCCAGAATGGCCACCCGGTAGCCCTCGTCCTCCAGCACCCGGCTGATGATAGCCGTGCCGAAGGAGGGGTGGTCCACATAGGCGTCCCCGGTGATCAGCAGGAAGTCATAGTAGTGCCAGTCCCGGGCCAGCATATCCTCTTTGGAAATGGGCAGAAAATCCCTGAATTTGTTCAATCCAATTCTCCTCGGTAGTCGTACCCGATGTACTTTTCCATCTGGTACAGGGTGTTATAGGCCCCGGGCACGGTGCCGGTGACCTGGAAGCCGTACTTCTTGTAGAAGGCCAGGGCGGGCTGGTTTTTCTCCGAGCACACCAGTTGTAAGGTGTCCCGTCCCAGGGGGCGGTATACGCTCACGGCCTTGCCGATGAGCTGCACCCCCAGGCCCTGCCCCCGGTTTTCCGGCAGCAGGTAGAAGAAGGAGATGTAACCCTTCCCCTCTTTCGCCCCCCGGTCCAGGTCCAGCTGGAGGATGCCCGCCCGGCTTTTCCGGATCATGGGGTAGATCACGCTCCGGGGGTCCTTCCGCCAGGCGTCCTTGGCGTCGGTGAGAAAGCCCGGGCCGTCGTACTGGTCCACCCGGCTGTAGAGATTCCGCCAGGCCTCCTCCCGGCAGGAGAGGTAGAAGTCCCGGTCCTCCACGGTGTCCAGGTTGGCCTGGGAGAACCACAGGTTCAGGTCCACCGCCTTGGGGTTGTCTTTCCACCAGTTCTGCCGGGCCAGGGTGGAGATCTCCGGGGTCAGGTGGGAGTTGTCGTCGGCATAGACCACCTTCACCTGGCCGTCCTGGATCTCCAGCAGGGCCACGGCGGTGTTGTCGCTGTGCTTCATCTTGTGCATCTCGTCCAGGCCGATCCCCTGAAACTCTGCCAGCACATTGCGGATGAGGGTGCCGTGGGCAAAGACCGCCACGGTCTGGCCGTCGTGGTGGGCGGCGATGTCCAGGATGGCGGCGGTGCCCCGGCGGCGGACATCCGGGAAGGACTCTCCGTTGGGGGCCCGGAAATCCGGGGAGGTGGCGGAGAACAGGGCCATCTGCTGGCGGTCGGTCCGATCGATGCCCGCCCAGGAGTGATCCTCCCAGTCGCCCATGCTCAGCTCCCGCAGGTCCGCCCGGGTGTGCAGGGGCAGGCCCTTGGGGATGTAAATGGCCCGGGCGGTGGTCATGGTGCGGAACAGGTCGCTGGAGTAGACCGCGTCGATGGGAATGTCCTTGAAGCGCTGCTCCAGGGCTTTGATCTGCCGGTAGCCATTGTCGGTGATGAGGCTGTTATACTGGCCGTGGATGCGGCGGTAGAGGTTGCCCTCCGCCTCGGCGTGTCGAATCAGGTACAGTTTGGTCATGCCGTCTCCTCCGGTGGTTTTCAAAAATTTTTGTTTCAACATATGATTATATAATGTCTCACATATTTTAGCAACGAATTTTCCGTCAAAGAGGGACAAACTAACCCTGTCTGCATCAGACAATTTTACCGAAAGGAGAGCCAAACCATGTGCTGCTGCAACAACTTCTGGACCGGCATGGCCGTGGGCCTGGCCGCCGGCACCTGCCTGGGCATCCGCTTAAAGGCCAAGGAGCGGAAGATCCGCCGGATGATTAACCGCACCGCCCGGAACGTGGAAAACGCCTTTGACAGCATGAGCCGCTGAGGAAAAACTTTTTCCAAAAAACTTTGAAATTCTCCTTGACAAAGCGCGCCCCATCTGATAATATATGTCTTGCGTTGAGCGAGAGCGACGCGCACGACAACCAAACATGGGGGTATAGCTCAGCTGGGAGAGCGCTTGAATGGCATTCAAGAGGTCAGC
>JAEDJB010000041.1 GCA_016296565.1 Oscillospiraceae bacterium
TCTTTTCCACCTTCGGGTATCTGTACGCCCGGAGCAAGGGGAAGAAGCGGATGGCCACCCTGTTCATGCCCAGCAAAAAGGAACAGGACCATGACTATCTCAAGCTGGTAGAGGATCTCACCGACCTCACCGACCAGGAATAAACAGACCAGCGCCCATCCCCGGAAACCCGGGAATGGGCGCTTTTTGATGGTCAGGTCAGCCGACGATCCGGCCGTCCGCAGCGATGGTCACTACCTGCCAGGGGATCTCCTTCCCGCTGGCCAGCAGGGCCCGCTTAGCGGCGTGCTCGATGCCGCCGCAGCAGGGAACCTCCATGCGGACGACGGTCAGGCTCTGAATGTCGTTGTATGCCAGGAGCTGGGTGAGTTTCTCGCTGTAGTCCCCCTCGTCCAGCTTGGGGCAGCCGATGAGAGTCACCCGGCCCCGGATAAAGTCCTGGTGGAAATTGCCGTAGGCATAGGCGGTGCAGTCCGCCGCAATGAGCAGGTGGGCCCCGTTAAAATACGGCGCGGTGGGGGGCACCAGCTTAATCTGCACCGGCCACTGGGAGAGCTGGCTGGGCACCGCCCCGGGCACAGGGGCAGGGGCGGCTTGCTCCCGGCGAATGGCCTTGGAGTGGCTGCCGGGGCAGCCGCAGGGGAGGGGGGCCTTTTCCGCCTTGGCCTTCTGAACGGCGGCCGCGTCGTAGGCGGGGGCTTCCCGCTCCTCAAAGGTGATGGCCCCGGTGGGGCAGACGGGCAGGCAGTCCCCCAGACCGTCGCAGTAGTCCTCCCGCAGCAGGACCGCCTTGTTGTTGACCATCCCGATGGCCCCCTCGTGGCAGGCCTGGGCGCAGAGACCGCAGCCGTTGCACAGCGCTTCGTCAATGTGAATCAGGGTACGTTTCATTTGGTATCCTCCTCTATTTTTTACAGGCCCGGATGGGCTGGCTTGACTTTCTGGGCACAGTATACGGTAGGAAACCGAATTTGTATGTTGAACATTCAACAAAACGGAGGTTTTTATGGAAAAATATCTGGAAGTGCTGCAAGGTTGTCCCCTGTTTCAGGGAATCCAGCGGGAGGACCTGTCCGCCATGCTGGCCTGCCTGGAGCCCAAGGTGGTCCGGGCGGCCAAACATCAGCCCATCCTGCGGGAGGGGGAGCCGGCGGTATGGGTGGGGATTCTCCTCTCCGGCCAGGCCCAGGTGCTCCGGGAGGACTACAACGGCGGCCGGACCATTCTCGCCCAACTGGAGCCGGGGGAGCTGTTCGGCGAGTCCTTCGCCTGCGCAGAGGTACCCGCCCTGCCGGTGAGCGTGACGGCGGTTGCCCCGGCGGAGGCCATGCTTCTGGACTGCCGCCGCGTCACTGCCTCCTGCTGCAATGCCTGTACCTTTCATAACGCTGTGGTTTTTAATCTCCTGAAGGTGGTGGCCGCCAAGAATCTGCGGTTTCACGAGAAGCTGGAGATTACCTCCAAGCGCACCACCCGGGAGCGGCTGATGACCTACCTGCTGGCCCAGGCCAAGGCCCACAACAGCCGGCAGTTTGTGATCCCCTTCGACCGCCAGGCCCTGGCGGACTACCTGTCCGTGGACCGCAGCGGCCTGTCCGCGGAGATCAGCAAGCTCCGGGCGGAAGGCGTCCTGGACTGCTACCGCAGCACCTTTACCCTGTTGTAATCCCCGGCGGGGTGGGTGACGGAAGAAGTGTGAGGTTCCCCTTGGAAAATTGTCCCCAATCCTGTATAATGGTGCCATCAAAAAATCCCGCCGGGCAGGCGGGAGAAGGGGCATTGCTATGAAAAAACTGCTGGTGGTCATTGACATGCAGGTTGACTTCATCACCGGAGCCCTGGGCACCCAGGAGGCCCAGATCATCGTCCCGGCGGTGGTTCGGATGATTGCGGATTTCGACGGGGACGTGGTGTACACCCGGGACACCCACGGGGAGAACTACCTGGACACCGCCGAGGGAAAAAAGCTGCCGGTGGTCCACTGCGTCCGGGGTACCGACGGGTGGCAGCTCCATCCCCAGGTGGAGGCCGCCGGAGAGGGAAAAACCGTGGGGATCATCGACAAGCCCACCTTCGGCTCTGTGGAGCTGTGCAGCTTTGCCGCAGCGGGGCAGTATGACGCCATCGAGCTGGTGGGGCTGTGCACGGACATCTGCGTTATCTCCAACGCCCTGTGCCTGAAAGCCCAGCTGTGGGAGACGCCCATCACTGTCTGGCGAGACTGCTGCGCCGGGGTCACTCCGGCCAGCCACGAAAACGCCCTGTCCGCCATGACCATGTGCCAAATTGACATAAAATGATGTAAACAGGAAAAAACGCCCCAGCTCTTCGATATTTTTTGAAGGGCTGGGGCATTTCTGTGCCGTCGTTAAAAGTGCATTTCAAACCAGTACCACTGGTCCTGAATTTTTTCCGTGTACTCCCAGTTATCTCCGCCGGGTTCTTCCCAAGTCCAGCCGTCGCCGTCTGCTGTAAAATCTGTCTGGGTCCCCTGAAAGCCCAAGGGGATGTCCTGGGGGGAGTAGTAAAATCCCTCATACACAGCGGAAGGGGTCAGTCCCTTTCCGCTTGCTATAAACTCAACCATGCTTGCGGAAGGCCAGCATGTCACTTCGTATCTGTCATACATATCCTGCTCACCGTCACTGGCAGTTTGGAGCATGGTTTCCGCATATTGCGTCAGCTCTGCGGCGTTGTTTTTCACAAAGCGCTTTGTGTTACCTTCCCCGCCAGACAGAGAGGACACGATCACAACCACGGCCAGGAGAACGGCAATACCCGCCGCTATGATCCATTTTTCCGTTTTTTTCTCCATTGGAAAAGGCCTCCTTCCTTTACATCAGCGGAGACAGGGATTTCATGAGGAAGCCGGTGAGCTTTCGGGAGAAGGGCTCTCTTTTCAGGGCCTCCCAGGTGACCCGGGTGCACTGGGTCAGGGTGTTTTGAAAATCTGCCTCAATGTCCGGAATGCAGTCGGTGTCATAGAGATAGGCGGCGCACTCGAAGTGGTGGTAGAAGCTGCGGTAGTCCATGTTGATGGTTCCCACCACAGCCTTCCGGTCGTCGCTGACAAAGACCTTGGCGTGGACGAAGCCGGGGGTGTACTCGTAGAGCTGCACCCCGGAGTCCAGCAGGGAGGCGTAATGGGTCTTGGCCAGGGCGTAGGGAACCTTTTTGTCGGGAATCCCCGGCAGAATGAGGGCCACCTCCACGCCGCGCTCGGCGGCAAACTTCAAAGCGGTCTCCATCTCACCGTCCAGAATGAGATAGGGGGACATGATGTGCACGTAACGCTCTGCCCGGTTCAGAATGTCCATGTACACCCGCTCTCCCACCTTGTCCCCGTCCAGGGGACAGTCGCTGTAGGGGATGACGAACCCCTTGGCCTTGCGGGGGGGATAGGTGGGGTAGGACAGGAAGGGCTGGTACACCGGTTCCTTTTCAAACAGGTTCCAGATCTGCAGGTACATGAGGGTGAAGCTCGGCACGGCCTCTCCCTGGAGGAGGATGGCGGTGTCCTTCCAGTGGCCGTATTTCTCTATCTGGTTGATGTACTCGTCCGCCAGGTTCACCCCGCCGGTAAAGGCGGTGTGGCCGTCGATCACCAGAATCTTCCGGTGGTCCCGGTAATTATAATAGGTGGACAGGAAGGGGGTGGCAGGGGAGAAGACCTTGCACTGGATGCCCAGGGCCTCCAGCCGCTTGGGGTAGTCCCGGGGCAGGGTGGAAAACTCACAGCTGCCGTCGTACATGACCCGCACATCCACCCCGGCCTTGGCCTTCCGGGCCAGGATCTCCAGGATGCGCCCCCACATCACCCCTTCGTCGATGATGAAATATTCCAGGAAGATAAAGTGCTCTGCCCGCTCCAGCTGCTCCAGCAGCTCCGGAAAGAAGTCATCCCCCAGGGGGAAGTAGCGGACCTCCGTGTTGTCAAACACGGGATAGGAGCCGCTCCGGGCGATGTAGTGGGCCAGGGCGGCGGTCTCTGGGCTCTCTTCCTCCACCCGTTTCATGGTTTCCGGGTCCTGAGGGGTCAGATTCCGGGTGGACGCGATGGTCTTGCTCATCTCGTTCCGGATGGCCCGGTGGCCCATGTCAGTCTTGGTGTAGAGCAGAAGAAGACCGCCGAACACCGGCACCAGCATGATGAGCAGCAGCCAGGTAATCTTTGAGGTGGGGTCCGTCCTGCTGTTTACAATGTACAGCACGATGCACACCGAGAGAATGACCATCACGCTGTAGATATGGGAAAAGGATGTTTCAAACCAGTAGGCCAGGGCCAGCAGCACCAGGGCCTGGACCAGCAGCAAAGCGACGATCAGGCCCAGACGGCTGAACAGTGCCCGGACCAGCCCCCGGTGTCCTTTTTTCAGCAGGGTGATCCCCGCAGAGTCTGTTTCATTCACTTTCATGTCTCGGGGCCTCCACCCCCGCGCAGGGTAACCTTTCGTTTCCTTCCTCTTTCAGGGTACACGAAGTGAGGGGTCCTGTCAATCCCTTCCATTCTTTGCCAGGCGCTCCACGTCCTCCCGCCGCTCAAACAGCACGCAGCCCCCGGCGTGGTCCTCCAGGAGCATGTGGCTCTCCTGCAGGGCGGCGAACAGGGGGGAAGCCAGCGCGCCCCGGAGGGACAGCTCCTTCACGTTGCAGTCGGAATAGGGGGAGAAGGGACAGGGCTCCGCCCCGCCCTGGGCGTTGATGTGAAAGAAGCCCCGGCCGGCAGCCAGGCAGCCGCCGGCGTTCTTTTCGTCCCCGGGGAAGGAGAGAAAGAGCATGTCAGGGGATTCCTGCCGCAGTTCTTCCAGCCGCTGGCCCAGAAGTTCCCGGTCCGGGTCCTGGGGCGCCAGGTCCCGGCTGGCTTCGTCCACGGGAACATACTCCACATAAAAGACCACCTTGCACCCCCGACTCTCCAGCTGGTCCAGAAAGGCGCGGGAGGTTACGCCGGAAAGGTTGTCCCGGGTCACGGTGACAGAGGCGCCGAAGAGCAGATGGTGTTCCGCCATCCGGTCCATGGCGGCGAGCAGCGCCTGGTAAACACCGTCCCCCCGCCGGGCGTCGGTTTCCTCCTGCTGCCCTTCGATGCTGAACACGGGAATCAGGTTCCGGCAGCGGTGGAACAGGGCGGTGTACCCCTCGTCCAGCATGGTGCCGTTGGTGAAAACGGGGAAGAGAATTTCAGGGAACGCTCCCGCCTCCTCCAGCACGTCCCGGCGGAGCAGGGGCTCTCCGCCCGCCAGAAGGATAAAGCCGATCCCCAGTTCCCGGGCCTCCTGGAAGATGGCCCTCCATTCCTCACCGGTGAGCTGATCCGGGATGCCGCCGTCCATACAGGCGTGGTTGTGCCGGGCATAGCACCCGGCGCAGTGGAGGTTGCAGCTGCTGGTGATGCTGGCGATGAGGAAAGGGGGAATGTGCTCCCCCTGGGCCGCCGCCTGGGCCCGCCGCTTGGCGGCGGTTTTGCTGGCCAGGGCGTACCGGGCCATAAAGGCGCTCTCCCGGGGGTCCTTCAGCGTGGCCCGAAGGGCGTCCTTTACAATGGCCTCCACGCCGTCTGCCAGATAGCCCTCCAGGTCGAAGGGCGGGTTTTTCTCTTTGGTAATCAAAATGTTTGCCTCCTGTTTCCTCAAAAGCAAGCGGGCAGTCCCGGTCAGGGACTGCCCGTTGTGTTTTTAGCCGTTGCTGGCGGCCATGCGCTCCAGGTATTCGTCATAGGTGAGCTTGCGGTCAATGAGCTTGCCGTCGGCGGTGAAGTCAAAGACCCGGTTGCACACCGTCTGAATCAGCTGATGGTCGTGGGAGGCCACCAGCACGTTGCACTTGACGGACTCCAGGCCGTTGTTCAGGGCGGCGATGGACTCCAGATCCAGGTGGTTGGTGGGCTGGTCCAGCATGAGCACGTTGGCCCCGGAGAGCATCATCCGGGAGAGCATGCACCGGACCTTCTCGCCGCCGGAGATGACCTTCACGGGCTTGTACACCTCGTCCCCGGAGAAGAGCATCCGGCCCAGAAAGCCCCGGAGGTACTGCTCCTGGGGGTCGGGGGAGTACTGCCGCAGCCACTCGATCAGGTTGTCGTCGTTGTCCTGGAAGTAGGGGGTGTTGTCCTTGGGGAAGTAGGAGAAGGTGGCGGTCTGGCCCCACTTGACGCTGCCCTCGTCGGGCTCCATCTCTCCGGCGAGAATCCTGAACAGGGCGGTGTGGGCGTTCTCATTGTCGCCGATGAAGGCCACCTTGTCCCCGTGCTCCAGGATGAAGGAGACGTTGTCCAGCACCTTCACTCCGTCGATGGTCTTGGAGACGTTGGTGACAAAGAGGATATCCTTGCCCACCTCCCGGTCAGGAGAGAAGGACACCCAGGGGTAGCGGCGGGAGGAGGCGGGCATTTCCTCCACGGTGAGCTTATCCAGCAGCTTCCGGCGGGCGGTGGCCTGCTTGGACTTGGACTTGTTGGCGGAGAACCGGGAGATGAACTCCTGCAGTTCCTTGATCTTCTCTTCATTGCGCTTGTTCTGGTTGCGGATGAGCTGCTGCACCAGCTGGGAGGATTCGTACCAGAAGTCGTAGTTGCCCACGTACATCTTGATCTTGCCGTAGTCAATGTCCACGATGTGGGTGCAGACGGTGTTCAGGAAGTGGCGGTCGTGGCTCACCACGATCACGGTGCCCTCAAAGTCCAGCAGGAAGTCCTCCAGCCAGTTGGTGGCGTCGATGTCCAGGTTGTTGGTGGGCTCGTCCATCATGAGGATGTCGGGGTTTCCGAAGAGCGCCTGGGCCAGCAGGACCTTCACCTTCAGCCGGGGGTCCAGGGTGGCCATGTCGTTGTAGTGCAGACTGGTGTCGATGCCCAGACCCTGGAGGATGCGGCTGGCGTCGCTTTCGGCCTCCCAGCCGCCCAGCTCGGCAAACTCAGTCTCCAGCTCGCAGGCCAGCAGGCCGTCCTCGTCAGTCATTTCCTCTTTGGCGTAGATGGCGTCCTTCTGCTTGCCGATGTCGTACAGATGCTTGTTGCCCATGATGACAGTGTCCATCACGTTGTAGGCGTCGTAGGCGTTCTGGTCCTGCTTCAGCACCGACATGCGGGTGTTGGGGAGGATGGAAACTTCCCCGCTGGTGGAGTCCAGGTCCCCGGAGAGGATTTTCAAAAAGGTGGATTTGCCTGCGCCGTTGGCGCCGATGATACCGTAGCAGTTGCCCTTGGTAAACTGCAGATCCACGTTGGAAAACAGCGGCTGGCCGCTGTACTGAAGGCTCAGGTTGGAAACAGTGATCATTGGTAAACTCCCTTATTCAAATAATACACAATTATTGTCATGATACCATATCAAGGAGACAAAGTAAACCGGTCCGCTCCACAAAAAACCTCACCTGTCCCCCTTGGAAAACTATGCCGTTTTATGGTATACTGTTTCATCATCAAATTTTTCTGCTGAGGAGGAAGAACACATGCAGATTCGAATTGGTATCATGGGCTACGGCAACCTGGGCCGGGGAGTCGAGTGCGCTGTTCGTCAGAACCCGGACATGACCCTGGCCGCGGTATTCACCCGCCGGGACCCCAAGACCGTCTCCATCCTGACCGAAGGGGTTCCTGTCTACCCCGCCAGCCAGGCCCTGGAGCACAAGGACGAGGTGGATGTGCTCATCCTCTGCGGCGGCAGCGCCACCGACCTGCCGGTGCAGACCCCGGAGTATGCCCGGCACTTCCATGTGATCGACAGCTTTGACACCCACGCCCGCATCCCCCAGCACTTCGCCGCCGTGGACGACAGCGCCAGGGCCGGCGGCAAGGTGGCGGTGATCTCCTGCGGCTGGGACCCGGGCCTGTTCTCCCTGAACCGGCTGTACGCCCGGGCTATTCTGCCCCAAGGCGCGGACTACACCTTCTGGGGCAAGGGGGTCAGCCAGGGCCATTCCGACGCCATCCGCCGGGTGGAAGGGGTGGCCGACGCCAAGCAGTACACCATCCCCATCCAGTCTGCCCTGGACGCGGTGCGCAGCGGCAGCGAGCCGGAACTCACCACACGACAGAAGCACCTGCGGGAGTGCTTCGTGGTGGCCAAGGAAGGGGCAGACAAGGCAAAGATCGAAAACGACATCAAGACCATGCCCAACTACTTTGACGAGTACGACACCATTGTCCACTTCATCTCTCAGGAGGAACTGGACCGGGACCACAGCGGCATCCCCCACGGGGGCTTTGTCATCCGCTCCGGCAAGACCGGCTGGGAAGGGGAGAACACCCACATCATCGAGTACAGCCTGAAGCTGGACTCCAACCCCGAGTTTACCACCAGCGTCCTGCTGGCCTATGCCCGGGCCGCCTATCGCCTGGGCCAGGAGGGAGTCTCCGGCTGCAAGACCGTTTTCGACATTGCCCCGGCCTACTTAAGCCCCCTCTCCGGGGAAGAGCTGCGGGCCCATCTGTTATAATTGTACGCGCACAAAAAGCCGGCGGGAAACCGCCGGCTTTTTCTTCAGGGCTGCAGCAGAATGTCATCCTGAACTGCGATATAGTTTTTGTCCGAGTAAAAGACGCCGGGCTGGCCGAACTCCAGGGCGGACTGCACCGGAAAGCGCCATCTGCTCTGCTGATGGATGAAGTTAAGATTGGAAGAAAGGATGCAGCCATCCATAACCTTTGCGGCAGGATACGTCACATACCCTCTGCACCGGTCTTTCCCGGCGGGGAACGAGAAAGCGGCGAACACGTCCGTGGCAACATAGCTGCCGCCCAAAAAACTTTCCGTTTCTTTGCTTACGCTGCCCAGGCTGTAGTAGGGGGAAACATAGCTTTTCCCATCCGCGTCATAAAGGACCTGGCCGGTATAGTCTCCCGTTACCATCCAGCCAACGGAAAGGGAACCGTAATCCGCGGGCCAGAGCTGAAGGGCGTCCGTTCCGAAAAAGCCCGGGTCCTCCACCCACTCGAAGTGGTGGAAAATTCTCCATTCCTCGGGTTCCCCCGCCAGAAGAACCGCTGCGCTGGTGATGCGAAGCTCTTTCGTGTCATAGACGGTGTCAATCACCGTGGAGTCCTCTGTAACTGTGGTTGCCTGACGGCCGTCATTGACAGGGTGGTCCTTTTGTACCGTGTACACATACTGCGCCCCCGCGCAGGCTTCCAGGTCCGCTTCCTTCAGGTCCTGAAGGACCACCTCCGGGAACCCCAAGTCCTGCAGGTTTTCCCGAATTTCGGTCAGATCCTGCCTCTCTGTCTGAATGGTCTCTGTCCAGTGCATGGGGTACTTGTCGAAGAAGAGGTACCCCATAGCCATCCCCGCCGCCGTAAAGGCCAGCAGGGCCAGCACCACCGCCCGGTCTGAGCACCGACGGGGCGCCGGCTGGATAACATAGCCTGCCTCGTCCAAGGCAAAGGACAGCCGGTACAGACTGCGGATGATGAAAACAAAGGCAAGGACCAGAATCCCGCTTAAAATGAGCCCGTTATACTGGACCAACCCCAGCGCGCAGACCGCCAGATACCAGAGAATCAGGGCGGTAACCCCCTTGGTCTGCACCGGAACCCCGGCCTTTCGATGTACTGCCCGTAATCCATCGCGCAGGCCAAGGGCCAGGACGAAGGGGACCAGAAGGTTGCAGACGTTCAGGACCAGAGCCGGCACAGTCTCAGAAAACGCGGTTCGCCAGATGGTGGCGCTGAGAACCACCCACAGAATGAAATCCGCTGCCCGGAAAAGGGTGACAAACCAGCACAGCCGGAACCCCCGGTTTTCCCTCCGCAGAGCCCGGAAGCCCAGGAGCATCAGAAGAATGCCGATGCCCGGCAGAATATAGTCCAGGTTCAGGAAATGGAAGGTTACGGTGTTCAGGGCCAGGCCGATGAGCACCCGGTTGACCGCCTTGCGCCAGGGGGTGATCTCCGATACCACCGGATCGGCGGGAGGCAGCAGACCCAGCTGGAGCAGTTCCTCCAGATCCTGGTCGCTCATGGCGCGCTTTTCATGATCCGTCAATGCCGTCACCCCCCAATGCCTTGCGCAGCCGTTTTTTCAACCGGTACAGACGGCCTTCCACCGCACGCGGGGTCATGCCCAACTCCCCGGCGATCTGGGCAACAGGCTGCATGAAGTAGTATCTTCGATAAATCAGGGCTTTTTCCCCCGGAGTCAGACTGGATATGGCCCGTGCCAGGGCGTCCAGCCGCTCCTGCCTCAAAACCTGCTCCTCCGGGGCCTCGCCCGGGGCGGGAAGATCCGGGGAGAGTTCCTCTGCGGGCCGGTGGGTCCTGGCCCGGTTCAGGGCGGCGTTTCGGGCCACTGCGGCCAGCCAGCTTTTCAAGGTTCCCCGGTCCTCCTGGAAGGAGCCGCACTTTTCCCATACCCCCATGGAGATGTCAGACAGGCACTCCTCCTGGTCCCTGGGGTCCGGGAGGATGG
Source organism: Oscillospiraceae bacterium (assembly GCA_016296565.1). GTDB lineage: Bacteria > Bacillota > Clostridia > Oscillospirales > Oscillospiraceae > Evtepia. Next base: position 10,404 of record JAEDJB010000041.1, read on the forward strand.
GGGAGATGATGTAACGAAGAAAGGGGCCATAGTGGAGAAGCAGCGCTTCCAGGCCCGCCGGGTCTTTTTGGCGCAGCAGCGCCAACAGATCTTTATCCTGCATGGGCATCCCCCTTTCTCCCAGTGTTCTATTTTATTATACACGGTTTCCTAGAAAAACCCACGGAATCGTCTGAAAGAAACGGAAGGCCTCCCGTTGGCCGGGAGGCTTTCTGCTTATCTTCCGTGCATACTCTCTTGCAAAATCGCCAAAATCTCTGCCTTTTCCGGGGGATGGTACCCGCCGGTTCGGCGGAAGGTGCCTTCGGCAATACTCTCCAGCATGTCCTCCGTGACCCCCAAGGTCTGAAGATCCATCACCAGCCCCAGCCGGTGCATATATTCCTCCATCCGCTCCAGCCCCTCCAGGGCAATGGCCCGGTCGGACTTGCCGTGGGGGGAGACCTGCCAGACGTTCACCGCGAACCGCTTGAACTTCTCCAGCCCGTAGGGCAGGAGAAAACGGTAATAGGGGAGGGTCACCGCAGAGAGGGTCATGCCGTGGGTGGCGTCGGTGTGGGCTCCCACCGACTGGCCCAGCATGTGGACCATCCAGTCGGTGGCCTTGCCCTTGGAGAGCAGGGAGTTCAGAGCCCAGGTGGCGATCCACATGATGTTGCTTCGGGCCTCGTAGTTTTCCGGCTCCCGCAGGGCCACCTGGGAGGAATGAATGAGGGAGCGGAGCAGCCCCTCCATCATATAGTCCGAGGTATTGTCATCGGTCCCGGAGAAATACTGCTCCAGGATGTGGGACATGATGTCGTAGATTCCCGCCACCATCTGGTATTTGGGTACCGTGTAGGTAAAGACCGGGTTCAAGATGGAGAACTTGGGAAAGGCGTCGTCCTCAAAGAACCGGCCGATTTTCCGCTTGGTCTCCGGGTTGGAGATCACCGCCCCGCCGTTCATCTCCGACCCGGTGCCCACCATGGTGAGCACGCAGCCCACAGGGAGAATCCGGTTGTCTACCGGCTCTTTCCGCAGAAAATACTTTTCCCAGGGGTCCTCGCCGCACCAGGCGGAGACAGACACCGCCTTGGCATAGTCGCACACCGAACCGCCGCCCACGGCCAGAATCAGGTCCGCGCCGCTCTCCCGGGCCAGACGGCAGCCCTGGGTGAGCTTGTCTGTGGTGGGGTTGGGCATGACGCCCGGGTCCTCCACAATCTGCTTGCCGCAGGCGCTGACAATGTCCACCACCTGGTCATAGATGCCGTTTCGTTTGATGGACCCGCCGCCGTAGACCAGCAGCACGGTCTTGCCCCGGGGTTCCAGCTCCCGGCGCAGATTGTCCAGGGCGTTCCGGCCGAAATACAGCCTGGTGGGGTTGGAATAGGTGAAATCACCCAACATGGTAAAGGTCTCCTTTCCGTTGAGGGGGTCATAAAATCAGGGATACTTACCTTTTGTGCGTCCTGGCCTGATTTTATGCACAGAGACCCTTTGAACCGCGTTATTTTCCCCCTGTTGCCGCCCCTTCGTGGGCCAGCAGCCAGGCTTTTTTGTCCAGCCCTCCGGCGTAGCCGGTGAGCTTCCTGCCGGCTCCCACCACCCGGTGGCAGGGGATGAAAACAGAGAGGGGATTGCGCCCCACCGCGCCGCCCACGGCCTGGGGCGACAGGCTTACCCGGCCCTGCCGCTGGGCAAGGGTCCGGGCCAGGTCCCCATAGGTAACTACCGTCCCATAGGGGATCGCCTGGAGCAGGTCCCAGACCGCCTGCTGGAAGGGGGTTCCGGCAGGGGAGAGAGGCAGCTCCTCCGGGCCGGGTGTCGACCCGGCAAAGTACCGGTCCAGCCAGTCCTTTGCAGCAAAAAACACTGGCAGGCCCTCTTTTGGAACCAGGTCCGCCCCAAGGGTCCTGCCAAAGTATTTCTGCCCCGCGAACCAGGCCCCGGTGAGGGCCTCTCCGTCGCTTGCCAGGGTGATGGGGCCGAGGGGGGAGAGATATTGGGTGGTGTAATAGAAAGCCCGCTTACCTGTGGGCGTTTTCATAAGCCCGCCGCACCTCCTCCGGCATTTCCTCCAGGGACATGGTCCGCAGGCGGTCCTCGTTTCCGTCCTGGATCGCCTGCTCATAGTACCAGCACTTGAACTTGATCATGTCCAGCACCTGGTTCATGCGCTCCAGCTCCGCCTCCACCTGCTCCTTCTGCTTTAAGAACAGTGCCCGGCGCTGGGGATAGGTGGCGCTGCCCTCGGTGCACCAGGCCATGAACTGCTTGATGTCCCGCAGCTCCAGCCCGGATTTTTTCAGGCACTCGATGATCCGCAGGGCCTCCAGCTCCTGCTCCCCAAACCGGCGGATGCCGGAGTCCCGCTGTAAATTAGGGAACAGACCTTCCTTATCATAGTAGCGCAGGGTAGAAGCCGGCAGGCCGCACAGCTCCGACACTTGGCCAATGGTATACATACCTCGTCCTCCCATCTGTTTTTTCCAAAATAGGGGTTGACCTAAAGTTAAGTTTAGGTGCTATCATGATCCTATCAAAGCCAGACAGAACTGTCAACCAAGAAATCAGGGAGGATAACAAACCATGCTTGGAAATTTTGTTTACTGCAACCCCACAAAGCTCTACTTTGGCGAAGATTCTTTGCAGTACCTGAACCAGGAACTGCCCAAGTACGGGTCCAACGTGGTGCTGGTCTACGGCGGCGGGTCCATCAAGCAAAACGGCATCTATGACGCGGTGGTGGACATTCTGAAGGAGAACGGGAAAAACGTGGCGGAGATTGCCGGTGTCATGCCCAACCCCACCCTGGCCAAGCTGTACGAAGGGATTGCCATCGCCAGAGGCCACCAGGCGGACCTGCTCCTGGCCGTAGGCGGCGGCTCGGTGTGCGACTACGCCAAGGCGGTGGCTGTTTCTGTCCACTGCCCGGAGGACCCCTGGGATAAGTATTACCTGCGCTTTGAGGAGCCCGACTGCCCGGTGATCCCCGTGGGCTGCGTGCTCACCATGGTGGGCACCGGGTCCGAGATGAACGCCGGCGCGGTGATTACCAACCAGGAGACCAAGCAAAAGATCGGCCACGTCTTTGCCGATGAGGCCATCATGCCCCGGTTCTCCGTCCTGAATCCCCGGTTCACGCTGACCTTGCCCCATTACCAGATGGTTTCCGGTATCTATGATATCTTCAACCACATCTGCGAGCAGTATTTCTCCGGGGAGGACGACAACACCAGCGACTACATCAGCGAGGGCCTCATGCGCTCTGTCATCCATTCCAGCCGCATCGCCAACCGGAACCCCCAGGACTATGAGGCCCGGAGCAACATTATGTGGACTGCCACCTGGGCCCTGAACACTTTGGTGGCCAAGGGCAAGAGCACCGACTGGATGGTTCACATGCTGGGCCAGGCGGTGGGAGGCTATACCAACGCCGCCCACGGCATGACCCTCTCCGCCGTCTCCCTGCCTTACTACCGGTTCCTCCTGCCCTACGGCCTGCCCAAATTCAAGCGGTTTGCGATCAATGTGTGGGACGTGAACCCGGAAGGGAAGAGCGACCAGCAGATCGCAGAGGAAGGCCTGGCGGCCATGGAAGCCTGGATGAAGGAGCTGGGCCTTGCCATGAACCTCACCCAGCTGGGCGTCACCGAGGACATGCTGGAGACCCTGGCCGACCTGACCCTGGTGCTTCCCGGCGGCTACAATCCCCCCAACCGAGAGGAGATTCTCCGGATCTTCCGGGAGAGC
>JAEDJB010000196.1 GCA_016296565.1 Oscillospiraceae bacterium
CTGAACCCCATGTTCGCCGCGGCGGCCATGAGCCTGTCCAGCTTCTGCGTGGTGTCCAACGCCCTGCGCCTGAATTTCTTCCCCCTGCGGGACGCCAGCAGAGATAAACCCATCCAATTTCACGATCAGGAGGCAGAAAATCCCATGGAAAAGACACTGAACATTGAAGGCATGATGTGCACCCACTGCGAAGCCCGGGTCAAGAAAGCCCTGGAGGCCCTGCCCCAGGTCAGCCAGGCCCAGGTGAGCCACGAAGCGGGCACCGCCGTGGTCTCCCTCACCGAAGCGGCGGAGGACGCCGTCCTGAAAAAAGCGGTGGAGGACCAGGACTACACCGTGACCTCCATCCGGTAACCCAGGAGACAAAACGTCCCCCTGCTTCTGCAGGGGGACGTTTTCTTATTTTCATCACCGGATCTGTCCGCTGCCGGTGATGACGTATTTGTAGCTGGTCAGCTCCTCCAGGCCCATGGGGCCCCGGGCGTGGAGCTTCTGGGTGGAGATGCCCATCTCGCACCCCAGGCCGAACTGGCCTCCGTCGGTAAACCGGGTGGAGGCGTTCACATACACCGCCGCGCTGTCGATGAGCTTGGTAAAGAGGGCGGCGTGGTCCTTGTTTTCCGTGATGATGGCCTCGCTGTGGCCGGTGGAGTGGCGATTAATGTGCTCAATGGCCTCCTGGAGGCTGTCCACCACCCGCACGGCCAGGATGTAGTCCAGAAACTCCGTGTCGAAGTCGTCGTACCCCGCAGGGATGCCGGGGATGAACTCCATGGCGGCGGGGTCCAGCCGCAGCTCCACGGGCTGGAGCCCCTGCTCGTGGCGCTGCTTACCCAGCCGCTCCCGGACCATGGGGAGAAAGTCCGCCGCCACGGCCCGGTTTACCAGGCAGACCTCGGCGGCGTTGCACACGGAGGGCCGGCTGGTCTTGGCGTTTTCCAGGATGGTAATGGCCTTGTCCAGGTCGGCAGCGTCGTCCACGTAGATGTGGCAGATGCCGGTGCCCGTCTGGATGCAGGGGACCTTGGCCTGGTTCACGCAGGTCTGAATGAGGGACGCGCCCCCCCGGGGGATCAGCAGGTCGATATACCCCACCGCCTGCATGAGCTCATTGGCGCTGGCCCGGCTGGTGTCGGTCACCAGGCTCACCAGGGCCCGGGGCAGGCCGTGCTTGTCCAGAGCCTTGTGGAGGGCGGCAACGATGGCGGTGTTGGAGCAGATGGACTCCTTGCCCCCTCGGAGAACGCACACGCTCCCCGCCTGGAAGGTGAGGCTGGCGGCGTCGGAGGTGACGTTGGGCCGGGACTCATAGATGATGGCAATGACCCCCAGAGGAACGGAAACCTTGTTCACCTCCAGCCCGTTGGGCAGGGTGTGGGAGGACAGGGTGCGGCCCACCGGGTCCGGCAGGGCGGCCACCGCCCGGACCCCGGCGGCCATGTCGGCAACGCGGCCTTCCGTCAGCCGCAGCCGGTCCTGCATCACCGGGGAGATGGTGTCCTGGGCGGCTTCCAGGTCCTTGGCGTTGGCGGCGAGAATGGCAGGGGTCTCCTCCTCCAGGCAGTCGGCCATGGTGCCCAGAACGGCCCGTTTTTCCTCCGTGGAGAGGGCGGCCAGGGCGGGCTTGGCGGCCAGGGCAGCCTCTAAAAGGGGGCGGGTGCGGAGCAGTTCCGCCGGGTTTTCTTCCTGGCTCTCCCGGTCGGAAAACTCGTTTCCGGCGAAAGGGGGAGGCGGATAGCAGCTGTTGGGGTCGGGAAACAGGTTGGGATCAAACATCAGTCAGCCTCTCTTTCCGCGGAACCGGCTGCCCACAGGCTTGCCCTCCGCTATGTCGTAGAGCACCGAGGGACTCGCGCCGTTGGCGATGACCATGTCGCAGCCGGCCTCGGTGCAGATGGCGGCGGCATGGAGCTTGGTGGACATTCCCCCGGTGCCCAGGTGGGACCCGGCGCCTCCGGCCAGAGCCAGAATCTCCGGGGTGAGGGCGGGAATGTCAGAAATCAGGGTGGCCTCCGGGTGGCTGTGGGGGTCGGCAGTGTAGAGCCCGTCGATGTCCGACAGGAGGATCAGCAGGTCCGCCTCCATGCTGACGGCCACAATGGCCCCCAGGGTGTCGTTGTCCCCGATGCCCAGCTCCTCAGTGGCCACGGTGTCGTTTTCGTTGATGATGGGCAGGGCCTTCAGCTCCAGCAGCCGGTGCATGGTGTTCCGGAAGTTTTCAAACCGCTCCGGGTGGTCCACGTCGTAGGCGGTGAGAAGGATCTGGGCCACGGTGTGGTTATGCTCGGTGAAGAGCTTGTCGTAGGTGTACATGAGCTCGCACTGGCCCACGGCGGCGGCGGCCTGCTTGGTGGGGATGTCCCCTGGCCGGGCAGCCAGGGAGAGCTTCCCCACTCCCATGCCGATGGCGCCGGAGGAGACCAGGATGATCTCATGTCCGGCGTTTTTCAGGTCGCTGAGGACCTTGCACAGCTCCTCCACCCGGCGGATATTCAGTAAGCCCGTGGGGTGGGCCAGGGTGGAGGTGCCCACCTTTACCACGATGCGCTGATGGTTCATTGGTATCCCATCCTTTCCTGGGGAGTCTAAAACTTCATGCGCGGGCAGCACACCACGAAAACCGAACGAAAACGGCGCGCGTGAAGTTTTACGCGCATGTGGGCCGTCCCGGCCCACGCGCTTGGATTTTAAGGCCGTGCCGCCACAGGCGGCACATGGCCAATTT
>JAEDJB010000197.1 GCA_016296565.1 Oscillospiraceae bacterium
CCTTGGGAAGAAGCCGGTGATATTAGAATTGATTCCCTTCCTGTTCCAGGAAATAGGTGGCCTCCATGTCGGCCACGGACAGGGCAAAGGCCAGCGGATACTTCACAAAGGCCCGGCCCACCAGCCGGTTGTCCTCGGTGCCGGAGAAGCCCATGTGCCAGCGGATGGCCATGGCCTCCTCCCGGGTCAGCCGGACGAAGCCGTTGACCACATAGACGGACTTCTCCCCGTGGCCATAGGGGAGGGGGTCCTCGAAGTTAAAGGTGGGCACCTGGGTCCAGCGGCCGTCCTCCCCCTTCACGTTCCGGGTGGAGGGCTTGTAGCAGCCGATCTTGCACACGTCGTGGAGCAGGGACACCAGGGCGATGGACTCGGGGCTGTACTCCAGGCCGTAAAGGTCGGTGACCCGCTCCCGGGCCAGGTAGTCGTTCAGACAGTGGTAAACGTTGAGGCTGTGCTCGCACAGGCCGCCGGGGTAAGCCCCGTGGTACCGGCCCGAGGCCGGGGCGGTGAAAAAGTCGCTCTTGTTCATGAGATAGTCCAGCAGGTTTTCCGCGCCCTCCCGGTGGACGTTCTCCCGAAAGATTTCAATAAATTCCTCTTTTGCCGACATGTCTGGTGGCCTCCTCTGTCAATGGGCGGCAGAGCGCCGCGCCTGAATAGTTTATTTTATCATACCCCCGGCAATTTTTCACGGGGTTTTGCTGGATAATAGAGAGAAAGAAACCCGGGGATTCCCCCGGGTTTTTGTGATTTTGCTATGGCGTAACTCCTTGGCTCCCCCTTTGGGGGAGCTGGATTTGGGCCAACGGCCCAAAGACTGAGAGGGCGCGGTGCGGCAATTCCCCCAAACGTCCCCGGCGGGAGCCCCCGCCCTACAGGGACCCCGGCTCAGATCCCGCTCTCCACCAGGGTCAGCCCGCAGGGCACCCCGGCTTCGTCGTGTTCCACCCGGTAGCAGCTGGTGTAATTGCCGTAGTCATAAAGCCACGTCCCGTCGGTAACCGCCTGGAAGATATAGCGCTCCTCCACCAGGTGCCTCTCCCCGGTGTCCAGGTCCATGACCCACAGGGCATAGATGCTTCCGCTCATCCCGGGGGTGGGGTTGGGCTGCTGCTGGGTGTAAAACAGCCAGTTTCCCGAAACCGCCAGGTACTCATAGTGCACGTCTCCCTCGTCCAGAACCAGGTCCACGTTTCGTCCGTCCGCCAGCAGCAGAAGCCCCTGCCGGCCGCCGGACTCATCCAGCGGCTGATAGACCGCCAGAACGCCGTCCCCGATCTCCTGGGCGGAGCCCTTCATCCCTTCCGGAAGCACGGACACGCCGTTTTCCCGCAGGTCGGTGTAGTGGTAAAACCCTTCCTTTTTGTCGAACTCCCAGCCGGGGTACTCTGTCCCCTCCGGATAGTCCACGCGGTACTCCTCCAGCAGCCGGTCCCCCGCCAGCCGGTTCCAGCCTTCCCTCTGACCGCGGAGCTCCCGGGACAAAACCTCTCCGGTCCGGCAGTCCAGGACCAGGTTATAGGACTCCCACCCGGTGTTGGCAATCAGGGCAATGTGGTCCTCCCACAGGCCGTCCAGGAACAGACAGGCGTTGTCGCTTCCCAGGCTCACGGTCCCCTCCGGGGTCTCCGCCTCGGGCAGGTCGTAGAGAAGGGTCACCGCCCGGGTCTCCAGGTCCATCCGCCAGAGGGTGTTCTGGCTCTGGTCAATGAAGAACAGCCCCTGGGCGCTTACATCCCAGCTGGGGAAGATGGTGTCCATGCTGTAGTCCTCCACAGACACCAGCAGCTCCGGCTCCTGGCCGGGGGTGTAGGCGAAGATGCCCCGGGGCACCCGGACCTCCCCGGGCAGCGCGAATCCGCTGCCCGCGTAAATGTAGTACACCCCGTCGCAGAGCACCCCCTTCTCGCCCCCCAGGTCCTGCATGTCCTCACGGGCAGAGATGGCCAGCACCAGGTTCACCAGCACGATCACCAGGGCGATCACCCCCAGCGCTGCCAGAACGGTTTTCCAGCGGTTCCGCCTGGCGTCGGCGGACTCCTGGATCAGGTCGTCGTCCAGTTCCTCCAGATGATAGTAGAACGGGTCCCGGTTCATGGAAGCACCCCCTTCTTTTCCAGGTAGGCCCGGAGCTTTTTCCGGGTGCGGTGGAGCTGGGACTTGACCTTGCTCTGGCTGTAGCCGAAGCGCTGGGCCAGGTCCTCAATGGAATCCCCCCAGAAGTACCGCCGGAGGAACAGGTTCCGCTCCACCTTGGATGCCTTATGGCGGAGAAAGTCGTTGATGCAGGCCATCAGGTGCCGCCGGGCCACCTCGTCCTCCACCGAGCCCGGCCCGGGCAGGATCTCCGCCAGCTCGTCCAGCAGGAGGTAGTAGCCCCCGTCCCGCTTCTGGGCCTGGTTGTGCTCCAGACGGTTGATGGCGATGTTGCGGGTGGTCTTGGCCAGGTAGGCCAGCAGGGACCGGGGCTGGGCGGGGGGAACCGCGTTCCACACCGCCAGGTAGGCGTCGTTGACGCACTCCTCCGCGTCGTGGAAGTTCCCCAGGATGTTCACGGCCACCTTGTGGCAGTAGGCCCCGTACTGAAACTCCATGGCCGCAATGGCCCGCTGGTCCCGGTTGCGGCACAGGTCCAGGATCTCCTGGTCAGTGAACGCCATGGTATCTCTCCTTTCCCATCCCAGCCAGGGGGTCTTTGTCCTGATAGACAG